>JAZDMQ010000033.1:0-9001 GCA_043800755.1 bacterium | reverse complement strand
ACATTTCCTTTCTCCTTTCTGTGATACGGCTTGCCATCCCACCCAAGGTCAACTTCCTTTTCCTTTCAGTGGGTCCTCATTGGATCGAGAAACTCGGCTCGGAGATGTGCTCCCTCTTGCAGAGGGGACAACGGCTGGGAGAGCTCATCCTCTCTCTCTTCTTGAAGCGGAAGCCACAGCTCAGGCAGACGGGTGGCTCCATGATAAGTCGCCTCCTGGCGGCAACGACGGTACGGGCCACATGGGGCAGGTGCCTCAAGATCTCTGCCTCAGAGAGACGGAGCTCCCGGGAGAGATCGCGGGTGGTCATGGTGGATCCCTCCAGCCTCTCGATGATCTGCTGGCGAATGGTGGACAAATGACCTCCTCAGGCTCAGCTCTCAGAGGTCTCTGCCTCAAAACAGGGCTGGCACAAGAGCTTCCCGTGGGCCATGCGGGCGGCGGTCTCCATGATCGCCTCTCCGCAGGACTGGCAGGGCAGGCTCCGGTAGACCTGGGCGGCGCGAGGGAGGGAAATGGTGACCCTCCTCGCCTTGAACAGATCCAGGTCCGGGACGGTTAGGAGTCGAGTGATGAATTGCCTGCGGCGGGCAGCCCCCTTCTGCGGCAGGCCCTCCTCCGCCTCCTTTCGTAAGGAGACGCGCACCGCCTCCCCGGAGGGCCGGCGGGCGAAGGTGAAGACCTGCTTGCCGTAGGGGAGATAGAAGAGGTTCCCCTTGCCGAAGGTGCAACTGGCCAGAAATTGCACTGCATCCACGCTGCAGCTCTTATTCTCCACCAGGGCGATCAATTCTTCATCCTGGGCGGCCCTCACCTTGAGTCGCTTCAATCCCAGCAAGGTGGCGCGATAGCCGATGAGCAATCCCGGGCAGAGGTGGCCGTGAAAGGCGATGAGCCCCAGCAGATCCTCGGGATAGGCGCTCGTCTTTGTGGCCTGGTGCGGGCCTTGCTTCTGAGGAGAGGGAGCCTTAGCCCTACTCCTCGAGGCCCTCTTCTGGCTGGTTCGATATACCCCCATCTTCGCCCTCCTCCTCCATGGCTTGATCCACCATCTGCTCGAAGTCCTCTCCGATGTCCTCCCCCACCTCCTTTCCCATGCGCTTCATCCACCGGGCCACGCTCTTGGGATCCTCCTCGTCCAGATCCCCTATCCGGGAGGGGTCGGCCAGGCTTTCGAGGCGGGACTCCTCTGAGCGGAGGACCACCACCTTTGATACCAGGCGGCTCACCCGCTGGCTCTGGCAGTGGCGGCAAGAGGGGACGAAGGCGGGGTCAATTCGCAGCAAAAGGATTGAGGATCGCCTTCCGCAGTCCTGGCATTTATATTCGTAGATCGGCATCTTTCTTCCCCCTGATTTGTCCTTGTCTTGGGAGAAAGGATTATGCTATGATCTCCCGGTTTTCGGCATAATAGCAGAAGTTCGGCCCACTGACAATGCGAAGATTGAAGCTCTCCCAGATGACCGCGGGTGAGGTCTCGCTCTGCATTCTCAGTGAGAGGGAACCATTTCACCATCAGAGGGGATACCGGGGAGCCCAGGGCCCAGGGGGTCCCTTCTAATTTAAGCAAAGAAAGGGAGAAGCGAAGATGAAGCTCAGCAAGGCAGAACTGGCCCGCTACATCGAATATGTGATCCTGAAGCCGGAGGGCACCCGGGCAGAGGTGATCAAGCTCTGCGAGGAAGCGGTCAAATATAATTTCGTCACCGCGTGCGTCCACGGCTGCTATGTCTCCTTGGCCAAGAGCATCGTGAAGGGCACGCCGGTGGGGGTGATCACCCCGGCCGGTTTCCCCTTCGGGACAAATACCACGGCGACCAAGGTCTTTGAGACCCAGGATGCCATCAAGAATGGGGCGGACGAGATCGACATGATGATATTCATGGGGGCCTTCAAGGACAAGCTCTACGATCTGGTGGCTGAGGACATCAAGGCGGTGGTGAAGGCGGCCGAGGGCCGGATCGTCAAGGTAATCCTCGAAACCGCCCTGCTCTCCCGGGAGGAGAAGATCAAGGCCTGCCAGATCGCGACGGAGACCGGGGCTAATTTCGTTAAAACCTCCACGGGAAACGCCTTGCCCGGGGCCAATGTGGAGGACATCAAGCTGATGCGCCAGACCGTGGGTCCCAATTTCGGGGTGAAGGCCTCGGGGGGGATCACCAAGCTGAGCGAGGTATTGACCTATATCGAGGCGGGAGCGACCCGGGTAGCGACGCGGGTGGCGGTGGATGTCGTAGAGTCGATGAAGGAATAGGGGGACACCTTGAAATTAGCCGATAAGATCGCAATTGTAACCGGCGGAGGAAGCGGGGTCGGAAGAGCCATCTGTCGCCTCTTCGCCCAGGAGGGGGCCACGGTGGTGGTCTCGGATATCGATGGGGAGGCGGCGAGGCAGGTGATGGAGGAGATTAAGGCCCAAGGAGGCAAGGCCCTGGCGGTCAAGACCGATGTCACCCAGGAGCAAGAGGTAGCCGCCCTGGTCGAGGATACCACGCGGCGTTTTGGCCGACTGGACATCATGGTCAATAATGCGGGGGTCAATTCCCCGGTGGGCTGGAAGGAGATGACCAAGGCAGAGTGGGACCGGGTGATGGACATCAACCTCTGGGGGGTCTTTCTCGGGTGTCGGGCCGCCGGGCTGGCGATGATCCCGCAGAAGTCCGGAAAGATCATTAATTTTTCCTCCCTGGTGGCCAAGACTGGGAGCATCTTCTCGGGGATGAACTATTCCGCCTCCAAGGCGGGGGCCTCCTGTCTCACCATCAACTTCGCCAAGGTTCTGGCCCCTCACGGGATCAATGTCAACGGCATCGCCCCCGGTCCCCTGGATACTGCCTTTCACAAAACAACCACCAAGGAGCAGCGGGAGGCGATCATCAAGAGCTTTCCTCTCCCCCTGGGGGCCTTCGGAGAGGCCCAGGATGCCGCAGAGGCCGCGCTCTTCCTGGCCTCGGATGCCTCGCGCATCATCACCGGGGAGATCCTGGATGTCAATGGCGGGATGTTTATGGATTAGGTGATGGGGGATCGTAATTCCTTTGGGAAGGCCGGAGGGAGGCGGGTCATGGACCAAAAGGAGAATGAGAAGAAGGGGAAGAAGCCAAAGGTGCAGTTGGTGCCCATCCCCAAGTGGATCGGTAAGTTTCCCTTCCCCCCGGAGGAGAAGCGGTTTGTCGTCATCCGCAGAGGGGATGAGCTTTCAGGGTTCTATGGTTTTGAAGGCCACCAGGTGGCCCTGCGGCGTTTTGTGAGCCTGGATCAATTCACCGTCAGCCAGTGGACCTTGAGCCCCGGCAACTACTATGAACCGGCCGGCCAGCACAATTACGGGGATGAGATCTATTATTTCCTGGAGGGTGATCCGGTGGCCTTTGCCCCGGAGACGGGCGAGACTTATCAATTGCATGCCGGCGACGCCCTCTACATCCCGCAGGGGACGCGGCACCAGATCTTCGGATTTGGTGACCAGAAGGTCGTGGCCATCAGCATCGTGGCCCCGCGCATCTGGGCGGCTGAGGATAAGATGGGCACGGTCATTCCGCCGGTGGCCAAGCCCCGCTTCTACAAGGCCGGGGAGGGAAAGTGAGATGACCAATATGCCCAATCTCCCTAATATCGATTCCCTGGGCCGCTTCCCCTTGGAGGGCAAGAAGGCCCGCAGGGCGAAGAGGATCATCCCGGTCCGGGCGGGGGAGCAGCTTCCGCTCATCCATGGCAGGGAAAGGCATGTCCTCTTCTCCTTCATCGTGAGCAACGACTATATCAATGTGGCCTTGCTGCAGATGGCAGTAGGCGCTATCTCTGAGGTAGAGACCCATCAGGGGGATGAGCTCCTCTACGCCCTGGAAGGGGACCTGGTGGTTCAATTGGAGGAAGTGGGCGCAGGGGAGGGATCTGCGGTCTCCCTCTGCCACCACATCTTTCAAGGTGAGAAGTGTTTCATCCCCGGGGGGACTCCCCACAAGTACTTCAACTTCACTACCCGGCCGGTCAAGGCCTTTGTGGTCATCGGACCGGGGCTGTAAGGAGGATCCAATCGATGCGCTTGCAAGACAAAGTGGCGATCATCACCGGGGCCGGGAGGGGGATCGGCAAGGGGATCGCCGTGAAATTCGCCCAGGAGGGCGCCAAGGTGGTGGTCTCCGATATCAACCAGGAGACGGCGGAGGAGACAGCTAAAGAGATCCAGAAGGCCGGGGGCCAGGCCCGCTGGGTGAAGACCGATGTGACCAAAAAAGCTGAGGCCGAGGCGATGGTGGCCTTCGCCCTCAAGGAGTTCGGCCAGGTCGACATCCTGGTCAACAACGCTGGCATCGTGCTGGCCGGGCCTTTCGGCGAGTCGACAGAGGCGGATTGGGACCGGATCATCGCGGTGAACCTCAAGGGCGTGGTCTTCTGCACCCAGGCGGCGGTCAAGGAGATGATGAGGCGGAAATCGGGGAAGATCATCAACATCGCCTCCCGGCTGGGCAAGGTGGGCGGCCCGTACCTGGCCTCCTATACCGCGACCAAATTCGCGGTGATAGGTCTCACCCAGTCCAATGCCTTCGAATTTGCTCCTCATATTACCGTGAATGCGATCTGCCCGGGCATCGTCCTGACTGAGATGTGGGATTACCTGTCGAACGTGTTGGGGAAGATCCGGGGCATCCCCCCGGAGGATGTGATCAAGACGAGAGTGGACCAGCAGGTGCCCATGGGCCGGGGACAATATCCTGAGGATGTGGCCAAGGTGGCCCTGTTCCTGGCCTCCTCAGACGCCGACTACATCACCGGCCAGGCCATCAATGATTCCGGCGGCCAGGAGACGCACTAAGGAGAAGCAAGAGGGCAAGATCCTCGTCCGAGACAGGTTAGTAAAAACAGAAGGGGAGGATGCGATCCTCCCCTTCTGTTTTTACGCCGCCCCGCCCCGATAGAACCAGATCTCGTGCTTCCCGGCTGGCGTGGGAAGCAGGGTCCCCTCCCCGGTGGTCTCGAGGAGAAGGATCCGGTGGGGCTTGCCCGCGATCTCCATCACCTGCTCAGGCGACATGCCCAGGGCGACCTGCTCATAATTCTTCAGGGTGGCCGCACAGCCTCCCAGCACCGGAATGGTGACGAGCAGGGCGACGATTAGGGCCATCCAGCCCTTCTTTCCCATGTTGTCTTTCCTCCCATTTATCCTCTGAAAATGGATTGACAAAGGTGGATGGCTGAATATAATAACATATGTAGATATGTAAATATATTACGGCCAACAGGGGGTTAAGCGATGCGATTGATGGTCAGCCTTTTCAAGGCCCTCTCTGATGAGACCCGCCTGCGGATCCTGAATCTGCTCAGGGAGAAGGAGCTTTGCGTCTGCGAGCTCATGGATGTCTTGGAGATGCCTCAGCCCCGCATCTCCCACCAGCTTCGCATCCTCAAAGAGGCCGGGCTGGTCGTGGATCGCCGGGAAGGAAAATGGATCATCTATGCCTTAGAAGAGAGGGGAAAAGAGGACCCTGCCTCCTCGGTGCTTCGGATCCTGCACGATTCGACGAAAGAAGGGGTCTGGGAGAGAGACCGGACGCGGCTGCAGCAGACCGTGGCCAAAGGGGTGCGGGCGAGCTGCCGGGTGGAGCCGCCTGCCGCTCCAATGAAGGGTGCGCTGGAGGCCTCTGCCCAGAAGAGGCGGACCCGATGATCGGCCTGGGAAAGATCTTCCGGACCTTCCTGGTGCTGGGCAGCATCGGATTTGGAGGCGCCATGCCCATGCTCGCCCTGATTCACCAGGAGGTGGTGGAGCGGCGCAAATGGATCAGCCCTTCCCAATTTGCGGAGGCGACCGCGATCGGCCAGACCCTACCCGGCCCCATCGCGGTGGATGCCGTCTCCTACATCGGCCATCGGCTTCGGAAATGGCCAGGGGCGATAGTGGCCACTGGTGCCTTCATCCTGCCCTCCTTCGTCCTCATGGTCCTCCTGAGCCTCCTCTATTTCCGACATGGCCTGAATCCCAGGGCTGAGGGAATCTTCAAGGGGGTGGGTGCAGCGGTGGTCGGCCTGATCCTGGCAGCCTCCATCCGCATGGGCAAGGCGGCTACCAAGGACCTCTCCGGGTTCCTGCTCGCCCTGGCCTCCTTCCTCCTGCTCTGGGCGTTCCATGGCTCGATCCTGCTAATCTTCGGCCTGGGTGCCCTCCTGGGGGTCCTGATCCACCTCCATCAGGGGAAGAGGACGCCATGATCCTCTGGAGGTTGACCCTGTTCTTCTTGAAGATCGGGGCCTTGACCTTTGGAGGGGGGATGGCCATGATCCCCTTCATCCACCAGGAGCTGGTGGAGGACCTCCACTGGCTGACCCCCCGGGAATTCAGCGATGCCATTGCCCTCGGCCAGGTCACCCCTGGCCCGGTAGCCATCTCGGCGGCCTTCATCGGGTTCAAATTGGGAGGGCTCCTGGGTGCGGCTGCGGCCACGGCCGCCATCTTCTCCCCCTCCTTCCTCATGACCGTCATGGCCAGCCATCAGCTGCAACGGCTGCAAGGCAATCGTACCCTACAGGCGGCCTTAAAGGGCATCACCCTGTGTGTGATTGGGGTCCTCTTCTCGGCGGGCCTGGATCTGGCCCAGGCTTCTGTGAAGGGTGTGGAAGGTCTTCTCCTGGCCACCGCGGCCCTCTTGTTATCGCTCTATTCCCCCCTGCGCCCTGTCTTTCTCATCCTGGGAGCAGGGGTCCTGGGCTATCTCTTTTTTTGAAGCATCAATCCATCACGGAGGAGGTTACTGAACTGTGAGTAAAGGCCAATTGAGTTCCCACGAATCCATTGTCCACAAGCTTTCCTTTCTCGATCGCTTCCTGACGCTGTGGATCTTTTTGGCCATGATTGCCGGCGTGGCGATTGGGGCCTTGTTTCCCGGGGTGGAGGGATTCATCAATCATTTCCAGGTAGACACCACCAACATTCCCATCGCCATTGGCCTGATCCTGATGATGTATCCACCCTTAGCCAAGGTGCGCTACGAGGAGCTGGGCGATGTCTTCCGCAACTGGAGGATCCTGGGCCTCTCTCTGGTGCAGAACTGGGTCATAGGCCCTATCCTGATGTTCTTTCTGGCCATCCTCTTCCTCCCTGGCTACCCCGAATATATGACCGGCCTGATCATGATTGGCCTGGCCCGTTGCATCGCCATGGTCATCGTCTGGAACGAGCTGGCGAAGGGGGATACCGAGTACGCGGCTGGCTTGGTAGCCTTCAACAGCATCTTCCAGGTACTCTTCTACAGCGTCTACGCCTGGTTCTTTATTACCATCCTGCCGCCGTTCTTCGGGCTGAGGGGGAGCGTGGTCAATGTCACCATCGGCCAGATTGCCCAGAGTGTCTTCATCTACCTGGGCATCCCCTTCATCGCCGGGATGCTGACGCGCCTGGTCCTGGTCAAGGCAAAGGGCAAGGAGTGGTATCATGGCAAGTTCATTCCCAAGATCAGCCCCATCACCCTGATCGCCCTCCTGTTCACCATCGTTACCATGTTCAGCCTGAAGGGCAAGTTGATCGTGCAGATCCCGCTGGATGTGGTGCGGATCGCCATCCCGCTGCTGATCTATTTCGTGGTCATGTTCCTGGTCAGCTTCTACATGGGAAAGAAGGTGGGCGCGGACTATGCCAAGACCGCCACCCTCTCCTTTACCGCGGCATCCAATAACTTCGAGCTAGCCATCGCCGTGGCGGTGGCCGTGTTCGGCATCAACTCCGGGGCGGCCTTTGCCGCGGTGATTGGGCCGCTGGTCGAGGTCCCGGTGCTGATCAGCCTGGTCAGTGTGGCTCTTTATTTCAAACGGCGATTTTTCAGCACGGAAGGGACGGAACCCTGTTGCTCGCCCAGCGGCAGTTGTAGCTGTAATCCCCCAGCTCGGAAGGAATAAAAGGGGGCAAGTCCATCCGTATCCGGCATTGAATTGCTGCCTATATCTAAGGAAAGAGAATGATAAAAATCGAGAAGGTGCCACCTGCACCAGGATACCCACCGGAAGAGGGTTGCTACCTCCGGGGAAATGACTATTCCCCGGTAGCGGTAGTGGTGATACTCAAGTGGATCCGGGAAGAAACACCCCCGGAGATAGAGCATCTGGTGCGCGTCGGAGTTGAATCCGGGGCCGCCCTGTCCGGCACGCTGCAAACGGAAAATATCGGCCTGGAGAAGGTGATCTGCAATTTGGTTTCCAATCCCAACATCCGTTACTTGATCGTATTCGGTCCAGAGTCTCCGGGACATTTGGTCGGAAGCACCATATTGGCCCTTGTTCAGAATGGAATAGGCCAAGACAAACGCATCATCGGCTCCGAGGCCGCCACCCCATATCTCTTCAACATCCCTCCTGGGCACGTTGAGCGATTTCGGAAACAGATTACCCTGATAGATCTCGTGAACGAGGGTTCGCCGGAAGTTCTCCGTCAGGCTGTCTGGTCCTGTTATCAGGAGGAGCCGACTCCATTTCGAGAATACATGCTGTGCGATCCGGGGCCTTATCCGGAGCCTCCCCTGAGCGGTAAGATTACCTGGCGCGTCACGCACCCGGAGAGGGAGCCTAAAGACGAGAAGGAACGGAGCCAAGCTGAGAGATTGAAAGCTTTGATGGAGCGCGTCAGGAAAGCGGTCGAAGAGAAGAGCCAAGGGGCGGGTGAATCTCAAGCCCGCGACCCGGAAGAACCGTTCTGACTCAAAGTGCTGGGACGGAGCGTTCGATTGTGTCCTCTCTGCGGAACAGTATGGCATCGAGGGGCTTATGATTGACGCCAATATGATGCCGAGGATGTTCATCATTACGGGAACCGGGGCAGAAGAGTTCGCAGTCTTAGCCACGATCGAGGCGAGCAAACAGGCCCGCCGTCCGGTGAACCATGAAGGAGCAAAGCGATGAAGAGACTAACCGTCGGAGGGCCTTTTGCGGTCTTCTCCGATGTGCATGCCAACCTCCCTGCCCTGGAGGCCGTACTGGAAGATATGGAGAGAAGGAGGATTCATCCCATCATCTG
>JAZDMQ010000013.1:0-3782 GCA_043800755.1 bacterium | reverse complement strand
AATCCCTCCATAGCCGGTGTCCGCGTCGCAGAGGAGGGGGATCTCTATGGCCGAGGCAATGCGCCGGGCCTGGTCCACCATCTCGGTCATGGTGAGCAGCCCTGCATCCGGGACCCCGGCCATGCTGGCCGAGACCCCATTTCCCGTCATGTAGGCGGCAGCAAATCCCGCCTCCTCGATGATGCGGGCCCCCAGGGCATCGTGACAACCTGGGGCAATCAGGATTCCTGGTCTGGTCAGCAGTTGTCTCAATTTGGATCTCTTGTCCATAAGTGGTTCCATCCTTTCTATGGTAAATCCTCCTGCCTCTCTAATAGGTTAAGGAGGGTCCGAGCATCCTCTGTTGCCCATCCGTGGGCGTCATTATTGAAATAGATGAAGACCTCTTTTCCCTGGTCCAGCCAGCCCCGGATGCGTCGGGCCTCCTGCCGCAGCTGCTCCTCCGGGTATTTCGAGGCATAGAGCGCCTGAGGGCCATGCCGGCGGAGGAAGAGAAAGCCCGCGGTGGCCGGGGCCTCCACCTTCAGGTCCGGCCAGTCCGAGAAACAAAGGGCCACCCCTGCGCCTGCGAGGAGGTCATAGCACTCCGGGCAGAGCCAGGTGGGATTGCGAACCTCCAGGGCGGCCCGGGGGCCTGATTCGGCCGGATGGCCCTGCAAGGCAGTCAAGAGATGGGCCAGGCGCTCTCTCCCATAGGGAAGGGAGGGGGGAAGTTGAAACAGGAGGGGGCCCAGCTTAGGCCCCAGACCCTGGGCGTTCTCCCAGAGCCGTTGCAGCGGCTCCTCGATCCCGTTGAGCCTCCTCATATGGGTGAGATAGCGACTCGCTTTGACGGCGAAGCAGAAGCCCTCCGGCGTCCGGTCGTGCCAGGCCTCGAAGACCTCCCTTCTGGGGAGGCGATAGAAGCTGGCGTTGACCTCCACGGTGTCGAAGTGTCGGGCATAGAAGGGGAGCCAGTCCCTTGCAGGGAGCCCCTGGGGGTAAAAGACTCCGTCTCTCCAATGGGGATAGCTCCATCCGCTGGTGCCGACCCGGGCCCTGCCCCCCATCCTCTCATAACCTTCCCAGATTGATGGGGTATTGGCCGTATTCCCTCGCCGTGCGGATCATGGCCAGGAAGTTCTCGGGGCGGACCGAGGAGTGGATGGTATTGGAGGAGGAGAGGATGTGCCCTCCGCCCGGGGAGGCCTTGCGGATGCACTCCTTCACTGCCTGTTCCACGGCCTCTACCGGCCTGCGACAGAGGAGGTCACCGCAGTCGATGTTGCCGATGACCGCCACCTTGTGGCCGTACTTCGATTTGACTTCTCCGATATCCATGCCTGCTACCGGCTCCAGGGGATTGATGGCATCCACTCCTGATTCCATGATCAGATCCAGGATGGGCCAGATGTTTCCGTCAGTGTGTTTGACCACATAGCCTCCCGCCTCATGGATGGCCTTGACGGCCCGCTTCAGCACCGGGAAGATGAATTGACGGAAGTGGGCGGGTGACATCAAGGGGCCGGTCTTGTAGGCGTAATCATCCCCCAACATCACGAAGTCGGCGCCGGCCTGGATGGCCCGACGGGCCAGGGCGATCTCGTACTCCGCGCATAGCTCGGTCACTTCCTGGGCCAATTTGGGATTTTCCACATAGTCCAAGAGGAGGTTCTCCATCCCTCGCAGGTTGGCCGGATTGACGAAGCCATCCCGGGCATTCCAGAAGACGGCCTTCTTTCCCTTGAAGCGGGCGATTACCTCGGGCAGGATCCCCAGGGCTCCCTCGGCCTGGGGGTCGGGCGGGGTGTAGGACTTCAGATCTGCCTCGGACTTGATGGGCCCCTCCAGGGGGAAGGCGATGAGCTCAGTGGTGAAGCCTCGGACGACCCCCCACTTGTCCCGGATGATGCGGCGCTCCGGATCGAGCACCTGGGCGCTGGTCTTGAGGTCGTAGGAGAAATTGGTCCCTACCGCATCCAGATCGATCTTTTCCATGAAGTCGAGGAATCCCAGGCCGGGGTGGATGGCCTCCATTACCTTGGGGTCGATCCCCCACTCCAGGAGGGGGACTCGATCCGGCTCCTTCCGCTCTAAGGAGGCAACTATCCGCTCTCGGCTATTCATCTCCGCCATGGTTTGGTCCTTTCCCCGGGCGACGAGGTCAGGGCAGGCAAGCCCAGAGCAGGCCCTTTCACCTGGACCCCTCTGAGCCCTCTCTGATCTCCTTGGGGGCATTCTTCAAATTTCTCTTGGCCTCCAGGGCGGAGCGCTTCAGGGCCCTACCGGTCTCCTTGCCCGCCGCCTTCAAGGCTTGATGTGTCTCCTTGCCTGTCTTGACGGCCCCCCTTCCTATCTCCCGCCCGGCCTGTGGGGCATCGTGGCGGAAGAATTTCCGGAAGGCCCGGTGTGCCTCCTGCAAGAAGGTACCCGCCTGGCGGCTGAAACGGACGATCGAGGACTTTGCCTGCGCCCAGACCCCTCTCTCCCCTGCCTCGGCCAGCGATCTCCCAAGGAGGAGGGTGATGACGAGGAGGAGCGCGGTCCAGGCGCAAAATCTCGAGGGCTTCCTTGTCATGATCTTTCTCCCACCGATCTCCTTTTAGCATCCTCTAAAGGGCATCCGTGAAATGGGCGAGGGATGGTCCCTCCGTGCCCCACTGCCCTTTCATTTTAAGGCTTTGATCGATAAAGTCAAGGAAAGAGTGGAACGTGGCGAGGGAGGAAGGGGGGTCTCAGGGGCCGGGGATCTGCATAATTCTTGACAGGGATGATTAACTGTGGTAAAAGGATGCGGTTTTGTGAAAACGTATAGCGCCCGCAATCGGCGTGATGACGGGGATGCTCTCTGGGATGAGGTTCTCTGGGGGACCAGTCGATGAGATGGGAGATTTCAACCAGCGCGCTTCGGTCTGACTTCGTGAAGCAAGTAGAGGCTAGCAGCCGACAGAATATCCTCGCCTGCTATCAGTGTGGAAAGTGCTCCGCCGGCTGCCCGGTGGCTCATGAGATGGATATCCTTCCCAACCAGATCATCCGTCTGGTGCAATTGGGCATGAAGGATCAGGTGCTGGACTCGCGGGCTATCTGGATCTGCGCCTCCTGCGAGACTTGCACCACCCGTTGCCCCCAGGAGGTGGATATTGCCCGGGTAATCGATGCTCTCCGCAACATGGCCTACCGGGAAGGAAGGTCCTCCCGCGAGAAAGAGATCTTGGTGTTTAATCGGGTTTTTGTCAACAATCTGGCCTCCCTCGGCCGCCTCTACGAAGTGGGGCTCATCCTGGGCTACAATCTTCGCAGTGGCCACCTTTTCAAGGATATGCTTAAGGCCCCGGGCATGTTCCTGAAAGGGAAAATCAATCCCATCCCCCCACGGGTCAAGGGAGCCAAGCAGTTGAAGGCCCTGGTGAAAAAGATCGAGGCGAAGGGGCGTGGCGAAAGATGAGGTACGCCTTCTACCCAGGATGCACGCTGCACTCCACTTCTCGCGAGTACGATCTCTCCACTCGCGCCATTTGCCGGAGGTTAGGGATCGAACTAACTGAGGTCCCGGATTGGATATGCTGCGGTGCCACGTCGGCCCATGTGAGCATGCATCTTTTGGCGGTTGTCCTTCCAGTCAGGAACTTGTGGGCAGCCCGGACCATGAACGGGACCATGAACGGGGATCAGGTCCTGACCTGTTGCGCCGCCTGCTATAACCGCCTGAAGACGGCAAATCAAGAAATGGCGGAAGATCAGGAGATTCGAAATCAGGTTAACCAGCTTTTGGAAATCGACTATCGCGGGGAGGTGAAGGT
>JAZDMQ010000012.1:0-5788 GCA_043800755.1 bacterium | reverse complement strand
CCCATGGACCTTTGGGTCCGGGTCATCTACGACATGCTATTGGCCTATCATTACCGAATCTTCTACTGGCGCCATCTTCTCAAGTCGTTGACCCCGCTTTATCTGGGGAGGATGGCCTCCCTAATCATCGAAACCGAAAAGGGCTCAGAGGCCGAACCGGAGCAATCCGTGGAGCTCCTCTGCCAGCGATTCATCGCCTTGAAGCCTTATCTGGCGGAAAGATGGAGGTGATCCCATGGGAGATTTATGGAAGGAGGCAGTTGTCTATGCCTTTCGCGACTTCGTGGAGAGGGCGGCGGCTTTCGTCCCCAGCCTCGTGGCGATGGTCTTCCTCATCGCTCTTGGCATCTTGTTGGGTTGGGTCGCCATGCGCCTCTTCCGCTACCTGCTGAGGAAGGTCGGCACCGACCGCTGGAGCGATCGATGGGGGCTATCTGCCATCTTGCGGAATGCGGGCCTCAAGAGTCCCCTCTCGCAGCTCCTGAGCCTCTTGCTCTTCTGGATCCTCCTGATCCCCTCCCTGATGATTGGGATCAGTGCCCTTCAGATTCAGGCAACCTCTCTGCTCATCTCTCGCTTCTTTGGCCTCCTCCTCCAGGCAATCGTGGCCATCCTGATCGTCTTGGTGGGCTGGATCGTGGCCAATTTTTTGGGGCACGCAGTCCTCATTGGGGCGGTCAACGCCCGGATCGATTTCGCCCCCTTCATCGCCCGGGCAGTCCGTTGGGGCACCATGATCCTGGCGTCGGCCATGGCCCTCATCCACTTAGGGATTGCTCAGCAGATGGTGGTGGCTATCCTCTCCATCCTCTTTGGCGGGTTGATCCTGGCCCTGGCCCTCGCCTTCGGTTTAGGGGGAAAGGAGTTAGCCAGGCAGTTCTTAGAGAAAAAGATGAGGAAGGGGGAAGGTGAGGAAAAAGGCAAGGAGGAGGTCCCGCATCTATGAAGGGAATCGTCAGGACTAGGGAAGGGGAGGGGAGTGGTGAGGGGCCGAGCGGCGGCCACGGCAGCTTGACATCCACCGCAGGAGGCGCTGCACCTCCCTGAGATCCTGAAGAAAATAGCGGGCCGCAGTGGGATGATCGGGCCCCACGCAGATAGAAAGCCCTCGCTCCCTCAGGGCGACAAAGGCATCCTCGTCGGTCTGATCGTCTCCCAGATAGAGGGCGATGGGTCTTTCCCCTTCCTTTTGCCGCAAGTGGTCTAAAAGGAGGAGGACCGCGTCTCCTTTATTCCAACTGAGGTTGGGTCGCACCTCCAGGACTTCTTTCCCCGGCATCGCCTCCATCTTCTCCCCATACCCCTCCAGCACCCGAAAGAATTGATCCTGCAGAAAGGAGACCGATCCCCGGTCCACGTTGCGGTAGTGCAGGCTCACGCTGAGACCCTTATCCTCCACCAGCGCCCCCGGGAACATCTGGGATTGGGTCCGCAGATCCCTCGCCATCTGGGAGAGGAGAGGCCTCATCTTCGCTGCCTCCGGGTGCTGAAAGGTAAGCCCTGGCCCCTCAATCTCTAAGCCGTGACAGCTTCCATAGTAGATGCCCGCGATGCCCACTCTGCCTCGGAGGTCATCCCGGCTCCTGCCCGAGAGGATACCCAGATGAACCCCGGGCAGGCCTCCCAGGCGGGTCAGCAAGGATCGAGTCAAAGGGGAGAGCTGTGCCTCTCTTGGCCACCGCTTCAGGGAGGCCAGGGTGCCGTCGAAATCGAACAGGGCCACTAAAGGATTGCCCGGGGCCAGGAAGGCTTCGACTGCCTCGAGGTGGGCAAAAAGGCGCTGCGCCAAGGGCTCCCCTCCTCTGCAAGGGCAAGGGTACCCCTCACGCCGGGGGTGATCCCGGCACCCGAGAGAGGGCGTTGATCATCTCCCCTGCCCAGCGGTAGATGTTGTGTTCGGAAACCACCTCCCGCAACTTGGCCATTCGCTTCCTCCTCTGGGTAATCGGCATCTCCAGGGCCGCCTTGAGGGCGTCGCTGAACCCTTTCAGGTCATAGGGATTGATCAACAAAGCATCCGTCAGTTCGCGGGAGGCGCCGGTAAAGCAGCTCAAGATGAGGACCCCATTCAACTCGGACTTGGCAGCCACATATTCCTTGGCCACCAGGTTCATGCCATCGTGAAGGGAGCTGACGAGGCAAACATGGGCCAGGCGGTATAAGGCCAGAATCTTGCGGTAGGGGATGAGCCCCGAGAGCAAAACAATGGGCCTCCAGAGCGGAGTGGAATGCCGGTCGTTGATCTCCTGGACCAGAGAATCGATCAGGGCGTTCAACTCCTGATAGGCCTTGATGCGAATCCGGCTCGGCACCCCTGCCTGAAAGAAGATGAGCCTCTCCCGGTAGTCGGGATTCTTCTGCAGGAAGAGGTCCAGGGCCCGAAGCCGATCGGGGATGCCCTTGGTATAATCGAATCGATCCAGCCCCAAGAGGATGTGGCGGCACTTGGGGGGAAGTTCCTCCTTGATGAGCCGCATCTCCCGCTCCACCTCCGGCTGGTGCGCATCCTTCATCAGCCCATCGAAATTGATGCTGATGGGAAAAGGCCTCACCAGGGTGGTATGTCCTTGGTAGATGACCGCCGAGTGTTCGTAATCGACCTTTGCCTCCAACTCCCGGGCCACGGTCTCCAGGAAGTTATTGCAATGATACTGAATATGGAATCCCAGCAAATCGTTGGCCAAAAGCCCCTCCAGGATTTCCTTCCTCCAGGGACAGATGCGGAAGACCTCAGGGGTGGGCCAGGGGATGTGCCAGAAATGGGCCATGACCGCGCGATTCCCGATCTGGTTCATGATCAGGCGCGGAAGCAGGCAGAGATGGTAATCCTGGATCCAGAGAAAGGTGGGGTGATCCCTGATCTCCTCCAGGACAGCCTGGGCGAAGATCTCGTTCACGGCCTTATAATGCTGCCAATGGGAGTCATCGAAAGAGGGTCGGAGGTAGACATTGTGGCAGAGAGGCCAGAGGGTCTGGTTGGAAAATCCGTAGTAGTACCCATCTTCCTGTTCTTTGTCGTTGATCCAAACTCGCTTCAGGACATATCTCTTCTCGTCCTCCGGGACCAGGATCTTATTGTCGGCATCCACCACCTCCCGATCCGCATCCCCGCCCCCATGGGCAATCCAGATTCCCCCGCAGGCCCTCATGACCGGATCGATCCCGGTCACCAGGCCGCTCGCCGGCCTCAGGCATTCAATCCTCTCCCCGCTATGCACATGAATGTAAGGTTCCCGGTTGGAGATCGCGATGAGGAGGGAGTCCCCGATCCGGGCCGAGACTAACTCCCGCAGCCTCTCTTCATTCCATTTTCCGAACACATCCATGGATTGCTCTCCTCCTCCTCCTCCGGGATTTTCGCTCCTGAAGGAGGGCTTATTCGGAAAGGGAGGGCCCAGGATGAGCGCTAAAGCCACCCGAAGGGTTGCCCCGCTCTATTTTACCAGCACCTGATCCAGCACCTTGGCCAACTCCTCGATCTTGGCCCTGACCTTAATATCCAGCTTCTTCAGTCCCTCCCGGACTCCCTCCAAATTCATCTTGACGGCGTCTCGGGCCTGAATCCCCTGATCCCCCAGGGGGCTGAAGGCTTTATCCAGGGAGGCCTCAAGGGCATCGATCCGCTCATCGGCGCGACCGAAATTCCTCTCTAACACATCGCACCGGGCCTCGGAGACCAAGACCCTTAACTTGCAGATCTCCAGCTGGGCCTCGGCCTTTGCCAACTGCTCACGCGAGGCCTGAGAGACATTCTGCAGCTCGGTCATCAAGCCCTGGATTTGGCCTTGGAGGTCCTTCACCTCTTGATGCTCCCAGAAGTAGCCTCCAGCCAACCCGAGGCACCCCGCTAAGAGAACGATCAATATGTAGCGAAAAGATCGCATCCTTTCCTCCTCTTCAAGAATCGAATCACTGTTAGGGATGGTGGTTACTGGATGATGGTCGCCTTCAGGAGATTGGTGGAGCCGGGCACACCGACGCGAATTCCGGCAGTGATAACTACTGCATCCCCTCGACGCAATATGCCAGATTCCAAGGCCCTGTCCAGCGCCTTGTTGATCATGTCATCCGTATCAGAATAGCCAGGAGATAGAAGGGGGATGACCCCCCAGGAAAGGGCCAAACACCTGACCGTGTTCAACTGGGGGCTGATGGCCACGATCGGCACGGGGGGGCGATACTTGGAGACCTGTCGGGCGGTGCTTCCCGAGGTAGTACAGGTGATTATGGCCTTGGCGGAGATGTCGATCGCCATCGATCGGGTGGCATGGCTGATTGCCTCCGAGATGTCTCGCCCTCTCCTGGATTGACCTCTACCTTCCTCCTCCTTCCTCTCCCTGGGGAAGGTTCGCTCGGTCCGCAGGGCAATCTTCGCCAACATGGCCACGGCCTCCGCCGGATAGCGCCCCACCGCCGACTCTTCCGAGAGCATCACTGCGTCTGTCCCGTCCAGGAGCGCATTCGCCACATCCGTCACCTCCGCCCTGGTCGGTCGAGGGTTCTCCACCATCGACCCCAACATCTGCGTTGCAGTGATCACGGGCTTTCCCGCCCGATTCGCCTTTTTGATGATCGCCTTTTGCAGAATCGGAACATTCTCCAGGGGGATCTCCACCCCCAGATCCCCCCGCGCCACCATGATCCCATCCGAGGTCTCCACGATCTCATCGAGGTGATCCAGGGCTTCATGCTTCTCAATCTTCGCAATCAGGGGGAGGTCCTTTCCCTTCTCCCTGAGGAAGCTGCGGGCCTCGTCTATGTCGGGGGCGTTGCGAACAAAGGAGAGGGCGACGAAGTCTACCCCGTGAGCGATCCCAAATTCCATATCCTCCCTATCCTTTTCGGTGAGGGCAGGAATGGAGAGGGTCGTAGCCGGCAGGTTAATCCCCTTGTGGGCCCCGAGCACGCCACCCACCATCACCCGGCAGTGGATATGGTAACGATCGCGAGAGAGGACCTTCAACTCCAGGGCCCCGTCGCTCAACAAGATGGTATCCCCTCTCTTCACCATGGAGGGCAAGTCAGGAAAGCCGATCGAAACCTCCCTTTCATCCCCGGGTACCTCTTTCGCGGTGAGGGTAAAATCGGCCCTGGGTTTTAAGACCACGGAGCCTCCCTGGATTCCCCCGATGCGGATCTTGGGGCCGGCGAGGTCTTGAAGGATGGCCACCTCCTTGCCCCGCTCCGACGATATCTCCCGGATGGTCTGGATCAGCTGCCGATGTTCCTCCCGGTCACCGTGGGAGAAATTGAGGCGGGCCACATCCATCCCCCGATCGACCATCTTTCTTAATACCCTGGGGGAAGCACTTGCCGGACCGATGGTGCAGACGATTTTCGTGCGACGAGCTGGCATATTTTATAACTCCGTCCTTAAAAAGGAAAGGGAGCCGCAAAGCTCCCTCCTTCCTCTCCCCGAAAGGGTAACCCCTATTTCTGGGTTAGCTTTTCCTTCTCTTTCCCCATGGCCTCTTTTCCAGCCTCGAAAGCGGCCGACACCATCGATTTCTTTTCCTCCAGGGCCTTCTTGCCCAAATCTAACGTCTCTTTCACCTTGTCCCTGATTTCCTCTACTGCCCCATCCGCCTTGTCCTTAACCTCCTCCACCAGGTCCTTGATGCGCTCTCGGGTCTCCCTACCAGAGAGAGGCGCAAAGAGGAGGGCCAGGCCGGCCCCCACCACGCCCCCCAGCAGGAAGGCCAAGAGGATGACAGGAGCATTTCCTCTTTCCTCGCTCATTCCCTTTTCCTCCTTCGAATCAATTGGTTCATCAACACCGACAACCCGG
>JAZDMQ010000155.1:0-7870 GCA_043800755.1 bacterium | reverse complement strand
GGTGGGTGATGTGGGCTGGCCTTAGGATTTCAGGAAGGGGGGAATGGATGAGGTATGGGCGGAGTACCGTTGGAACGACTACCCCGCCCACATCAACGGAAGGACTCCCGTTGGATGGATCCCCTCAGTGAGGACTACCCTATTTCAACTCAGGCTCCAGTCAATGGGCGCAGCCGCCCCCATGGGATCGGCAGGAGCTATCCACGGAAAGCTCCTGCAGCTTGTCCTCGCTCAGCAGGGCGAGGTTCTCTTTCACGGTTGGAGCTCCGGCCCCGTACACCTTGATTCCTAACGCATTCAGCTTCATCAGGGCGCCGGCGCCGATCCCCCCGACCACCATGGCCTCTACGGTCTTGCCACCCAAGGCCTGGATGGGATTGCATGCCCCGTGGGCATGGTGCAAGTCCCGGTTGTCCACGGTCAGGACCTCCTTGCCTTCGGTATCGACGATGAGGAATGCAGGGGCAGAGCCGAAGTGGCCATAGACCTGGCTCTCGATCCCTTCGTTGTGCTGAACGGCAAAACCTACCTTCATGGATTCTCCCTTTCTCGTTGATGGGGATCTCTGTTGTTGAGAGGGTATTCCTTCTCGCCCCCCATGATCTTTTCCGCCTCTTTGTTCGTCTCCTTGATCCTTTGGTTCATCTCCTCCGCATTTTCCCTTGCCCTGTCCACGGCCCCGCGTGTTGTCTCGACGACCGCTTTGCCCTCCTGGGCCGTCCTCTTGCCCAGCTCCAGGTAGCCGAGCACCACCAGAATGATGACCATGATGGCCACGATGATGCCAATGAGCTTTGCCATAGCCACTACTCCTTTGGACCGAATGGGGCCGGTCTGTGCATGGGAGGCGCTGTCCCGCAGCCCTGCCGCGAGGGGCTTCGATCTTCTCCGTTTACTCTCAGCTATGCCCCAGCACGGGGTGCGGCTGATAGAGCTCTTCCAGGAAGCGACACTCCTCGTCGGTCAATGCGACCTCCACGGCGGCGACCGCCTCTTCCAGCTGCGGCATCTTGGTGGCGCCGATGATGGGGGCCGTGACTCCCGGTTGACGGAGCAGCCACGCCAGGGCGATCTGGGCCGGAGAGACGCCCCGGCGCTGGGCCAGATCCAGGACCCGATCCACGATCTTAAAATCCGCCTCTTTGAAGTACATGTCGGCAGCGAAATCATCGCTCTGGGAACGGGTGGTCTCCCCACCCCCTCCGCGGTGCCGGGTCCCCGCCAGAAAGCCTCGCGCCAGCGGGCTCCAGGGGATGGCACCGACTCCCTCCGCCCGGCAGAGGGGCATCATCTCCCGTTCCTCTTCCCGATAGATGAGGTTGTAATGGTTCTGCATGGAGATAAAACGCGTCCATCCGTGCAAATCGGCCAGGTACAAGGACTTGGCGAACTGCCAGGCGTACATGCTGGAGGCCCCGAGGTAACGCACCTTGCCCGATCTCACCAGGTCGTCGAGGGCCGCCAGGGTCTCTTCGATGGGCGTCTCAGGGTCCCAGCGATGGATCTGGTAGAGATCCACATAATCGGTGCCCAGGCGACGGAGGGAGGCCTCGATGGAGTTCATGATGTGGCCCCTGGAAAGGCCCCGTTCGTTAGGCCCTTCCCCCATGGGCTGATTCACTTTGGTGGCGATGACCACCTGGTCGCGCGGGCAGAAATCCCGCAGGGCGCGGCCCACGATCTCTTCGCTGACCCCCAGGGAATAGACGTCCGCGGTATCGAAGAAGTTGATGCCCAATTCCCATGCGCGCTGGATGAAGGGACGGCTTTCCTCCTCCGGCAGCACCCAATCGCGCCACTTCTTGGAGCCATACGACATGGTGCCCAAACAGATTCGCGAGACCTTGAGGCCCGTCCGGCCCAGGTTGACATATTGCATCCGCTACCTCCTGAGATGGTGATGAGGCTAAAGTCCTGATGGATGAGAAATTATACCCTCCCTGCGGGAATCTCGCAACGAACCCTGATCAATGAATAAGAATGGGGCCCCCTCGAAAGAAGCTCCGCCCTTAGGATCGGTTGGCCTCCCCTTCCTTTCCCCCGGGGGCGTCCTTTTCCCGCTGTGGCTCCTCCTCCCACCCGCCTCCAAGAGCCTTGTATAGAGCAATCAGGTTAGTGGTCGAGTTCCGGGTGCTCTGGACCAGGGCGTCCTCTGATTGGTAGAGCGCGCCTTGGAAGGTGAGGACGCTCAAAAAATCGGTCCGCCCGGCGATGTAGCGCTTCATGGCCAGGTCCACGGCCTTGGCATTGTTCTCCGCCGCATCCGTTAGCCATTTGCGGCGCTCCAGTTCCTTGGCGTAGGCAACCAGGGCGGTCTCGACCTCCTTCAGGGCCGTGAGGACCGTTTTTTCATAGGCAATGAGGGCCTGCTCCTGGAGCGCATTCTGGACCTCGATATTCCACCAGATCCGGCCCCCGGCGAAGATCGGCCAGCTGACCGAGGGGCCGAACGACCAGGAGCGACTGCTCCAGTTTGCCAGGGAGCTCAAATCCGTGCTCGAAAAACCAAAGGAGCCCGTAAGGGAGAACTTCGGAAACAGGTCTGCCGTCGCGACGCCGATGCGGGCGGTGGCCGCGTGGAGTTGAGCCTCGGCCCGCCGGATATCGGGGCGCCGGCGGATGAGATCCGAGGGGAGGCCCACCGGGATCTCGGGCGGGGCGGGAGGAATCGGCGTCTCGGTGGCGAGCTCCTGGAGGAGAGCGGCGGGCTCGCGGCCCAACAAGACGCTGAGGCTGTAAATGGCGCCCTGGGCCGCCGACTCCAACGAGGGTATCTGGGACTCTGTGGTCGCCACTTGGGCCTGTGCGCTGGCCACATCCAAGGCACTCACAAAACCAGCCTCAAAACGCTTGCGGGTGATCTCGGCGGTATGCCGCTGAGCTTTAAGGTTCTTTCGGGCAATGGCGATCTGTTGTTGGAGCCCTCTAAGGTTGAGATAATTGGTGCCGACCTCGGCCGCGAGGGTCACCAGCACATCGCGGCGGTCTTCCACGCTGGTCCGAATATCGGCATTTGAGGCTTCGATGTTGCGCCGCACACCCCCAAAGATGTCGAGCTCCCAAGCGGCGTCCAGGCCGGCTTGAAATAGGTCACGCGCAGCGACGGTTGTGCCGGAGGGAGGTCTTGCCATGCTTGGAGAAGCCGAGGATGATGAACCATCATAGCTACGGGCGTAATTGGCAGAAGCATCTACTTCAGGCCACAACCCTGAGGCCACGACCCCGCGTGAGGCCCTGGCCTGGCGCACCCGGCCCTCCGCCTGGCGCAAATCAAGGTTAGACTCGATCGCCCTCTCCACCAGAGAACTAAGAATCGGGTCCTTAAAGGTACCCCACCACCCAACGAGCTCGACCGGAGGCGCTGGTGTGATGCGGGTGGCAGAATCTGCGGCAAGGCCCACTCCACTCCATGCGGGGGGAACCGGGGTTTCCGGGGGTCGGTAGTCGGGGCCCACCGTGCAGCCCACCCAAGTCAGCAGCCAGGCTGCCTGCAGGCATAGAGCGCCGGTACGTTTCATTCTTTGCCAGCGGTGACCTCGATCTGGCACAGTCAGTGCCTCCGGGCCTCTTCCGGTCGAGCAGTGGGGTAGACTTTGATCCCGGTCATTCATAGCGCAATGCGATGATGGGATCGAACCGCGAGGCCTTCCAGGCGGGATAATAGCCAAAAGAAATGCCCACGGCAGCGGAAATGGCGAAGGCGGCCAGTATGGCGTCCAGGGATAACTCTGTGGGCCAGTTGAGCAAGGCCCTGACCAGGTAAGATGCGCCCCGGCCCACCAGGATCCCAGCGGCTCCGCCGCAGAAGCACAAAACCACGGATTCCAGCAGGAATTGCTGCAGGATGTTGCCGCCCCGGGCGCCAACGGCCATCCTCAATCCGATCTCCCGCGTCCGCTCCGTCACCGAGACGAGCATGATGTTCATGATCCCGACCCCGCCCACCAGGAGGGATATCAGCGCAACCGCCAGGAGGAGCTTCGTCATCATGGTTGCCGTGGAAGACAGGGCCTTCGTGATTTCGGTCATGTCCCGGATGTTGAAATCGTCCAATTCGCTTGGGCCGATTCGATGCCGTTCCCTAAGCAAATTAGTGATCTGCCGCATGGCAGCAGGGATGTCTGCCGTGGACCGGGCCCCTGCGAGG
This sequence comes from bacterium, assembly GCA_043800755.1. Lineage (GTDB taxonomy): Bacteria > Methylomirabilota > Methylomirabilia > CAVQYV01 > CAVQYV01 > JAZDMQ01. The sequence goes on along the minus strand of JAZDMQ010000155.1, from coordinate 3,723 downwards.
ATCTGGTCCACGTTGCTGAACCTCACCGGCAGAGGAGTGTCGGCTGCCTGGGTCGAGGAGGCGGGGGGATAAAGGCTGGTCTGGGTAGTGGGGTAGATCTGGTTGATTCTGTTGGTCTGCGACGAGGTGGAAGACCCTGAGGAGGCGCTCTGGTTGACATTCGCCACCGATGTGCCGGTCACCCGATACTTGATGGCCGTCCAGGGCGCCAACAGGATATCATCCTGATCCATCCCCACCATGCTGGCGCCTTTGCTGCTCAGGATCCCGATGACCCTGAAGGGGACGTTTCGAATCCGCACCTCCTTTCCCAGGGGTGGTTCACCCTGGAAAAGCTCCCGGACCAACCTCTGACCCAACAGGCACACCGCGCTTCCATTGCGAACATCCCGGTCAGTGAAGGCCTCGCCCTCGGATAGGCTCCATTCCCGAACTTCCAGGAAGGCGGGAGTGGAGCCATAGATAAAGGTGGGGACCCAGTTGCGGTTCCCATAGATAATCTGGGTCCGGGCCCGCACGATAGGGGCTGCAGCCCGCACCGCGGGACACTCCCTTGCGATGACCTCGCTGTCTTCAGGGGTCAGCGTCATCCCGGTCCCCGCCCCGAAGGTCACTCCGTGACTGGAGGCAGAACCCGGCAGAATCAGGAGGTTGCTCGCCCCCATGCTGGCAATCGCTCGCTGAATGGACGTCGCGGAGCCACGACCGATCTCCATCATGGCGATGACCGCTGCCACCCCGATGATGATCCCCAGGGTCGTCAGGGCGGCCCGCCCGATATTCCGGCGAAGACCGGTCAGGGCAGTGTGGAACATGCGATTGATCCGAACCCGGGACCGGATCAAGCTTCGGCTCCTTGCTGGGGCACGCCCTTGATGGGGTTGCTGGCCAATCTCTGAGGCACCCTCGGGATCCGGCTTCGCCCCGATCACCCCGTCCCGTATCTGGATGGTTCGTTTTGCCACCCGTGCAATGTTCGGGTCATGGGTCACCAGGATGATGGTCACCCCTTCTTTCTCGTTGAGCTCTTGAAAGATGCGCAACACCTCCTCGCTGGTGGAGGAGTCGAGGTTTCCGGTGGGTTCATCGGCGAACAACAAGGAGGGGTGGTTGATCAGGGCCCGGGCAATGGCCACGCGCTGCTGTTCCCCGCCGGAAAGCTGAGAGGGCTCCTGGTCGAGATGGTCCCCTAAACCCACCTTTCGCAGCAATCCCTCCGCCCACTCTTGAGCATCGTGGTTCGATGGGTATCCCGCGGCATAGGAGAGAGGCATCATGACATTCTCCCGGGCGCTGGTGCGGGGGAGCAAGTTGAAGTTCTGGAACACAAAGCCGATCTTTTGATTGCGCAGCAAGGCCCGCTCGTCAGCGGACAATTCCCCCACCTCTTGCCCATCCAGCCAGTAGTGCCCTGAGGTCGGGTGATCCATGCACCCCAATATATTCATGAGCGTGGTCTTCCCCGATCCCGAGGCCCCCATGAGGGCCACGAACTCCCCCTGAGAGATGCACAAGGAGATGCCTCGAAGCACGGGCACGTCAATTTCGCCCATGTGATAGGTCTTGTGGATGTCCTGCAGCTCGATCAGTTCCTTGGGGTGCTTTTCCAATTTTCGAAATGCCTTTTTTGGGTAATGATCTGCGGCCATCAGCGGGATGGCGGACGACCTCTCCCGCGGAGTTGAGGGGCGAACGGACTGGGAGGGGATGAGGAGCCCTGAGACTCCTTGCCTGGATTCTCTTTCCGTTGTTCGCCTATCACAACCTGGGTCCCTTCCTTGAGTTCTTCGCTCTGAATCTCTGTCATGGTGCCATCAGTCAAGCCGATTCGGACGGGGACCGGCCGCACGAAGGCCCCACTGGAGACCCAGACGACTCCGGGCGTATACTCCTCTTGGCTGATCGGACGAGGGCTTGCGGCGTCCGACATCGTACCCTGGCGACCTCGGCTATCCGGAGCTATCTGCTCCGGCTGAGGGCTCCAGCGCAGGACAGCGTTGGGCACCCGCAACACGTTGTTGCGACGGCTCAGAATGAATTTCACGTTGGCCGTCAGGTAGGGCAACAGCTTGCCGCTGGAATTATCCGTGATGACCTCCACCGTATAAGTAACCACATTCTGGGTCATCGAGGCGTTCAGCCGAATTTTGCCCACTTCGCCCTGAAATACCTGGCCGGGGTGGGCATCGACGGTGAAGGTGACCGCCTGATCGGGGCGAATGCTGCCGGTGTCCGCCTCGTTCACCGCGACCCAAACCTGCATGCGCTTGAGATCTTTAGCGATCAGAAAGAGGCTGGGCGCATTAAGGCTGGCAACGACGGTCTGGCCGATGTTCACCCTGCGGTCGATAATGACGCCCCTCACCGGCGATTTAATGGTGCAATAATCCACATTTTGTTGCGCCCTTCTCAGGGTAGCCTGGCTCTGCGAGACTGCGTGCTTCGCCTGTACAATCGCAGCCTTACCCACCGCTAAGTTGGCTTTTGCTACCTGATACGCTGAAAGGGCCGCATCGTAGTCGCTCTCCGAGAGTGCCTCGGAAGGACCCAGCTTCTGGGCTCTTTTCCAATCGCGCTCCGCCTGGAAGAGCTTGGCTTCCAACTGTCCCAAATCGGCCTCAGCCCGTATTGCCCCTGCCTTGGCCTGTTCCACTTGAGCCCTGACCTGAGCTACCTCCGCGGTGTACAGAGAGTCATCGATCTGGGCCAATACCATCCCTTGCTCCACAAAGGAGCCATAGTCAACGGTTTTGCTGGAGCGATCTTTTCCAAAGGCCACGATCCTTCCCGCAACCTGGGCTCCGACATCGATCACTTCCTCCGGTTCCACCGTGCCGGTGGCACTTATGGTCGCCACCAGATCGCCGCGCTCGACCGGAACGGTGCGGAAAAGGGCCTGGGACGCATGGTTTCGCTTGAAGAGCCAAAAGGCTCCGGACGCCAAGATGCCTGCAACGATCAGCCCAACAACCAAAAGCTTAATCAGGCGCTTCACATTCAATTGAATAATCCCCTTCGGATGCCCCCATTAAATTAATGAAGAGGCCTCAATTCATGTCCTTTCAGCATCATCAAAGATTTTACCCTAAGGGCGCAGCAAAAGCAACTTCAAGCTTGACCTGCATGGGGCTTTCTATTGGGTCCTTTTCCCGTCCATTCTTCTGACAAGAACTTTCTCGTCAAGACAATCCCCATAGTATACCCTCCTTGCCTCCCTCTTTTGGGTGCTCGTTCTTCCTACCAGCAACCTGCCTGCAACAAGATATTATGCACTTTTTATGCCAGTAATGAGTTCACAAGGGATATAAGGATGTCCAGGCCCGGGGTCCTTGAAGGCATCGAATCAAGCAGGCTATGGAAAGGGGGTGGAACCTTCGATGGAAAAGGGTATTAATGGTTGATTTTCAAGGGTATTTAGGGTGAAGATGTAGAGCGAGCAGATCTCCGCAGTCCCGCCCCTCAGCCTGGGCTTGCAGAGAATCTCCATTTCGTGAGGGTTCGTCAGGATTGGGCTTCTCGACCAAAATGTCGCCGAGAAATGTCGAATGATCAGGGGTAAGAGAGGGTAAGAGAGGGTAAGGGTAAGAGAGGGTCACATCTTCATATGTCATTTAATATCCTCCGGACCGTATTCTGGACTCGCCGATCCGAATTGACGTAGGTCTGCCCTCGCTTCACCGCTCCGGTAATTGCGGTATATCCCACTCCAAAGACCCTTCCGAT
>JAZDMQ010000114.1:0-54531 GCA_043800755.1 bacterium | reverse complement strand
CAAAAGGTTACGATCCCGCAGCCCAGGCCGTCCACCATACCTGCGGAGCAGGTCTGCATGGATCAATGGTACGATATCGTCGGGAATGAAACGGATAGCCATTATCGGGCCAGGGCACGAAGAGTATTCCGATAACGCTTGTTGGTCTTTTCGTACGCCTTGGCCCACTCAGCGAAGCGCGGGTTGAATGGGGTAAGCATCACCCCCTCAGCGGTTTCGATGAGGTGCAGCTCATCCCCTTCGCTCAGTTGGTAGTTTTCGACGATGGTCTTGGGAAGGGTGATTCCGAGACTATTGCCTACTCGGCGGACAGCGGTCTTCAACATAGTGAATCTCCTTTCGGAGAAATTATAACAACAGTAATACAGAAGTCAATGAACTTCTTTCGCTGGAGATTGCCCCAAAGGCCATGCAGTCATTATGGAATTGGAGCTTTCCCATCTGCTGGGCCGAAAGGTAGAGCTGCACACTCCGGATTTCCTGAGAAAGAGCAAGCTTCGAAGCATCAAAGACAAATTCCCTTGACATTCCGTGCTGTTCAGCTATCATGAGAAAGTAAGAACTTCCGAATTTCCCAAGTTATCCGGGATTCACAACCATAGGGGGGAAGTGATGCCACTCGTTCAAATCAGACAGAAGGCTCAGATCACGCTTCCAAGCCAAGTCCGCAAGGCCTTGGACGTTAAGGAAGGCGATTATCTGGAAGTGACTGTGGAAGGTAACAAGATCGTTCTTGTGCCTCAGATCCTAATCGAGAAGGCCCCACCTGTGACCTTGTCAAAAAAAGGGGAACAGGTACTTAAGGAAGCCTTAGGGGAAGTGAAGGAAGGCAAGACTAAAGAATTTCAGGAGATAGAGGAGCTAATAGAAGACCTCCATGGTTAGATGAAATTAGTCAGAACCAACCACTTTAAGCGCGACTATAAGAAATTGTCCCCCGCCGTTCAGGAACTCACCGATAAGAAACTGAGGCTTTTGGTTCAGAACCTGTCCCACCCCTCCTTAAGAGTAAAAAAGGTCCAAAGACACGCAGACATCTTTGAAGGCAGCATCAGCATGGACTACCGCTTCTTGTTTCAGATCACTTCGGAAGGCTATATCCTTCTCCGCATCGGCAAGCACGAAATATTAGAAAAAGCATAGCGCTGCTATTCTCTCCGTGAGAGATGACCCTCCACGATCCCCAAGCGGCGTTGCTCCAGGGCCTGGATCTTATCGCGGAGCTCCGCGGCCCGTTCGAATTCCAAGCTTTTGGCAGCCGCCCGCATCTCCTTCTCCAGTTGGACGATCATGGCCGGGATCTGATCTCTGGGCACATACTCGGCCCGCTCGGCCTCCGGGGGCACGGGCACCGTGTAGTAATCCTTCTCGTAGATGCTGGAGAGGACATCCCCGATGGACTTTACGATGGATTCCGGGGTGATACCATGTTCCTGGTTATAGGCCATCTGCAGCTGGCGCCTCCGGTTGGTCTCGTTGATCGCCTGCTGCATGGAGCCGGTGATGTTCTCTGCATAGAAGATGACCGTCCCCTCCACATTGCGTGCCGCCCTCCCCGCGGTCTGGATCAGGGAGCCGGCGGACCGCAGGAAGCCCTCCTTGTCCGCATCCAGGATGGCCACCAGGGAGACCTCCGGGATATCTAACCCCTCTCGTAGCAGGTTGATCCCGATCAGGCAGTCAAACTTTCCCAGGCGGAGGTTGCGGATAATCTCGTTGCGCTCTAAGGTATCGATCTCCGAATGGAGATAGCGCACCCGCAGGCCCAGGTCTGCGTAATAATCGGCCAGGTGCTCGGCCATACGCTTGGTCAGGGTAGTGACCAGGACCCTTTGATCCTTGGCCGCCCGCTCCTGGATCTGCTGCATGAGGTCATCCACCTGCCCCTTTGCCGGCTTGAGGAGGATCTTCGGATCGATCAGGCCGGTGGGCCGGATGATCTGTTCGGCGACTTTCCCCTTAGCCTTCTCCAGTTCATAGGGCCCGGGAGTCGCCGAGACATAAATCAGCTGGCGAGCCGCCCGCTCGAACTCCTTGAAAGTCAAGGGTCGATTGTCGAAGGCCGAGGGCAGACGGAATCCATAATCGATGAGATTGGCCTTGCGCGAGCGATCACCGGCCGACATCCCGCGCAGCTGGGGGATGGTTTGATGCGACTCGTCGACGATGATCAGAGCATCCTCCGGCAGGTAATCGATGAGGTTGGCCGGAGGACTCCCTGGGGCCCGGCCGTCCAGATGTCGCGAGTAGTTCTCGATCCCCTTACAGGTCCCGATCTCCCGGATCATTTCCAAATCAAATAGGGTCCGCTGCCGGATGCGTTGGGCCTCCAAGAGTTTTCCCTCGCTTTCGAATTTCTTGATCCTACCCTCCATCTCCTCCTCAATAGCCTGGAGGGCCTCTTCCCGGCGGTCCCGGGGGGTCACATAGTGATTGGCCGGATAGATGGAGAGATGGGGGAGGCGCGCCAGGCGGTCTCCCTTCAGGGGATCGATCTGATAGATGGCCTCCACTTCATCTCCCCAGAGCTCGATGCGGTAGGCGAGGTCTTCGTAGGCGGGGAAGACCTCGACCACATCCCCCCGCACCCGAAAGGTCCCCCGATGGAAATCGAGGTCATTGCGCTGGTATTGGATCTCCACCAGCCGGGAGAGGAGGCTCTGCCGGGGATAGGGTCGGGCCTCTTGCAGATAGGCCATCATCCCCTGATAGATCTCGGGCGATCCCAACCCATAGATGCAGGAGACCGAGGCGACGATGATTACATCGCGGCGCTCCAGCAACGAGTGGGTGGCGGAGTGCCGCAGCTTATTGATGTGATCATTGATGAGCGCGTCCTTTTCAATGTAGGTGTCGGTATGGGGGATGTAAGCCTCAGGCTGGTAATAGTCGTAATAGCTGACAAAATACTCCACCGCATTCTTGGGGAAAAAATTCCGAAACTCCGAGTAGAGTTGAGCCGCCAGGGTCTTGTTGTGGGCAATGATCAGGGTGGGAACCTGGATATGGGCGATGAGGTTGGCCATGGTGAAGGTTTTCCCGGAGCCGGTGACCCCCAGTAGCACCTGGTGGCGCTCCCCGCGGAGCACGCCCTCGGTCAACTGGGTGATGGCCTGGATCTGGTCGCCCTTGGGCTCAAAGGGACAAATCAACTCGAAGGATGGCATAGATGGACGGCAGGAGAGAGTATGCGCAGCGCGGGACGGACAGGCTCCGCTTCACCGAAGGCTAACGCTCACTAAAGGCCCCCCTTGCTCTCATTTTTCCCCGGTTCCCCGGATGGGAGTTTCTCCGCCTCCGTAGGTGGGGCCTCTTTCGAGGAAGGGGCCGCCCTAAATTGTTCCATCCAGGCAGAGAAGGGCATTCGAGGCTGCCAGCCGGTCGGGACCTCGATGCGCAGGACCTGCTGGGGAGAGATCCGATTGGGGTTCTTGATCTGATGGCGATTGGCCTGAAAGATCTTCTCCCACTGGCGGGCGTCCCCGTAGTAGTAGGCGGCTAATAGGTGAAGGTCTTCCCCAGGTCCTACCAGATGCCGGACTTCCATCGTGGAAGGCGAGGTGGCCGCGACCGGGGACGGTCCTCCCGCCATTTCGACTCCCGCCAAGAGGAAGCCGAGACCCAGAGCGAAGAAACAGCAGCAAAGGAGCAGTGATCTGATCTGTCTGGTAGCGTTGTTTTTCATGGCCTTTACCTCTCTCGAGGGGTTGAGGAGACGGATAGCGAGTGAACAGGGAGATCAGGAAATCCTCGCATTCGAAGGTTCCTCAAGGCTTGCCGGGGGGCGGCTCACCGGAGAAGGGGTGCAAGGGAGATACTTTTGCCATCCCTGGGCCGCGTTCAGGGAAAAGGCGGCCAGGGTAAGGTGAAACAGGGAGAGGGGGCGGGCAGGGGGGCAAAGCAGTTCCATGTTGGCCTCGACCACGGTCTTATTTCCCTTTCTCAGGTTGCAGGCCCGACAGGCAGAGACCACATTCTCCCAGACGGTACGCCCTCCCAGGGATTTGGGGAGCACATGGTCGATGGTCAGCCTCTCCCCGCTGTCCCTCCCGCAGTACTGACAGGTGAAGTTATCCCGCTTCAGGATATTCTTCTTGTTGAAGGCCAGGGTGTATTTCAAGGGGCGGGGGATGTAGCGATTGAGGCGAATGACGGAGGGCAGGACGATGACCAGGGTGGGGGAGGCGATGGAGCGGTCCGAATCCTCCACCCGTTGTGCCTTTCCACTGAAGAGAAGAACGATGGCCCTTTTGGCAGTGCAGATCTGTAAGGGCTCAAAGGATTGATTGAGTACCAGGGCCTTTATCTTGTTGATCATGGTAAATTCAGGAGGTAAAAGGGGGCCGTTAAATCCCGCCTCTTTATACCAGAGGGGAGATTGCTTGTCAATCCCCCTTGCTCAGGAGGCTCAGGAGGAGTCCTTCGCGGAGACCCCCATCCGAGATCTCAATGCGCTCTTGTTGGAGGACCTTTAGGGTGACGAGCAATATGGCCGCGCCGGAGAGGATGATGTCGGCCCGTTTCGCCTCCAGGCCAGGGACCTTGGTCCGCAGGGCCAGCGGCAGCTGGCGCAGTCGCTCGAAGATCTCTCCGATCTGGCGGTGGGTCAGGATCAGGCCATTGACCTTTTCCGGGTCATATTCTCTCAGCCCCAGATGGACGGAAGCCAGGGTAGTGATAGTACCCGCAGTGCCCACCAGGAGATGATCCCGCAGGGAGACGAAAGGAGAAAAGGGGAGCGACAGTCGTCTCCGAAGAGAGGAGAACATCCTTTCGATCTCTTCCGTGGTGGGGGGATCGGCGCTGAGGAATTCCTCCTGGGTGCCTACCGCCCCCAAGGGAAGGCTGACCAGGTGGCTCAATTGCAGCCCGTCGGCCTGAGCGAGCTCGGTCGAGGAGCCCCCGATATCCAGGACGATCAGCCTGGCGGGCAGATCGAGGGGGGCATATCGAATGCCCAGGAGGGTCAGACGGGCCTCCTCCCCGGGGGTCAGGACTCGAATCCTCCACCCCAAGGCGCCTTCGACCTGCCCGATGAATTCTTTCGCATTCTCGGCCTCCCTCAAAGCCTCGGTGCCCACGATCTCCAGGCGTTGGGGACGATAATCGCCGATCGTCTCCTGATATCGCGCGAGAAGAGAGATCGTCCTCTCCGCCGCCTCCTCTTTGATCCTTTTCGTCTGCGAAACCCCCTCGCCCAGGCGGGTGATCTCCTGGGCCTGAAAGAGGAGGTGGGGCCGGGAGGGAGGATGATCCTCAAAGACCTGGGCGATAAGGAGTCGCACCGTGTTGCTTCCCAAATCGATCACGGCATAGGTGGCCATGACAGCTCCCTGCTTTCTTTTCTCTCTGATGTGGGCCGTTCCGGGCTTCCATGTTCCTGTAGCAAAAGCCACGCCCCCCGTCAAGGGAAATGGTGAGGGGAAACCTGGTCGGGTGAGATGAAGGTTGGGGAAAGAAAGGATGGACAGGAAGGGCTGGGTCGCAATTGGCTTGAATTTTTGGGGAGTTTGTGCTAATGAAAATCTGTTGGCCTGATCAGTTTCGCCTTTGAAGGAGGCAGGTATGAAAGGTCAAATGGTCGCCATTTCGGTGAGTGAGCAGAAGGGGACCCGGAAGCACAATGTGAAAGAGGCACATCTTCTGACTGATCACGGCATCGAGGGCGATGCCCACGCGGGGGGAGGACACCGACAAGTCAGTCTGTTGGCCATGGAGAGCATCGAGAAGATGGTATCCCAGGGGCTGGAGGTTGGCCCGGGGGATTTCGCAGAGAACCTGACCACCCGGGGGATTGACCTGCTGCGCTTGCCGGTAGGCACCCGCCTGGCCCTGGGAAAGGAGAAGGAGGTCCTGGTGGAGGTGACCCAGATTGGGAAGGAGTGTCACAGCCGCTGCGCGATCTATTATTTGGCTGGAGATTGCGTGATGCCCAAGGAGGGTATCTTCGTCAAGGTGCTGAAGGGGGGCAAGATCCTCCCCGGGGACCCCATCGAGGTGATAGGAGAGGTGGATTGACCGAGGTGACCAGGTCAGAGCGCGAAGGCTGGCTGCGCTCCCTTCCCTCCGTAGATGAGGTGCTGGGGTGGGAGGCGGTCAAGGCTTTGGCGGGTGCCTATCCGCGATGGGCTCTGGTGGAGTGTGTGCGGGGGTTCCTGGAGGAGAAAAGGCAGGAGATCCTGCAGGGCAAGAAACCCGCGCCGATGGAGGAGCAGTTGGTCTCCCAGGAGTTGGTGGAGGCAGCAAGGACCCGTTTTGCTGCCACCCTCTGCCGGGTGATCAATGCCACCGGGGTCATCCTTCATACCAACCTGGGACGGGCCCTCCTGGCGCCCAGGGCTATGGAACGAGCGCAGGAGATTGCCCTGTATTATTCCAACCTGGAATACGACCTGAGAGGGGATCTGCGGGGCAACCGGCAGATGCATGTGCAGCCCTTGCTGCATGAGCTAACGGGGGCCGAGGCCTCCTTGGTGGTGAATAACAATGCGGCAGCCCTGTTCCTCATCATTAATACCGTGGCCGAGGGAAAGGAGGTCATCGTCTCTCGCGGGGAGCTGGTGGAGATCGGGGGATCCTTCCGCCTTCCTGAGATCATGAAAAAGGGAGGGGCCTTGCTGCGTGAGGTGGGGACCACCAACAAGACCTACCTCTCCGACTATGAGGAGGCAATGAGTCCCCAGACCGGCCTCCTGCTCAAGGTTCACACTAGCAATTTTCGCCTCTCGGGATTCACCGCCGCCTGTTCACTCGGGGAGCTGGTTGGATTGGGAAGGCGGTACCAGGTGCCGGTGGCGGAGGATTTGGGAAGCGGGGCGATGGTGGATCTCTCTCTACTGGGGCTGCCCAAGGAACCACTGGTCAAGGAGAGCGTGGAGGCCGGGGCGGATCTGGTCTGCTTCTCCGGGGATAAGCTCTTGGGAGGCCCACAGGCGGGTCTGATCTTAGGAAGGGATGATCTGGTCCAGAGGCTGGGAAAAAATCCCCTGGCCCGAGCCATGCGCCTGGACAAGCTGAGCCTGGCCTGCCTGGAGGCCACCCTGAGGATCTATCTACAGGGGGAGGCCATGAAGGAGATCCCGGTCCTTTCCGCCCTCAGCGCCCCCCTGGAGTGGATGGAGCAGCGGGCCCAGAGGTTGGTGGAATGGATGGGGCCGGTAGCCCGGAGGGCCTTTGCTCCGCAGATTGAAGCAGGAGAGGCCGAAGCGGGAGGAGGCTCCCTGCCCGGGGTCTTGATCCCCACCCGATGGGTGACCCTGAGACCCTCCTCCCTCTCGGTGCAGTGGCTGGAGGAGGGGTTGAGGAACGGAAATCCCCCCATCCTAACGAGGATCAAGAAGGGCGCCCTGATCTTGGATATGCTTACCGTGACCGAGGAGGAATTGGGGCCAATCGGTAACCAATTGGCCTATCTGGCAAATTTGGCCTGAGGGGAGGAGGGATCCATGGCAGATGAGCAGACCTCGGAGGGGATGCTGAAGGAGCTGCCGCGGGATCGGATCCTGGCGATGCTGCAAGACGAGGAGGCGAGCGGCCAGATCCTGGAGGATATGGTCCGGATCTGGCTCCACGACCAGGAGGTGTGCTGGGCGATCCTCCACCACCCAGGGGCCTCAGCAGCCACTCTGTACTACATCGCGGAGAATGCAGCTCAGAGCCTGGCGGAGTCGATCGCCCAGGACAAGGCGCTCCTGGGCAAATTCCCGAAGGTGCGCAAGGCCCTGTTGGCCAATCCCCATCTCGGTCCGGAGGTCACGGGCCAACTGCAGAGGGAGGCCGAGAAGCAGGCGGAAGGCCAGCCCGAGGGGAAGGAAAATAAGGGGAAGAAGAAACAGGACCTCTACCGGATGATCAAGGAGTTATCTTCAGGGCAGCGGTTGGCATTGGCCAAGAAGGGCAATAAGGAAGTCCGCATGATCCTGATCCGGGATCCCAACGAGATGGTGGCCCTGGAAGTGGTCTCCTCTCCCCGTATCACCGATTCCGAGATCATTCACATCAGCCAACTGAAGGATGTCTCGGAAAAGGTCCTCCGGTCCATTGCCAACAGTCGCCGCTATCGCTCCAACAAGCTGGTGGTGTTAAACCTCCTCCATAACCCCAAGACCCCGGTTTCGGTCTCCTTGAACCTGGGCATCTCCGGGTTGTCTGACCGGGAGCTGTCCGGGCTGGCGAAGGACAGAAATATCCCCGGGGCCGTTTCCCGGGCCGCTACGATGGTGCTGGAGAAGAGGAAGAAGCAGGCCAGCGCCCCCGGCCGAGGCCATTAGGTTGCGTAAAGGATTTTTGATCACCCTGGAAGGAGGGGAGGGGTCCGGCAAGACCACTCAAGTGGAGCTCTTGGCCGCCCATCTGGAGGAGCAGGGCAAGAAGGTGTTGAGGACCCGCGAGCCCGGGGGGACAGGGCTGGGAGAGCAGGTGAGGACCTTGCTCCTGAGGGCCGACGGGGTAAAGATCTCGCCCCTAACGGAGCTCCTCCTCTACCTCAGCTGCCGTGCCCAATTGGTGGAAGAGGTGTTTAGGCCCGCCCTGGAGGCTGGGGGGATCGTTCTCTGCGACCGCTATTGGGATGCCACGGTCGCCTATCAAGGATATGGACGGGGGCTGGATCTGAACATGATTGAGCAGATCAACCATGAGGTGGTGAAGGATGCCATCCCCGATCTGACTTTCCTGCTGGATATGGAGGCGAAAGCAGGCCTCGATCGAATCTCGCGTCGGGGCCGCGATCGCCTGGAGGGAGAAGGCCTCGCCTTTCACCAAAGGGTGAGGGAGGGATACCTGGAGCTGGCCCTGCAGAATCCCGGACGGATCAAGGTGATCCGGGCAGAGAGGGGAACCCTCGAGGTGGCCGCCGAGATCAGGGCCCATCTCCCCGCTTCCTTTCTTCCGCGCCTCGGGCAGGGATGAGGAGCTATGTCTTTTAAGGAGATCGTAGGGCATAAGCGACCCATCGCCATTCTGCAACGGGCGATTGCGGGAGGGCGCCTCCCTTCCGTCTACCTCTTCGAGGGGCCGGATGGGATTGGAAAGAGGCTGGTGGCCCTCAACCTGGCGAAGGCGGTCAATTGTGAGGGAAAGGTCGGGCCCGATGGCTGCGATTCCTGCCTCCCCTGCCAAAAGATCGACAAGGGGATCCATCCGGATGTAAGCGTTATCGAGCCCCAGGCGAGTTCCCCGAAGACGGAACCTTCCCTCAAGATCGAGCAGGCGCGAGAGGCCCAACGGGATATCTCCCTGAAGCCCTGGGAGGGGCGGAAGAAGGTTTATATCTTCGATCAGGCAGAGAAGATGACCGAGCCGTGCGAGAATGCGCTCTTGAAGACCCTGGAGGAACCCACCGGAGAAGCCCTGCTCATCCTGCTCACCTCCAGCCCCTATTCCCTCCTTCCCACCGTCCTCTCCCGGACGCAGCGGATCCGATTCAATGCCTTGCCCCCGGGGGAGTTGTCCTCCTATCTGATGAAGGCTCGATCCTGGGATAAGGAGAGGGCGCATTTCGTTGCCTCCCTTACCGGGGGCAGCCTCGGCCGGTCCCTGAGGGCCGAGGCTGAGGACCTGTTTTCGCTCCGCGATGAGGTCATCGCTGATCTGGCCTCTGTGCTTCAGGGAGGGACCTGTCAGACCCTAAATCTGGCAGAGTCCTGGGTCAAGGACAAGGATCGCCTATCGGAGAGGCTGCACTACTTGCTCATCTGGGTCCGGGACCTGGGGATCTATCGGAGTACCAAGCAGGGGGCCCTGCTGGTGAACTGCGATCGAGGCGATCGGATTCGCGAAGAGGCCGAATCCTTTTCCTGCAAGGTTATCACCCGGTTCTTTGCCATCATCCAGGAGACCATTCAGGCGATCTCCCGCTATGCCAACCCGCGTCTGTCCTTAGAGTGCATGTTCATCCGCATGAGATCTGCGTTACAACCAAGGGAAGAGATAACCTATGCCCATCGTGGTGAAGATTAGATTCGAAGAATTCGGCAAGTGCTTCGATTTCGATGCCGACAGCATGGAGCTGAACAAAGGGGAGGCGGTGATCGTAGAGACCGAGCAAGGGACGGAGATGGGGTGGGTGGTGGCCAGTCCGAAGCCGGTCTCCGAGGAGAAGTTGAAGAAGCCCCTGAAGCCCATCCTCCGCAAGGCGACGGAGGAGGAATTGGGTCGATTCCAACACCTTCGGTTGCAGGAGGAAGAGGCCTTCAAGTTCTGCTTCAACAAGATCAGGAGCCGAGAGCTTCCCATGAAATTGGTGGATGTTCGCTTCGGCTTCGATGGGGCCAGGGTGGTCTTCAATTTCACCTCCGAAACCCGGGTGGACTTCCGGGAGCTGGTGAGGGAATTGGTGAAGGAGTACCGGACCCGAATTGAGGTGAGGCAGATTGGGGTGAGGGATCAAGCCAAACGCATGGGTGGGCTGGGCTGCTGTGGGCGCCTCCTCTGCTGCCGCACCTTCCTGCACGAGTTCGAGCCGGTCTCGATTCGGATGGCCAAGGAACAAAATCTCTCTTTAAATCCAAGCAAGATCTCGGGTGTCTGCGGCCGGCTCATGTGCTGTCTATCCTACGAGTACCAAACCTATGAGGAGCTAAAAAAAACCCTTCCCCGGGTGGGGAGCAAGGTGAAGACCCCCAAGGGGCCGGGGGTGGTGAAGCAGTTGAACATCTTGGGACAGAAGGCCATTATCGAGCTTGATTCAGGCCAGGAAGCAGAGTTTCCGGCCGATCAACTTTTGCATTGAACTTCATGGGGAGGGAAGCGATGGGCTTCAAATACTACCTGACAACCCCCATCTACTATGTGAATGATCAGCCGCACTTGGGGCATGCCTATACCACGGTGGCGGCCGATGTGCTGGCCCGCTATATGCGGCTGCGGGGGGGAGATGTCTTCTTTCTCACCGGCACGGACGAGCACGGCCAGAAGGTGGAGAGGGCCGCGAAAGAGAGAGGGGAGAGGCCCATCGAGCTGGCGGACCGGATGGTGGATCGGTTCAAGGCCCTTTGGAGGCGCCTGGAGATCTCTAATGATGATTTCATCCGCACCACCCAGGAGCGGCACAAGCGAGCGGTGCAACGCCTCTTCCAGAAGATTGTCGAGAGGGGGGACATCTACAAGGGGGAATATGAGGGTTGGTATTGTACCCCCTGTGAGACCTTCATCCCCGAGGCCCAGATGGAGGAGGGAAATATCTGTCCGGATTGCGGACGCCCCACCGAGAGGCTGAAGGAGGAGAGCTATTTCTTCCGCATGTCCAAATACCAAGAACCCCTCCTGAATCACATCCGGAGTTACCCCGATTTCATCCAGCCTGTAAGCCGCCGCAACGAGATCGTCAGTTTCGTGGAGGGAGGGCTGAAGGACCTCAGCATCAGCCGTACCTCCTTCTCCTGGGGGATCCCGGTCCCGGGAGATCCGAGGCATGTCATGTATGTCTGGGTGGATGCCCTGGCCAACTATATTACTGCGGCTGGCTACGAGGAAAACCCGGAGCGCTTCGCTCGTTTTTGGCCTGCGAACCTCCATCTCATCGGGAAGGACATCCTCCGCTTCCACGCCGTTTATTGGCCGGCCCTCCTGATGGCTGCGGATCTTCCGGTCCCGGGAAAGGTCTTTGCCCATGGTTGGTGGACCGTGGAGGGGAGGAAGATGTCCAAGTCGGTCCGCAATGTGGTGGAGCCCAATCGGCTGATCGACGAGTTCGGAGCGGATGCCTTTCGCTACTTCGTCTTGCGAGAGGTCCCCTTCGGCCTGGATGGGGATTTCTCCCGGTCGGCCCTGATTGGCCGCATCAATGGAGACCTGGCCAACGATCTGGGCAACCTCTTCTCTAGGGTACTCACCATGATTGAGCGCTACCAGGAGGGGATCCTGGCCGGACCGAGGGGATCGAAGGGGCCGCTGCCTCTTCAGGCCAAGGAGATGATGGAGGAGATCCCGGGCCTGATGGAGGGATTGGCGTTTCACCGCGCCCTGGGACGGATCTGGGATTTTATCAGGGAGATGAATCGCTTCGTGGATGAAAGGGCCCCCTGGAATCTGGCCAAGGAGGAGGAGAAAAAGGGGGAGCTGGAGGGAGTGCTCTATGAATTGGCGGAGGGGCTTCGCCTCGTCACCCTGCACCTCTTCCCCTTCATGCCCGGGACCGCCTCCAAGATGTGGAGTCAATTGGGCCTTCCGGGGAGGCCGGAGGAGTGTGTAGGGGAGGAGACCTGGCGCTGGGGCGGCGGAAGGGGATCGTTCCAGATCAGGAAAGGAGAGGCGCTCTTTCCGCGGCTGGAAAAGGGATTGACCCTCTCCGGGGGTGAAGAGGGCGAGGGTCGGGCCGAGAAGCCCCCTGCCCCGGAAGCCGCCCCGGTTGAGGAAAGGGCCAGACAGGAGATCAGCATCGAGGAGTTTGCCCGCCTCGACCTTCGGGTGGCAGAGGTCCTCGCCGCCGATTCGATCAAGGGTTCGAAGAAGCTGATTCAACTGAAGGTCAACCTGGGGACCGAGACCCGCACCGTTCTCGCCGGGATCGCCCAGACCCATCAGCCCCAGGATCTGGTAGGCAAGAAGGTGGTCATCGTGGCGAACCTGAAGCCGGCCAAGCTGATGGGGATCGAGTCTCAGGGGATGATCCTGGCCGCCTCTGGGGAGGAGGGCGAAGTCGTACTGGTGGTGCCCGAACGAGATGTCCCACTCGGTATGAGGGTGCGATGAAGGAGGAGAAAGAGGTCCTCATCGACACCCACGCCCACCTGGGGATGGAGGAATTTGCCTCCGACCGG
This sequence comes from bacterium, assembly GCA_043800755.1. Lineage (GTDB taxonomy): Bacteria > Methylomirabilota > Methylomirabilia > CAVQYV01 > CAVQYV01 > JAZDMQ01. The sequence continues at coordinate 41,770 of JAZDMQ010000114.1, read as the reverse complement.
GAAGAGGTCCTGCAACGGGCTCATGACGCCGGCGTGGAAGCGATCGTGGTGATTGGCTCTGATCTGAAGGAGAGCCAAAAGGCCATCGAGCTGGCGCAGCAGTTTCCCTTCCTCTACGCCTCCATCGGCCTCCATCCCCATGAGGCCCGCAATGCCAGATCGGCGATCTGGGACCAGCTCCGTTCCCTGGCAAACGAGGAGGCTGTGGTGGCCATTGGGGAGACGGGTCTGGATTATCATTACCGGCATTCTCCCCCCGAGGCGCAACAAGAGGTCTTCCGCCAGCATGTAAACTGGGCCAAGGAGGCCCATCTTCCCCTCATCATCCACTCCCGTGAGGCGGAGGCGGACACCCTGGCCATCCTGAAGCAGGAGAGGGCGGAGGAAGTGGGAGGCGTGATGCACTGCTTCTCCGGAGGGCTGAAAATGGCCGAGGAGGCCGGGCAGATGCGTTTCTCCATTTCGGTCGCCGGGCCGATCACCTTTCCCAAATCCGAGGGGCTTAAAGAGGTCGTCGCGCAACTCCCTCCCCAACGCCTGCTCTTAGAGACGGATTGTCCCTATCTCTCCCCCCAGGGCTATCGGGGGAAGAGAAATGAGCCCGCCTACCTTTGCCTGATCGCCCAGGAGGTGGCGCGCCTCAAGGGGGTCAGCCTCCCTGATGTGGCCCGATTCACCACCGCCAATGCCAGATCCCTCTTCGATCTGGCCCCTCCGGCGCCAGGAGGGATTACCTACGCCATCCGGCACTCCCTTTACCTCAACCTGACCAATCGGTGTACCAATGCCTGCGTCTTCTGTCAGCGCCAGACAGATCCCTATGTAATGGGTCACAATCTGAAGCTGGATCATGAGCCCAGCCTCCGGGAGGTCTTGCTGGCGACGAGGGAGGCCGACCACTATGAGGAAGTGGTCTTTTGCGGCTATGGGGAACCCTTGCTGCGCCTGGAGCTGGTAAGAGAGGTGGCCAGGGAGCTGAAGCGAAGGGGCCTGAAGGTTCGCCTCAATACCAATGGTTTGGGGAACCTGATCCACGGCCGGGATATCCTCCCCGAGCTGGCTGGGCTGGTCGATGTCCTGTCGGTGAGCCTCAATGCCGAGGATGCGGAGAAGTACCAGGCCCTTTGCCGCCCCCGCTGGGGGAAGGAATCCTATGAGGCCATCAAATCCTTTATCCGAGAGGCGAAACGATATATCCCCCGGGTGATTGCCACCGTGGTTGATCACCCCGAGGTAGATGTGGCGAAATGCCGCCGGATCATCGAAGAGGAGCTGGGGGTTTCCTTTCGGCTCCGGGCCTATAATCTGGTGGGTTAAAACGGGGAGAAGGGCCTTGTCGGAACTGAGGAAGGATCCCATTACCGAGAGATGGGTGGTCATGGGCACCAGCCCGGTGGGGGAGGTGGTCTTTCACGGAGGCACCCGGCCGCCGGAGCGGGGAACCTGTCCTTTCTGTCCGGGGAACGAGGGGAAAACCCCTCCCGAGATCATCGCTGACCGGGAGAAGGGAAGCCCGGTCAACGGTCCAGGCTGGTGGGTACGGGTGTTTCCCAACCGGGCACCGGTATTGTATGTCGAAGGGGACCTCGAACGCCGAGGGATCGGGGTCTTCGACCTGATGAACGGGGTGGGGGCCCACGAGGTCTTGGTGGAGAGTCCGGAGCACGAGATAGGCCTCTCGCAGATGAGCGAGGGACAAATAGAAAAGATCTTCTGCGCCTATCGCGATCGGATCCTGGACCTGCAAAAGGATCGCCGCCTCCGCTATATCCAGGTCTTCAAGAATCATGGGATGGAGGCGGGGGCCCTCTTGGCCCACCCTCACTCCCAGCTCATCGCCCTCCCCATCGTCCCCAAGGCGGTGGTCGAGGAATTGGAGGGGGCCAAGAGATACTTCCGGATGAAAGAGAGGTGCGTCTTCTGCGATATCAGCCGGCAGGAGGGGGAGCAGGACCGCCGGGTGGTGATGCAGACCGAGCATTTCCTGAGCTACGCCCCCTTTGCCTCCCGTTTTCCCTTCGAAACCTGGCTGGTGCCCAAAAGGCACGACTGCTGCTTTACCCACATCAGCAAGGAGGAGACGGTGGACCTGGCGCGGGCCCTCAAGGCAATCCTGACGGCCCTCTCGCAGACCCTGGGGGACCCGGCCTACAACTTCCTCCTCCACATCGCCCCGAATGCTCCGATGAACGGGGAGGAGCCCGGATGGATAGAGGAGGCCTTCCATTGGCACCTGGAGATTATGCCCTGCCCGATCCGGGTTGCGGGGTTTGAATGGGGCTCGGGCTATTCCAATCCCAACCCCCCTGAAGAAGCGGCCAGCAAGCTTCGGGAAGCTCTGGCCTGATGCCCATCCCTCGTCTCCAGCTCAGGCCCTGACCGCCTTGAATCTTCCATTCATCTTGGCCAGCGTGAATTCTACTCCGCAGATCGGGCAGGTGATCAGGTCTCCCTCCTTCGCCTTTTCTTTTAGCTGGACATTCAGTTTACAGACAGGGCACAATACCTCCAACCCGCTGCTCATCCAGTAGTAGAAATCGAAGACGCGCATCAGGAGCTTCTTATCCACCTGGGAGATCTCCGCCCGATTCAGAATCAAGTCTTCGATGGGGCTGGCCTCGCTGATGCTGCCCAGAAGGAGGGCACCCACCACCCGATTTTCCTTCAGCACCAGTTTCTTATAGATCCCCATCTCGGGATAATCCCCGGTCATCCCCTTAAATCCGGGAGCCTGAGGATTTCCCTCCCCCAGCGATAAGAAGTCCAGGCCGTAGATTTGAATAGAGAGAGCGCGAATTCGCCCGCTATAGGTCAAGTCGTTGCCGGCCATATTGGCTCCGGCAATCGCTCCTTGTTCCCAGGCACTTTGCCATCCGAAATGGAGCACGGACTCCCCCCTGTACGCATCGAAGACCTGTGCCGCATCTCCCGCAGCAAAGATATTGGGAAAATTGGTGCGTAGATGATCATCCGTCAGGATTCCCTTGCCCAATTTGATTTTGCTATCCGCCAAGAATTCGACATCGGGGCGGAAATCTATCCCTACTCCCACCATCTGACCCAGGATCAATCGATCCTTCGAAGTCATCACTCCCTGGACCCTGCCATTGGAAGCCCAGACCTCTTTGACTTCCTCTCCGGGTAAGATCTCGATTCCTTTGGACTTCAGATGGGAGATCACTAAGCCCGAGGCCACCTCATCCAGCATCTCTGGCCAGAAGTGTTCCCCTCTCAACAGATAGGAAACCTTCAGTCCCCTCTCCCGGAGGCCGCGCGCCATCTCCAGGCCGAAGAGTCCCTCCCCCACGACGAGGGCCTTCTGCGATTTGGCAGCGGTTCTGCTAATCTCCTTAGCATCGTCCAGGGTCCTGAGGGTAAAGATGCCGCTCGATTGGCTTCCCGCCCATAGTGGCAGCTGAAAGCGGCATCCGGGAGCCAGGAGTAATCGATCGTAATCGACCTTCTTTCCATCCTCTAAGATGACCTGCTGTTTCTTGGGAACGACCGCTTTGGCTCTCTTTCCCAGGATAGCGGTGATCTTCTGTTTCTCATAGAAGTCCTTGCCTCGAGCCCAAAGTGAGGCCTCCTTCGCTAAGCCTCCGATATAGTCGGCCAACTGAGGTCGGTAATAGAAAGGATAGGGCTCATCCGAGAGGATGGTTACCTTGGCATTCCTATCGCTATTCCGAATCACCTCTGCTGCCCGAAGACCCGCCACACCATTTCCCACGACCACATAATTTGTCATCTCTTGCTCCTTACAGATGGGTTATGGTTCTGAATACTCTCTCATTGTCTATCTTGCGCTATGGCCCCTTCTTTTTCCTCGACTCGTTCTCAAAGGGGAAGGCTTCACGAAGCAGCTGATCTAAGGCCATCAATGAATCGAGACCTCATGGGGCCAAGACGGTTTAAGCCTCAAAATACCCAAAGATCGTCCTCTTGTCAATATGAGGTGGTACGAGATTTATATTGTAAACGGAAATGGGTGGCACTTTCTCCGTCCCGTGGTAGAACCCCTGGACAGCTGAACGATGAGAGAAAGGAGGTCCACCCCTGTCTGTTTACAATAACCGATCCAAACATTGACTCCCACTGGCGAGTTTGATGAAGGTAACATGGGTTTTGAAACATGCAACAGCTTCCCACAAATACAAAAGGCACCGTGATCTCGAAATAAGATCCATCCGGTGCCCATCACCTGCTCTCCTGCCGAAAGAGGGGTTCAAATCCACGTCTCGGAGCGGCCATGCCATTCGCTCACTTCCCTCTTGCAAATCTTTCCGCTATTGTGTTTTTATTGCGGTGCCCAAATTGTGCCCGTGGCACCTAAAAAACTCTAATTCAGCCTAACATCATCCAACCCGTTTGGGAAGAAAAAAATAGAGCAAAGTCAACTACTTATTGGGCTTCATTGGATCGAGGCGAATCACCGGTCTCGGGCTTAAGGTCCTCTTCTGCCAAGGCCTCCCAGCCTCTGTCCAGGAGCAGGACCTTCACCTTTTGTCCTGCTTTGAGCAGGGAGACCTCTTCGGGAACTACCGCCAGACCATGGGCGCTACTCACGGAGGTAAGAATTCCTGAACCCTGATCCCCGGTGAGTCTCGCATACACCTCCCCCTCCTTTCGCTCCAGAATGACCCGGACGAAATGGGTCCGTCCCGGTTTCTTGGCCACATCCTGACCGAGGATAGCCTGAATTGAGGGGCGAAAGAGATGGGAATGGCCGCCCATCTTCAGCAAAGCCGGCCGCGCGAAGAGCTCAAAACAGACCATGGAGGAGACCGGATTGCCGGGGAGTCCAAAAAAGGGCTTTCCCAGCACGATCCCAAAAGCGGTGGGCATCCCCGGTCGAATCGCCACCCGCCAGAACTTCACCTCCCCCTCCATCTCCTTCAGGGCCTCCTTCACCAGATCGTAATCGCCCATGGAGACCCCGCCCGAGGTAATCAAGAGGTCGGCGCTACATCCCTCTTCCAGCTTCTGGCGCAACATCCCCAGATCATCTCTGCCGATCCCTAGGTCAATGGGAATCGCCCCGCATTGCCTCACCTGGGAGGTTAGGGTATAGGTGTTACTGCTGATGATCTGCCCGGGCCGGATGGGCTCCCCCACCTCCACCAATTCATCCCCGGTGGCCAGGACCGCCACCCGCGGTCTGCGATACACAAATACCGTTCCCCGATTCAGGGAGGCGAGGACCCCTATTTCTGCTGGTCCCAAGGCCGTCCCAGGCGAGAAGACCTTCACCCCTGCCTTCAAATCTTCCCCCCTGTGCCGAATATTTGCACCCGACTTGATCTCTCGAAAGATGCGCACGGCTTCCCCATCTCTTTCCGTATCCTCCACCATGACTACTACCTCCGCTCCTGCCGGAATGGGAGCGCCGGTCATGATGCGGATGGCTTCTCCTGCCTTCAGGGATCTGGCGGAAACCCTCCCTGCGGGCAGATCTTCAATCACCCGAAGGAGAACCGGGTGATCGGGGCAGGCCCCCTTGACCTCCGATGCCTGCACAGCATAGCCATCCATGGCGGAGTTATCCCAAGGGGGGATATCCAATCCGGAGATGACCTCCTCTCCCAAAACTCGACCCAGAGCACAGAGGAGGGAAACCTTCTCCAAGCCCAAGACCTCAATATGTTCCAGGATGATCCTTCGGGCCTCCTCGACCGACAGCATTCCAATCCTCCTTCTATCGAAACCTCTTACCCTTCGAGAGACGACGAGGAACTCGTTTCCATGAGGTCGAAAGGAGGGCCCTGGCCTCCGGCGCATCGGCCTCTGCCACCATGATCTTCACCTCTCCCAGTCCGTCCATGCTGAAGGGGTGCACGGCGTGAACCACCCGGGAGCGCAAGATGCAATGAACCCCCTGGCTCTCCAGCAGACCCTTGATTACCAGGGCCTCCTCATCATTGGCCGCCCGATGAACCTCTATCAGTCTCAGGTCGTTCCCTTCTTCCCTCTGGTTTGGCCCCTTCTCTCTATCTTGCTTCCTCAACGTTTCATGACCTCTGCAAGGGGTGATTCTCGACTGGAAAGAAATTGAAGTAGCTCCCGGAAGGCTGCGGGCTGCGTTCATCATTCAGATTCATATTCTGACCGAAGCGATCAGCACCAAGTGGTCTCGCCGGGGGTACCAGGTGATAAGGATCAACCGGGTCTGCCAGACTGCTGAAACTGGCGATAGACTTCCATGGCCGCTGGAAACGGAGAAAGGGCGCGCTCGAATATCCCCAGACTGTAGGCAATCGTCAGGCCATAATTGGTGATCGGCACCCCGGCCTTCCGGCAGCGTATGATCCTAGAGATCGTCTCACGCCGGTTCCACATGCAAGCCCCACAGTGCACTACCAGTTGGTAAGAGCTCAGGTCTTGCGGGAAGTCGTGGCCGCCCACCTTGTCGAACTCCAGCTTTCCCCCGATGTACTGACTGAGCCAGCGGGGAATCTTCACCGTCCCAATGTCATCCCCGATGGGATGATGGGTGCAGGCCTCTGCAATCAGGATTCGGTCGCCGGGACCAAGTTTCTCAATCGCCACCGCCCCCCGGACAAGTTCGTTCAGGTCCCCCTTGTAGCGCGCGAACAGAATGGAGAACGAGGTGAGAGGGATTTCTCGGGGTATATCCCCGGCCACCTTCAAGAATCCCTGCGAATCGGTAACGACCAGTGCTGGAGGGCGATTGAGTCGATCGAGGGCATCGCGCAGCTCGCGTTCCTTGACCACCATGCAGTAGGCGTCGGTGTCGAGAATATCCCGAATACACTGCACTTGCGGCAGGATCAGCCGCCCCTTGGGGGCCTCAAGATCGATGGGCACAACCAGCACGACCAGTTCACCGGCAGGAACCAGGTCACCGAGGATCGAGGGAGTATTAATGAATTCCTCGGGGGCGGTGCGGATGAGCGCCTCGCGGAGGTCGAAGAGGCCCTCGCCGTGGCAGGCCACCGTCTGAACATATCGAATACTGCGGGATTGAAGCTGCTCGATCCGTTGGGGATCAGGCCTGGCCAGGTCCACCTTGTTGAATACCACGATCGGAGGGATCTTCCGGTCCAGAAGTTCGTTGAGAATGCTTTCCTCGAACTCGCCCCATAGTCCGGATTCGGCCACTACGATGCCCACGTCGGCGCGGTCGAAAATCTGCCGCGTCCGCTGAACGCGCATCTCGCCCAAGGCACCGACATCGTCAATACCCGCGGTATCAATGAACAGTACTGGTCCAATCGGAAGCAACTCCATCGGTTTTTCCACCGGGTCGGTGGTAGTTCCGGCCACCTCGGACACGATGGAGACGACCTGACGAGTGAGCGCATTTAGCAGCGATGATTTGCCGACGTTTCGCCTGCCGAACAGGGCGATGTGCAACCTGAACCCTTTGGGTGTATCTCTCAAGAATAACCCCGCTTCCGTGGATGTCCCAGTCGGGTGACGCTTTCCGGGGAGACGAGGGCATCGAACTGCTCACCGGTGAGCATTCCACGTTCAATGACCATCTGGCGAATGCTCTTGCCCTTGGCGGATGCGACCACGACGATTTCCTGTGCGGCCTGGTACCCAAGCATCGGCCGGGACCTGGAACTCGCCCAGCAAATCCCTCTCGGTTCGATATTGGCTCATGTGCAGCACCAGTTAAGCTAAACGGTCACCTGGGCAGAGGGCGAGCGAGATGAATGCCTTTCTACTAATAGCAAAAATCCCTTTCCTCGGTCTCCCTGATCCGACTTAGCTGCTGGAGCAGACTCACCTTCATCGGCCCATCTTTCAACTTGGCGATCTCATTCCCGATCACCTTCTCTCCGGTCGCGCGGGTCTCCGGCGAGGCATAATCCACTAAATACTCCATCAGCGTGGTCAGGGCATTAGGAGTGCAGAAGTTCTTGATGAATCCAGGGATAGAGAATTCCATGAAGTGCTCACCGGTGCGTCCCAGGCGATAGCAAGAGGTGCAGAAGCTCGGAATATAACCGTCCCCCGACAGCTCTCGAATGACTTGGTCCAGAGAGCGGAGGTCACCGAGGGCGAACTGTTCTCTTTCCATAATCTGTGCGTCGCCGACTTCGGTGTATCCCCCAATCTCGATCCGGCTGCCCGCGTCGATCTGGGAGACCCCGAAGGCCATTACCTCCCTGCGAAGCGCCGGGCTTTCTCTCGCCGTAAGGATCAATCCGGTATAGGGAACAGCAAGGCGCAACGCGGCGATGATCCGCATAAAGTCATAATCGTTCGCCAAGAACTGCCAGTCGAACTTCACGCCGCAAGCCGGTTGAAGCCGTGGAAAGCTGATGGTGTGGGGACCAATGCCGAAGCGCTGCTGCAAGTTCAGGGCGTGGGAAACCAGGCCGAGGACCTCGAACCGCCAGTCGTACAAGCCGAAGAGGGCACCAATGCCCACATCATCGCAGCCGGCCTCAATAGCCCTACCCAGGCCATCCAGCCGGTAGAGGTAGTCGCCCTTGCGCGTGTTCTTCGGGTGCATCCGCCTATAGGTCTCGTGGTGGTAGGTTTCCTGGAAAATCTGATAGGTACCAATGCCCGCTTTCTTCACCTTGCGATAGCCTTCGTGGTCCAGCGGAGCAGCATTAATATTCACCCGGCGAATCTCCCCGCGACCAACCTTCGTCTCATATGCAATTTGGGCGCAGCGGGCAATGAAGTCGGCGTCATAATCCGGATGTTCGCCGAAGACGAGAATGAGCCGCTTGTGGCCCTTGCTCTCGAGGGCCTCGACCTGTATACGAATCTCCGCCTCCGAAAGTGTGCGGCGGAGTGCCTGCGGATTGGATCGCCGGAACCCGCAATAGGCACAGTCATTGAGGCAATGGTTACCGATGTAAAGAGGAGCGAAAAGCACGATGCGGTTTCCATAGACATCCCGCTTGAGTTTCCGGGCGGCCTCAAAGGTCTCTTCCACCATATCTGGGTCTTCGATGGTGACGAGCACGGCCGTCTCCTCCACGCTGAGCGCCTCCTTGGCTAAACTCTTGGCGACGATGTTGCGAAGGTGCGCGGCGTCTGGCCGAGAGTTCGCCAGCAGCTTCGCCAGGTAACCATCGTCTATGAAATCAGTTGCCCCTTGGCTCAAAGCTGGGGCTGGCAAGGCAGACACGGCGTGTCCTCCACTACGTCTTCCAACTTCCTCTCAGCACGCTTAATGCGTCGGCTCCGATTGGGAGAATCTCCCCGCCCGCTACCGACCGTTCTCCCGAGGGAGATGATCCGGCGCTTGACACAGGCATCGCAGTCGGCGGCCGTCTCAAAGATACATGCCTTGGCGGGGTAAATCTCATAACTCACCCGGTACTGAGGTGGGGTCAAATTGGGCATAACCACGTTCGCTCCCCGCACGAGACCCAGCTCCCGACCTTCTTCCCGATTCAGGGTAGCAAGGGCGGTAGTACTGGGAATGTTGGCCCCCGGGCAGGCCAGCCTCGCCAGGGCTACGACCTTATAGGTCATGAGCTCGGAATTGGGAACCTGTTTATCCTGCGGCGCGCCGAGCTTAATCGCGGCCTGTCCCAGCGGCGTCCGCGGGTGAGGGATGTAGGGTCCTACCCCTATCATATCCAGATAGAGGACCTCAAATAGCCAGATATCGTGGGCCAGACTTTCGTAGGTCTGTTCCGGGATCCCGATCATCACCCCGCTTCCCACCTCGTAGCCGAGCTCTGCCAGCCGGCGCAGAATGGCGATCCGGTCCGACCACCTGCCCGGCAGTGAAGGGTGTATCTTCTCATATAGCTGCAAGTCGGAGGTTTCAAACCTCAGCAGGTATCGATCCGCCCCGGCCTCGCGCCACGCAATCAGATCGGTATCCGGACGTTCGCCGAGGCTGAGGGTCACTGCGAGAGGCGTTTCGGCCTTGATCCGCCGAACGACGCTGGCCATCCATTCTGTTCGGATGCCATAATCCTCGCCCGATTGCAGGACCACGGTGCCGTAGCCATAGTCCACCGCCTGACGAACACACTCCATGATCTCCGCTTCGGTCATCCGGTAGCGTGCCAGGCCCCGGTGGTCGACCCTCAAGCCGCAGTATTGGCATTGGCGCACGCAATGATTGGAGATTTCGATCAGTCCGCGCAGGTGCACCGCATCGCCCACGTTCTCCCGGCGGATCGCATCCGCCTTTTGCCAGAGATCCTGCAGGTAGCGATCATCTTCTTGCCGAAGCCAGTCCAGTATTTCAGCTTTGCTGATCTTTGTACCCACAACCCAGTCCCCTACAATGCGGAATTTCCCCAGCATACTGGGCGAAACTTCGAAGCGCAGAAAATACAAGTAATTCCGAGTCAAGTATAGATGAATTTCCCTTTTGCGGTCAAGGAAACTTTCCAGAGTGAAGGGGGAGGGTGGCATCTTCTAAATGCTTGAGGCCGGGGCTCAGAGTGAGGAGCCCGGCTCACCTCTATAGCCTTCCGAACTCCTCCAGTATTTGCTCCAAGGTTTTCCCCTCCGCTATCCGGCGCCGGGTTAACTCTTCTTTCTCAAAGAGATCCTTGGCCTTTTCAGCCACCTGCGCGGCCTCCGACCAGGGAACGACTACCACCCCCACCTCGTCCGCCACCACGATATCCCCCGGGTGAACAATAATGCCTCCGCATTCGATGGGAACATTGATTTCAATGGGCTCCATCCGCTTGGAATAAGGTGTGTGAGTGGATCGTGGAACGATCGCCCGGGAGAAGAGCGGGAACTTATGATACTTGACCTCGTCGATGTCCCTGCAGGCCCCGTCGATCACCGCTCCGACTACTCCTTTCTGTTTGCAAAGCCCTGCCATTAGTCCTCCCCAGATGGATGTCTCGGTCTCCCCGCGGGCATCCACTACAATGAGATCACCCTCCCGTGCTACCCCCAAAGCATCCAGACAATCTACCAGATCCCCCGGGAACAGCCGAACGGTGAGGGCAGGCCCGCAGATCCTGCAATCAGTTGAATCTATGGGCTTGATTTCACTCCGCATAATCCCTGATCGCTCCATAGAGTCGGCGATGACACAGGTGGGGCTGAACAACTTCAAGAAACTGCGGTATTGCTCCAAGATCTTTTTGTCGGGGGACGGCGCACGGTTAATCACTTTCCTCATTTCCACATCTCCTTTGGACCTACCAAAACTTCGCCTTATGGCAAAAGCACGACGAGTGCAACCCCCGCAGAAGCTACTGGGGGACCTACGTTCGATTGTCCAGTATCCCATCATCCTTCTTTTGTCAAGGGAAAACCGATCTAATGAGGGCCTGCGCTACTTCCTTACCGGGGCAAAAGTCCTTGACAATCAGATCGTTTAGAGGTAAAAGGCTATTGTTCGCGCAAAGCGAGCGCGTTCCCGCCAGCAAGCCTTTTGGGTTAACGAAAGAATATGAGGGGGTAGTTGCATTTGAAGGCCCGCATGGCTTGCGGGGGAGGGATAGAACAGTCCCATTTCTTAGATTCCCGCGCATCTCTCTCTGATCTCAAGCTGAGCCTTCTCAAGATTCCTCTGCCGGTCTTCTGAGAGGTCTTCTTCTTGCAATAGAGCTAAAGTGCAGAGGTCTGATTTCGGTCACGATCGGACAGATTTACCGACGGGATCGATTTTTTTGGGAGCCCTATCTTGTGAAGTTTTTAACAACCCTCGGAGTAGGGCCAATCAAATAGCAAATCAGAGGAATCCATGGCCGTCGTCAGCACAATAGGCGCGAAGTGCAGGCGGTGCTATACTTGTGTCCGGAATTGCCCCGCCAAGGCGATCAAAGTGGTGGAGGGGCAGGCCACAGTCATTGAGGAGAGATGCATCGCCTGCGGCAATTGCGTAAAGGTCTGTTCCCAGAATGCTAAACAGGTGGAGTCCTCCATCGGGATGGTGGAGGAGTTGCTGGCTGGGAAGCAGCCAGTCATTGCCTGCCTGGCCCCTTCTTTTCCTGCCGCCTTCTACCAGGTAAAGCCCCTTCAGATCGTCGCGGCCGTGCGCAAACTTGGTTTTTCTCAGGTCATGGAGGTGGCCTTCGGGGCGGAACTGGTCAGCCAAGAATATAGTAAGATCTTCAAGAACAATGAAATGCCCATCTTCCTCACCACGCCCTGCCCGGCCTTGGTCAGCTACATCCAGAGGCACCTCCCACAACTGATTCCTTACCTGGCGCCCGTCGTTTCCCCCATGATTGCCTTGGGAAGGGCCATCAAACACCATTACCACCCTGATGCCCGAGTCGTTTTCATCGGTCCTTGCATCGCCAAGAAGGTAGAGATTAACGAACCGGAAGTGGCGGGAATCGTCGATGCCGCCTTGACCTTCAGGGGTCTAAAGGAGATGCTCGATATGCAAGGAATCCACATCGAAGACCAAGAGGAGGGCTGCTTTGATGGCCCGAAGCCTGGCGTCGGCCGTATCTTCCCCGTATCGGGAGGTTTGCTCAAGACTGCCGCCCTCCAGGCCGATGTCACCGACAATGATATCCTGGTAGTGGAGGGAAAGGATAGGGTGCTGGAGGTACTCCAACAGCTGGCTGAAGGAATGCTGCGGGCGAAATTCATCGATATCCTCTTCTGTGAGGGCTGCGTCAATGGGCCTCGCATGGAGAACGATTTGAGCTTCTTCGCCCGCAAAGAGAGGGTTGCCAGCTATGTACAGGAGGCTTGTGCCTGTCAGGCCGAAGATGACCGTTGGAACGAAATCAGGCGCTACAGTAATATCAATGTCAGGCGGAGCTTCTCCAACAAGAGCATTCACCTTCCCATCCCCACGGAAGAGGAAATCCAAACCATCTTCAGGCAGATCAACAAATTCTCCAAGGAGGATGAACTGAACTGCGGAGCCTGCGGATACGGTTCATGCCGAGAGAAGGCTGTCGCTGTCTTCCAGGGTCTGGCCGAGGCGGAAATGTGCCTGCCCTATCTCATTGACCAGCTCCAACAAACCTATCAGAAGCTGGCAAATTCTTATCAGGAGCTGGAGAAGAGCCAAGAGCAGTTGGTGCAATCCGAGAGGTTAGCCTCTATCGGACAGCTGGCCGCCGGCGTGGCTCACCAGGTCAATAATCCTTTGGGGGGCATCCTGCTTCACGCCCATCTCCTCCTGGAGGATCTCAAGAAAGATGATCCACAACTGCCTCGCGTGGAAACCATTGTTAACGAGGCGGACCGCTGTAAGGAGATCGTAGGAGGACTCCTGAACTTCGCGCGACAGAGCAGGCCCAACTATCTCGATTATCCCATAAACAAGATCATAGAGGATGTCCTGGAATACGCCTCCAAAGAGGGAAAGCTCTCAGGTATTGGTGTAAAGGGTGAACTGGATCCCTCCCTCCCCTATGTCTATGTGGATCCCCACCAACTCATGCAGGCCTTCGAGAATATTATCAACAATGCAATTGAGGCCATGCCCGGAGGAGGTGAGCTGACCGTAAAGACAAGAAATGTTCCCGAGGAGCGCATGGTTGAGGTTTCCATCGCCGATACCGGTTGCGGGATACCAGAAGAAAACCTCCCCAAACTCTTCACTCCGTTTTTCACCACCAAGGAGATGGGAAAGGGGACTGGATTGGGTCTTGCCATCGCGTACGGCATCATCAAGACCCACAAGGGAAATATTGAGGTAAAGAGCGAATTAGGGAGGGGAACCGTCTTCACGCTGCGAATCCTTTTGGGCAATCCTCAATCGGAGATGAATGGAGTTCCCTCTTGAAGGGGGGAGTGAGAAAACTGCTAACGTCAGAACCGGAAAGGAGAAAGAGAAAAAATGGCCAAGATCCTTCTCATTGATGACGACCCAGACTTCATTGAAATCAACACTGCGCTTCTAAAGAAAAATGGCTTTGAGGTGATCTCTGCCTATGATGGAAAGCAAGGCCTGGAGAAGGCCAAGCTGGAGAGGCCCGATCTCATCGTCCTGGATGTGATGATGACGGATCGTACAGAGGGTTTTTACACCGCCAGGCAGCTGCGAAGCGAAGAGGGGACCAAATCCATCCCCTTGGTCCTTTTGACCGCCATCCACCAAGAGGAAAAGGCCTTTCACTTTGCCCCCGATGAAACCTGGCTTCCGGTGGATGTCTTCCTGGATAAACCCGTGAAGCCTGAGCGTCTTCTGGAAGAGATCCGAAGACAATTGAAGAAGCAATAAGGCTTCGCCGAACACTTAGGGATTCTCTCCGGACAAACGAGGCCCCCGGGCGGGGCAGATGCTGTGAAAATTATGTGGGAGGTGAATCTATACTATGAAATATCTGAAGCTTCCCAAGGAAAAGATGGATTTCTTTACCTTCGTACTGCACAAGTTCGGGGAGATCCATGCCCCACTGAAGAAGGGGGATAAGCAATTCGCCTTCGGGAAAGTCCCCAACTGGTCGGAGGTGGCCTTGGATTACAACCGGACCATCCTCCCGACCAAGAAATACTTCCTGAAGCCCGTGGATACCCTATTTCGGTTCTCCATGGACAAGGGATATGAAGCCACCGTCGAGGATGCGGACCAGAAGCTAATCCTCTTCGGAGTCCATTCCTGTGACATCTATTCACTGAAGATCCTGGATCTGGTATTCGCCGGCAAGTATGTGGACAACTATTACTTTACCCGCCGCAGCCAGATCGGGATCATCGGCATCGACTGCGTCCCAGATGAACATTGCTTCTGTCATTCCATGCGAGCCGATACCGTACACGACGGTTTCGACCTCTTCCTCTCCGATATCGGCGACGCCTATCTCACCCTGGTAGGAACGAGCCTGGGCGATGATATCGTCTTGGCCAGTGGTGGCCTATTCCAGGAGGTCACTCGCGGCGATATCGAGGAGTATAAGCGACGATCCAATGAGCGGGACAAGGCCTTCAAGCTGGATGTGGAGTTGCGGGACTTTGCAGGGATCATGGAAATGGAATACGGAAGCTCTACCTGGAAAGACCTGGGCGACAAGTGTTTGAGCTGTGGGTCCTGCTCCATGGTCTGCCCCACCTGCTACTGCTATGATGTGTACGACGAGCTCAATCTGGATCAGGTGTCCGGCCAGCGGAAGAAGATGTGGGATTCCTGTCTGCGCAAAGAACACGCCCTGGTGGCGGGGGGTGAGAACTTCCGGGAACACCGGTCGGATCGGGTGAAGTTCCGCTATTACCATAAACAGCGCGGATTTGTTGCCGAATATGGGCGGCCAAGCTGCGTCGGATGTGGCCGTTGCATCGTGGCTTGTCCCGCTAAGATCGACATTGTGGAAGTCATCAAAAAGATAAGAGGTGAAGAAAGTGGACACCACCCAGTTGAGCATGGCGCACTACGCTAAAGAGAAGAATCCCTATCAA
The DNA here is from genome assembly GCA_043800755.1 of bacterium. Taxonomy (GTDB): domain Bacteria; phylum Methylomirabilota; class Methylomirabilia; order CAVQYV01; family CAVQYV01; genus JAZDMQ01. The sequence continues at coordinate 26,488 of JAZDMQ010000114.1, read as the reverse complement.
CCCCATCTGGCTCGGATCGTTCGCATCCATCCCATGGTGAAGGATAACTATCTGTTTCAGTTTCGCTTCCTGGACGAGGAGATGGCGAAGAGTTTCACTCACCGACCTGGACAATTCGTGATGCTTTCGGTTCTGGGGACCGGGGAGGCCCCCATTTCCATCTCCTCTTCCCCCACCCGTCCCGGGATCATCGAGCTGTGCGTCCGCAGGACGGGCAGGCTCACTGATGCCCTCTATCGCCTTCAACACAACGACCTGGTGGGAATCCGGGGACCCTACGGCAACGGTTTTCCCCTCGAGGAGATGGAAGGCAACAGCCTCTTGATCGTCGCAGGGGGCCTGGGGATGGCTCCTTTGAGATCTCTTGTCTGGTATGCCCTGGATAATCGTTCTCTCTTCCAGGATCTCACCCTGATGTATGGGGCAAAATCCCCGGGCGAGATGCTCTACCGAGATGAGCTGGTCTCTCTCACCAACCGCCAGGACCTGAATTGTCTCTTGACCGTGGATAGGGATGATACGGGGACTTGGAAGCAGCAGGTCGGCCTTCTCCCGTCCCTCTTCGATCATGCCAAGATCGATGCCAGCACCACCTATGCCGCCATCTGCGGTCCCCCGGTGGTCTTCAAATATGTGCTGCAAAAGCTCTTGGAGCGAAACTTCTCCAAGGACCGGATCCTCATGTCTTTAGAGCGTAGGATGAAATGTGGAGTGGGCAAGTGCGGACACTGCAGCGTGGGCTACAAATACACTTGCATCCATGGTCCCATCTATACCTATTGGGATGTGATCAACATGCCCGAGATCATTTAGCGCGAAACGGAGTGTGCCAAGATGAGCAAACCTAAGGTCGGCGTATATGGATTGACCTCCTGCGCCGGGGATCAACTCGCCATTCTGAATCTGGAGGATGAATTGTTGGAACTGGCCGGGGCGGTCGACATCATCGACTTCCCCATGGCCGTGAGCGGTAATGACCAGAAAACCCCCTTGGACATCGCCTTCGTAGAGGGCTCCGTGGTCAATTCTCACGATGTGGAGTATCTGAAGAGGATCCGAGATCGCGCCTCCCTTCTGGTGGCCATTGGAACCTGCGCGGTGTGGGGAGGAGTGCCAGCAGCCGCCAATGAGATCCCCCGGGAGAAATTGAAGCAACAGGTATATGGGGCGGAAGGGAAAGACTTCGATAGCATCCCGGCCCAACCCTTATGCAGCTTCGTCAAGGTAGACTACAATATCCCCGGCTGCCCCATGGAGAAGGGGCATTTCCTGAAGGCAGTTGCCTCCCTGCTGCATGGGGACCTCCCTCTTTTGCCCACTTATGCGGTATGCACGGAATGCAAAATGAAGGAGAACATCTGCCTTCTGCAGGAGAGGAACCAGCTCTGCCTCGGTCCCATCACCGTGGCCGGATGTGAGGCCCTCTGTCCCAGCCACAGCGTCCCCTGTCAGGGCTGTAGGGGACCACTGGAGGAGGCCAATGTGGCCTCCGAGGTCAGTCTCTTTCGGGAGAAGGGATACACCATCGAGGACATCCGAAAGCGAATCCGAGCATTCGCTGCTCCCGCAGAAGTTATTCAATCCATTATCGGCAAGGAGTAGCCCATGAAAAAATCCATTGTCGTCGATGAAGTTTGTCGAGTGGAAGGCCACGGTGGGATCACCGTGAGCATCCAGAACGGCAAGGTCTCTGAGGTCAAATTCGATATCTTTGAGGGTTCTCGTTTCTTCGAGCCCCTGCTCAAGGGAAGACCCTACGACGAGATAGCATCCATTACTTCCCGCATCTGCGCCATCTGCAGCTTTGGCCATACCCTGGCCTCCGTCCAGGCCACGGAGGATGCCTTCGGGGTGAAGGTATCTCCTCAGACCGAGAAATTGCGGGATCTGATGATACAGGCGGAGATGATCGAAAGCCATTCCCTGCATCTCTTCTGCCTGGTCCTCCCGGACCTGTTGGGATATCCCAGCGCCATCCACATGGCCGCCGACCATAAGGACAAGGTGGTCATGGGCTTGGGTCTTAAGAAGCTCGGAAACACCATGAGGGAGATTCTCGGGGGCAGGGCCATCCATCCCTGCAATGCCATAGTCGGTGGATTTGGAAAGTTGCCGGCACCAGATGCCCTCGCTGCCCTGCAAGATCCGCTGAAGAAGGCACTGGACGATAGCATGAAGGCGGTGGATCTGTTCGCTTCCCTGGAGAATCCCAACTACGCTGAATCCCCGACCATCTATGCCGCCCTCGATTCCCCCGGGGGGATCTACGGCTACTTTGGGAAAGACATCCTGGTCTCCACCGGGGAACGCCTGGATATCCACGACTATCGGAAGCTGACCAACGAGAAGACCGTCTCCCATTCCCATGCCAAACACAGCCTCTTCTCCGGAAATCCTTACATGACCGGGGCGTTGGCCCGCCTGATCCTCAATGAGAAGAAACTCCAGGGGAGGGCAAAGGAGGCCCAGAAGAAATTGAGGCTGAAACTCCCCTCCGATAACATTTTCGATAACAACCTGGCCCAGGCGGTTGAGCTCGTCTTCTCCCTAGAGCGATCCCTGGGGATTATCGGGGAGTTCCTCCGAGAGGGACCCCGCGAGGAAAAGCTGCCCGAGATCAAGCCAAGGGCGGGCCGGGGAGTGGGTGCGGTGGAGGTGCCTCGAGGCACCCTCTATCACAGCTACAGCTACGATGAGCAAGGGCGCATCCTGGAGGCCGATATCATCACCCCCACCGCCCAGAACCTGGCCAATGCGGAGAAGGACTTCAGGGCTGCGGTGGAACGGCTGCCCAATGAGCCTCAAGAGTCTATGGCCTTCAAACTGGAGATGGTCGCCCGGGCCTACGATCCTTGCATCTCCTGCTCCGTCCATCTGATAGCATTATGAGAATCCTGGTGGTTGATGATGAACGCTCCATCCGGGTGGGTTGCCAAGAAATCCTGACCAAGGCAGGACATCAGACCGATATGGCGGAGGATGGATTCCAGGGCCAATCCTTCATCCGAGGTGACCATTATGATATGGTCCTGCTTGACCTCAAGATGCCCGGCCCCAGTGGATTGGAGTTACTCGAGGAGATCCGCCGGATCGATCCCGAGACGGTAACCATCATCATCACCGGCTACGCTACTATCGAAACCGCAGTAGAGGCCATCAAGAAGGGCGCCTATGACTACATCCCCAAGCCCTTCACCCCCGATGCGCTCCGTCGGGTCGTGGATCGCGGACTGGAAAGGCGAAGGTTGGCCTTGGAGGCCGCCCAGCTCCGGCAAGAAAGGGAAAGAAGCCTGCTGGAGGTCGCTCAAGAGAGAAGCCAAACTCGAACCATTATCCAATGCATGGCTGACGGAGTGCTGGTAGCCAATCGACAGGGGCAGTTGGTGCTCTTCAATCCGGCTGCCCTTTCCATGCTCCGACTTCAGGCCACCCCTCAGATCGGAGCCTCCCTGGAGGAGGGGATCCAAAATGAGCGCATCAGCCGTCTCCTCCTCAGTATGCTGAAAGAGCGGCATGCCCCTCAGTCCTTTCTCACGGAAGAGATCAGCCTCCCCGGGGAATTTCCGGCTACCTTGATGGTGAATGTGGCTGCGGCCATGGCCGGCGAGGAAGAGCCGATCGGGGCTATTGCAGTGCTGCGCGATATTACCAAGCTCAAGGAATTGGAACGCATCAAGTCGGATTTCGTCACCATGGTGGCTCACGAGTTGAAGGCACCTTTGGCAGCCATTTCCGGCTATGTGGATGTCATTCTCGGAAGCCTGGGAGAGGATATCGAGCAGGAGAGGAAGATGTTAGAGAGATGCCAGGAGCGAGCATACTCCCTGCTGGCCTTGATCAAGGATCTGCTGGACATCTCCAGTCTGGAATCCTCTTCTGCAACCTCCAAGCGAGAGCCACTCCAGTTGAGGCCGGTCATCCAGGACATTGCTGATTTCCTTAAGGGAATGGCCGCAGAAAACGAGATTCAAGTGCAGCTCTCGATTGCCGAGGACCTCCCTTTGATTTCCGCGGACCGCCGGGAGATGGAACGCCTCCTGACCAATCTCTTGAACAATGCCATCAAATACAATGTAAGGGGAGGAAAGGTCTATTTGGATGCTCGCAGGCAGGATGGCTTCATCCGAATCGAAGTGAGGGACACGGGTATCGGCATATCTCCTGAGGCACTTCCCCACATCTTCGATGAGTTCTATCGGGTGAAGAACGATTGTACGCGGCTCATTGCGGGCACTGGCCTGGGCCTCGCCATAGTGAAAAAGATCGTCAATTCTTACTTTGGTCAGATTGAGGTGAAGAGCGAGGAGGGGAAGGGAAGCACCTTTTCCATTCTCCTTCCTGCCATTGGGGGCTCCCTATGAGCGACCACTCTAAGGATCTTGTCCGTCAGCAGTATTCCCGACAGGCTCATCTTTACGCAAGAAGCCGGTCCCACGCCCGGGGCGATACGCTCCAGCTTATGGTCCAATGGGCAGAATGCAAGGGTACCGAATATGTCTTAGACGTGGCCACCGGATGTGGGTTCTGGTTCCGGGAGGATGCCTATTATTGGCCGATACCTCTTCCCCCGATGATCTGGGCATAGCTCGCTGGCACGATGAGACCGAATGCCTCCGTGATCCCTCTCATGTACAGAATTTCACCCCGCCCCAGTGGCGAGATATGGTTTTGGGGGCAGGCTTCCAGATCATGGAGTTCTCGACGAACTATCTCAGCCATCTGGAGTTCGGCGACTGGGTAAAGACCTCGGGCTGCAGCCCGGAGACGATCTCCCTCCTTCTGCAGCGATTCGAGCAGGCCCCCCCGGAGGTGAAGAAGGCCTTCCGGATCCAGTCGAACGCAGCTCGAATCTCCTTCTCTTGGCTCATCACGGCCCTCAAGGCTCTCAAGCCCTGACCCTCTGCGAGGTTACATATAACCAGAGGGCGAGCAGCGCCAGCAGGCTGCTGATCCGAAAGAGGGCTGCCATCCCCAATTGATCGAAGAGAAAGCCGCTTCCCAGTCCCCCCAGGAAACTCCCCAGACCAAAGGTGAGGGCAGAGTACATCCCCTGGCTGGTGGCCCTCAAGCCGGGAGGGACCATCTCATCCAAGAGGGCCATGGAGGAGAGGTAAAAAGTAGCGAAGGTGACCCCGTGCAGGAGCTGGATGGGGACAATCGCCAGCGGGCTATGCGCCAGGGAATAGAGGAACCATCGCCCGGCGATGAGGGCCAGGGCCATGGTCAAGAGGTCTTGCGAGCGAAACCGGGAGGAAATGCGTCTCCAACCGAACATGAGGATCACCTCGCTCACCACCCCCAATCCCCAGGCCCATCCTGCGAAGCCTTTGCTGATTCCCAGGGACTCCAGGTGGATGGTGAAAAAGTTGCTGTAGGCTGCCCAGCTCATCCAAGTGAGGTGGCCCACCAGCAGGAACTTGAGCAGCCTCCGATCCCTCAATAGCTCACCAAATTCCCTCCTAAAGCCTCCAAACTGCCCTGCCTTCCAGGGAAGCCCCCTCCCCCAGGTCAGGCCACAAAGGAGGAAGGCGACCAGGGCCCCATAGAGTGCAATGCGGGAGCCATGAAGGTCGATCAGTCTCCCTAAAAGGATCGCAGCTACGATATACCCGATGGATCCCCAGACCCGGAAGCTCCCAAAATCGAGCTGCCTCTCCTTCCCGTATTGCAGGGCAAAGGAATTGAGCAGGGGAATGAGGGGACTGCGAAAGACGGCCAAGAGCGGGACTAAGAAGAAGAGGACCCGGAATTGATCCGTGGCGAGAAGCAGTGAAAAGGCCAGGAAATTAGCCCAGGTGTTGAACAGGAAGACCCCGTTGCGGAGGCGCCGGGCGTCTGCGAAGGCAGTCCACAGAAAGGGAAAGGTGGCATAGATTAGCCCGGGCATCCCCGAGAGCAGCCCGATCTGGCGTCCGGTGAAGCCCAGGTGGCGGAAGTAAAGGTTGAGGTAAGGCTCCAGTACCCCTATGGCACAAAAGTAGAAGAAGTAATAGAGACGAAGACTCCTGCCGACCTTCTCCGGGTTCAAGGGTGCCCTGGTCCTCAATCAACCGTAATCGGTCTTCTCTCGCCTCTCTTGAGGCATGAGCCGGTCCGACGCCTACTGGCCCCCGGGATGGCCTTCCTGGGACCGTGCCTCCCTCCACCTCTCCACCGCCCGCCGGACCGCGATATATGAGCCACCTGCAGCCCCTGCCCCGATTAGGCTGCATCCGAGCAACAAGGGCAAGGAGTTCTTGAGGATCCATTCTCGCTCTAAGGAACGGATCTCGGGGAGACCGAACCCCTCTCCCATCAGGAATCGACCCAAGAGATAGCCCAGGCTGAGTACCAAGGGGGCAAACCAGGGGAGGACGACCCAGGTCCCAGCAACCGCCGCCCCCTTGTTGAGGCGAAATAGGAAGGCCAAGGCCAGCGCCAAGAGCATATGGACCCCGTAGAAAGGCGAGAAGCCGATGAACACCCCCACCGCAAAGCCACCTGCGATCTTGTGGGGTTCATCGTCCAGGTGCAAGAGCTTCCGGAGATCCATCTTTCGCCTTCGTGTATCCTTCGCCTGGATCATAGTACCTTCTTAACTTCCCCTCGGGAGCAGAAGAGAAGGGCGCCGGGAGATCGGTGGTCTATCAGAGCCTATGCGGTTCAAGGGAGGCGGAGAGCGAAAAACTCTCCAAGGTCGTGTAGATAGCGCCTGCAGGGTGCAACTGGCTTCGCATGAGCTCTATGCTTTGAGTCTTTAGGTTCCCCAATTCGCGTCCTCCGAGCCGGCCCAAGAGGTCCATCAGGGAGGGTGCGCCCTGGCGAGATCTCATCCTTCCTAAGGTAAAATGGGGGCTGAAGGGGCGGGCCTCACGAGAAAAGCCCAACCTCCCCAGGGCCTGATCCAACCTCGCCTGCAACTGGGCCAGCCTCTCCCTTTCTCCCTCAATCCCCACCCAGATCACCCGGGGGGAACGAGGGTTGGGGAAGACCCCCAGGCCAGACAGGAACAGATCCAACGGCCCCTGGCCGGCCAATCCTTCCTGGATGGCCTTCTTGACCAAGGGGAGCCTGGCCTCCTCCACCCCACCCAGGAATTTCAGGGTGAGGTGGACATTCTCCGGCTTTACCCAGCTTACATCCGCCCGGGCCTCCTTCAACTGCCTCTCTAACTCGGCCAGGTGGCCCTTCAATTCAGAAGGGAGATTGAGCGCCACAAAACAGCGAATCTCCATAGGATCCCCTCCTGAGAAAGGCCCCGCCTCCTGGAGCCCCAAACATCTCCCGGTTCCGCTATATGGCCTTATCCGTGAGATGCGAAGTCAGCCAGGCGGGGAGATCCTCCTCCTCCATTCCTTTGAACTTACAGGTATAGAGGCACTTCTTGCACAGGCCCTTCAACGGAGGAACCGGCTTTTCGCCCTTGATCGATTCGACGATAGAGATCGCCTTCTTTACATCCGGCTCCGCCCCCTCGATCACCAAGACCACAGAGCCTTCCGACCCTCCAATGCCCCCCGCCGCCACCATCTGCGTATCGACATTGGCCAAGATCTCCAGGGCTTGAATCTCGGTGACCACAATGGCATTGGTGAGGATGAACATGCCGAAATTGGCGCCCAGAGAGTAATCAAAGGTCTTGGCCCCCACGGCGGCCACCGCATCCGGAACCGAGGGAATCAACTTCTCTAGGCCCACTGGCGTGATGTAACGCAGGCCGGTGGAGGAGAGGATCCCCAGGGAGTTGCCCACCGTTCCCCCATCCCAGCCCGAGGTGATGACACCCACATTCCCCTCCGGGTCGATGGCATTGCCCCCCTTGATGAAGACGGTGTGGATCGAAAAATCCTCCAGGGCAGCCTTGAAGTCCTTTTTGGAGACCTGCCCCCGCTCCAGGATAATGGGGAAGGGGTGTCGGTCATCGGGATTGGTCACGCAGAGGAGACCGCAGACATTGATCCCTGCCGTGAAGCGCTGGGGCTCTACCTTCTGCTGCAAAAGCTCCTGGGCAATGTAGCCATTGGTGGTGCCCCCGGCCAGGATGATGTAGGCCTTTTCCCTGGCGATCTTCACCTCTTCCATCTCCACGACCGCCTTGGCGATCAACCGCTTGGACTCCGCCGAGGTAAGTGTAAATACTGCCTTCATGATCTCTCTCCTTTCTGAAGCTCGATGCGCGAAAAGATGATACTCAAGAGGCCTCCTTGCAGAAAGGGTCGGTTGGGGGCCCCCAGAGGAAACCTCCCGCCCGCCCCGGGATTGCGGTCCGAAGACTCAGCGGCGACTGGCTGACTCGTCCAAGGGCAGCCCCACCAGGTGGCGCCTCACCATCTCCAGGGCCATCAGGGAGGAGCGGCGCTTATTGGCCAGTCGACCCTCGAAGAAACGATACTCCCTGCTCTTCACCCCACCGTCCCAGGCCAGGGCCACATAGACCAAGCCCACCGGCTTCTCTGGGCTCCCTCCCTCCGGGCCTGCGATGCCAGTCACCGCCAGGCCGAGATCCGCGCCGCTCATCCGCCTGACCCCTAAGGCCATGGCCTCCACCACCTGGGGGCTCACGGCACCGAAGCGCTCCAGGACGAAGAGAGAGACTTCCAACAACTCCTCCTTGGCCCGATTGCTATAGGAGATGACCCCGCGCTCAAAGTAGCGGGAGCTGCCCGGGATATTCGTCAGGAGGTTGCAGACCAGGCCGCCAGTGCAGGATTCGGCAACTACGAGGGTTTTGCCATGGACACCCAGCAAGAAGCCGACGATCTCCTCCATGCTTTGCTGGTCCCTGCCGTAGATCCACTCCCCCACTCGCTCACGGATCTGCCCCTCCAGCTCGGATATCATGCGCTCGGCAGCCTCCTTGGATTCGGCCTTGGCTGTAATGCGGATATGCACCTCTGAGGGGTAAGCCAAAAGGGCGAGGGAGGGATTGCGGGATTCCCGGAAGAGGTCCCCGATCAGGTCGTCTACCCGGGATTCTCCAATGCCACAGGTCTTGATGACCCGCGATTTGATGATGGAGACCTTCCCCATCCGCTCTTGCAGCAGGGGGATCACCTGGTCGGTCAGCATCGGCTTCATCTCGGAGGGCACCCCGGGCATGGCCACCACCACCTTCTCCCCCTTGGCTCCTCCCTTCATAAAGAGGCCCGGGGCCGTTCCCCGGGGATTATCTAAGATGATGGCGCGCTGGGGAACCAGGGCCTGCTTTTCATTGTTGGGGGTCATGGCCAGCCCGCGCGAGGCGAAGCGTTTTCTGATTTTCTCCAACAGCTCCTCGTTCAAAATCAGGGGGCGTCCCAGGACCCGGGCAAACACGCTGCGGGTGAGGTCATCCTCGGTGGGGCCCAGTCCTCCGGCGGCAATGACGAAGTCCGACCGCTCCAGGGCCTGGCGTAATGCGGTCTCGATCCGGCCCTCATTGTCCCCCACCACCGTCTTGAAATAGACATCGACCCCGGCAGCGGCCAGTTGCTCCGCAATGAAGGCGGCGTTGGTGTCTACGATTTGCCCCAACAAGATCTCAGTGCCAATGATCAGAATCTCGGCAGACATAGCAAATCCCCTGACCTCGAGTGTTTACCCTCCCGCCGCATAAAAGAGGAGCCTCAGGATGCAATTCGCATAGGCCCCGGCGACGAGGTCGTCAGCCATCACCCCCCATCCCCCCCTGAGGGACTGGATGTCCCGTATGGGAGGGGGCTTGGTGATATCGAAGAGGCGGAAGAGGAAGAAGCCACCCCAAAGGGTCCAGGGTCCATAGGGCAGCAGCGCCACTGAGGTCAGATAGCCCGCGAATTCATCCAGGACAATCGGGGCGGCATCCGGCTTGTCCAGATAACCCTCGGCCTTGCCACACAGCATTGACCCCAGGGGAATGAGCAGCAGGAGAAGGAGCACATAGGGCACGGGGGAGAGGCGATGCAGGAGCAGCGCGTAGCATGCCAGGGCAGCCAAGGTCCCTGCCGTCCCCGGAAGATAGGGAACAAACCCGGAAAGGAAGCCAGAGGCCAGGAAGAGGATGAATTGGGGAAGGATCCCCTTAGGGATGGCCCTGCGCTCTCGCTCTCCCACCTGCTTCTCCTGCCACTCAGACCAGGCACTCTCCCACCAGGTCATAGGTATCCGCCTCGATGATCTTCACCTCCGCCCATTCGCCCCGAGCCTCCTTGCTATTCTTCACATAGACTACCCCATCGATCTCTGGCGCCTGTCGGCTCGTCCTCCCTTTCCCCAGGGGGGTCGCGGCGGAGCTCTCCTCGTCGATCAGCACTCTTTGGCAACTCCCCACCAGTGCCCGGTTTTTCTCCCGGGAGATGGCCGCCTGGGCCTCCATGACCTGTTGCACTCGCCCCGCTTTCACCCCCTGGGGAACCTGGGCCTTCATGCGAGCCGCGGGCGTTCCCTCCTCTCTCGAATAGGCAAAGACCCCCAGATGATCGAACTTGGCCTCTTCAATGAAGTCGAGCAGGGCAGAGAATTCGGCCTCTCCCTCCCCCGGAAATCCCACCAGCACCGTCGTTCGCAGGCTCAGCTGAGGGATAGAGGATCTCAACCCCTCGATCAGACGGCGGATCTGGTCCGAGGTTACGCCGCGATGCATCCCCTTGAGGATCTGGTCGTCGATGTGCTGAAGGGGAAGATCCAGGTAGGGACAGATCTTGGGCTCTGACGCCATGGCGAGAGACAGCTCCTCCGGGACATGGGCCGGGTGCATGTAGAGCAACCGGATCCATTCCAGGCCTTCTATTCGGCAAAGCCCCTCCAACAGCCTAACCAGCGGCACCTGCGGGTTCAGGTCCCTCCCGTAGTTTCCCAGGTCCTGGGCCACCAGAATGAGCTCCTGGACGCCTTTTTCGGCCAATTCCTCCGCCTCGGCCAGGAGGACAGACAGGGGCTGGCTTCGCAAGTCTCCCCGAAGGGAGGGGATGACACAATAGGCACAGTGGTTCCTGCATCCCTCGGCGATCTTCAGATAGGCATAGTGGGAAGGCGTGCAGAGCAGGCGGGGAAAGGGCTCGGCCGGATCCGCGCCCCAGGAGGTGAAGGGTTGCCTGTCGGATCCACCATCTTTAGCCAGTGCCGCCTTGCAGGCCTCAAAGGCCTTCGCCACCTGGTTGGCTCCTGCCCAAGCATCCACCTCCGGCAGCTGGGCCGCCAGTTCCGGACCGAAGCGCTGAGGTAGGCAGCCAAAAACGACCAGGGCCTTGCAGCGGCCATCTTCCTTGTAGCGCGCCATCTCCAAGATGGTCTCGATGGATTCCTCCTGGGCAGATTGGATAAAGGCGCAGGTATTGACCAGCAGCAGGTCGGCCTCTTCGGCATGGGGAGTAATGGTATGCCCAGCCCTCCCCAACAGGCCCAGCAACCTCTCCGTGTCCACCAGATTCTTGGGGCAACCCAGGCTGACCACCCCCACCTTCATGGCCGCACCTCTTGGCCTCCCTCCTCTCAATTTCCCTTGATGAGATACCGGTAATGCTTCATGCCCAGGGGGGGATGCCAGCGGAAATCCTCCTCGCGTTCACGCCCATTAATCCAATCTCGATGACTTGGGGGGCCATCTTCCGATCTTCTGCACCATAGGGCTCGACGATAATCGTCACATTGCCCCGATGCCAGCTGCTGATGTTCTTGATCTTTCCCCAACGGGTGGGCTCCCAAGGGCTGTAGGCGTCGGTGACGATGAAGTAATCCTCATAATCCTTGAGGATCACCTCGGCCGCCCTGCCCGCTTGCGGGATCACGAAAAGGAGGACCAGTAAAATGACCAGGCCCGGCCCAGTCTTTGTCACCCCCCTCTTCATGGCAACCCCCCCTCTCCCTGGGCCGAATCTACCCCTCGCTCTTCAGTTCCCGTTTGAGCACCTTTCCCGTCGGCGTCATGGGGAGGGAGTTGCGAAACTCCACTACCCGGGGAATCTTGTATCGAGCCAGTCGCTCCATGCAGTACCGCTTGATCTCCTTCTCGTCCGCGGTCATGCCTTCCTTGAGCACGATGTAGGCCTTGGGAACCTCTCCGCGATGGCGATCCATCATCCCGATCACCGCCGCCTCGGCCACCTTGGGATGAGAATAGAGCACCTCCTCTACCTCCCGGGGGTAGACGTTGCATCCGCGCACGATGAGCATGTCTTTCTTGCGGTCCACGATGTAGATGTATCCTGCCTCATCGATCCTGGCCATATCCCCGGTGAAGAGCCATTTCCCCCGAATCGCCTGGGCCGTCGCCTCCGGCTGGTTATAATAACCGGACATTACATTGTCTCCGCGCACGATGAGCTCTCCCACCTCCCCCGGGCCAAGCTCTCGTTCCTCTCCATTGATCACCTTCACCTCCACCCCCGGCACCGGCAGGCCCACCGAGCCTGCCTTCCTGGGCCGGTCGAGGGGATTCACCGAGACCACGGGTGATGCCTCGGAGAGGCCATAGCCCTCCAGCAGGGGACGGCGATAGACCTTCTCCATCTTGCCCAGGGTCTCCATACTCAGGGGGGCGCCTCCCGAGACATAGATCCGCACCGGGTTCAGCCAGCGGGCCAGAAATGAGAGCTTCGCCTGGGCCATCACATTGTAGAGGGCAGGGACGGCGACAAAGAGGCTCACGCGGTAGCGGGTGAGGGCATGCCGGATATCCTTGCGGTTCACCGCCTCCAGGAGCACGACGAGACACCCCATGTAGATGGGCAAGAGCATGCAGACGGTGGCGGTGAAGGAGTGGAAGAGGGGCAGGAAGAGGATGAATCGGTCCTTGGGGAAGATCTCCAACACCTTCATGCAGGAGACGACATTGCAGATGAGATTCTTGTTGCTCAGCATGGCCCCCTTGGGCCATCCGGTCGTCCCCGAGGTATAGATGATCACCGCCAGGTCGGAGGGCGAAGACCTCCGTTCTTTCTCGGGCGAGGGGGGGACTTCCTCCAGGGAGGAGAAGGGGACCGAGGCCTCCCTTAGATCCTCATCCACCTCCCCTACCAGGACGATATGCTTCAGGTCTTTCAGATCCCCCCGATGGGGCAGGACGGAGTGCGCAGCGGGGGAGGTAGTGATCACAGTGTGGACTTGACAATCGGCGAGGATATAGCTGACCTCCGCCCCCTTCAAGAAGTTGTTGATCGGCACCACCACGCCACCGATGCGATTGATGGCATAATAGGAATAGATATATTCAGGACAATTGGGCAACAAGATGCCCACCCGATCTCCCGGCTTAATCCCCAGGTCAGCAAGCCCCCTTCCCACCTGCTTGACGCGCTCCCAGAGGGTGGAAAAGGAGATCTTCTCCTTCTTCCAGATCAAGGCGGGGCGATGGGGAAGCCGCTTCGCCGTCCTCTCCAAACTCTCTGCCAGCGTGATCTCATCATTATGTCTCTGATTTGGGCTCAAGGCTGCTCCTTTCCCTCGGCTACTTCAGGGCCTCTTCCTCCCCGGGAAGCCTTTGATGACCTCCGTCCCGGGGGGAGGCACAAAGGTAAAGAGGCTATCATCGAGGCCGGTGTTGGTCTTCACCTTTTTGAAGCCCAGGGTGGTGATATTGGCATAGGTGTCCTTCAGCACCATCCGCTCCACCATGAAGGTTTCAGGATGAACCTCCAGCAAGATCTGCTCGAACTGGCCCTGGGATTTGATCGGTTTCAACTCCAACAACAGGTTGCCTTTGCGGACTTTCCCCTCCGTCTTTCCCCATTGAATCTGGAAATCCTCCCGGAGTCTGCCCATCCCGGTGAGGAGATTGATCGCGGAAGAGCTGAGGGCCTGCGATACCTCCTGGAGGATGACCTGACGATCGGCCGGGGTATAGAGGGTGAGGACCTTGCCGTCAGAGACGATCAACCTCGATTCCGGGCTCTTGTATTCCCAGCGCATCCTTCCCGGCCTTTTCATCAGGACCAATCCGCTGCTCTCCTCCTTGCCTCCAGAGGACTTGAGTGAGGAGATCTGATGAAACCGGGCCGATAAGTCCTGAATCCCATCATAGGTGGCCTGGATGCGAGAGATCACTTCCTCCAGGTCGGGAGGGCCTGCCTGGACATCCGGCACCAAAAGGAGGGGGAGCAAGGCCCAGAGACAGATCAGGCTCCACCTGGCCTTGCCACTCCCGAGGCCACGCTGCCAGCGGCGGGAATTGCGTTCGGGATCCATCTTCAGCCCCGTTCTGGCCATTGCCTCTCTCCTCTCTCTCTCAATACCTCTCTCGGCTTGCCCGATTCCATGGGAGAGACGATGCCCTCCTCCTCCATCTGCTCAATCATCCGGGCCGCTCGATTATATCCCACCCTCAGCCTCCTCTGAATCATCGAAATGGATGCCTGCCGGGTTGTGACCACCAGGTCCACGGCCTGGCGGTAGAGTTCATCCACTTCCTCCCCGGAGAGCTCCCGGGCCTCCGCCTCCCTTTCAAAGAGGGCCAACCTCCTCCAAGGCCCAATATCGTGGGTCAAGTGGCTGACCACCCCCTCGATCTCCCCCTCGGAGATGTAGCATCCATGGATGCGAACCGGCTTGGAGCTCCCCGCCGGCAGATAGAGCATATCCCCGTTCCCCAGGAGCTGCTCGGCCCCGTTCATATCGAGGATGGTACGAGAGTCGGTCTTGGAGGAGACCTGGAAGGAGATGCGAGCAGGGAAGTTGGCCTTGATGAGGCCGGTAATGACATCTACCGAGGGCCTCTGGGTCGCGAGAATCAAATGGATTCCCACCCCCCGGGCCATTTGGGCCAGGCGGGTGACCGCGGTCTCCACCTCGGCGGACGCGGTCATCATCAGATCGGCCAGCTCATCGATGATCACCACCAGAAAAGGCAAAGGACAAGGCGCGGCGCCCTCGATCCCCTGGGCCTCAGCCTCCTCCTCCGCCAGGCGGTTGTAGGCGGTAATATTCCTCACCCCCTTGGCCGCCAGGAGGCGATATCTCTCCTCCATGTGCGACACTAGCTGCACCAGCTTCTTGGAGGCCTCTTTGGAATCGCTGATGACACGATCGGCCAGATGAGGAAGGCCGTTATAGGCCGAGAGCTCTACCATCTTGGGATCAATCAGCAACAACTTGACCTGATCGGGCGAGGCCTTGCACACCATGCTGACAATCAGGGAATTGATGCAGACGCTCTTCCCTGCGCCGGTCGCCCCGGCGATGAGCAGATGGGGCATCTGCGCCAGATCCACCACGTAGGGGAATCCCGCAATATCCTTGCCCAGGGCCAGGGTAAGGAAAGAAGGGGAGTTTTGAAATTGGGAGGAGACGAGGACCTCTTTGATATAGACGATGGCCCGATTCTGGTTGGGGATCTCCACCCCCACCACCGCCTTGCCCGGGATGGGGGCGATCACCCTGACGCTGAGGGCCTTGAGGGCCAATGCCAGATCGTCTGCCAGATTGACGATCCGGTTCACCTTGATCCCCGGGGCCGGCTCCAGCTCATAGCGGGTGATGACCGGGCCCGGGTGCACCTCGGTGACCTTGCCCTCCACCCCGAAGTCCAATAGCTTCTGTTCCAGGATGGCGGAATTGGAAGAAAGCTCTTCCGGGGTGGTGGTGGGCTCTCCCAAGGGAGGATCCTGAAACAGGGGCAAGGGAGGGGGCCGATAACCGAAGGCCGGGGCATGGATTGGTCCCTCCACCCCTGCCTCCTCCAATTCCGGATCCGGGGGCGATGGGCCGTCTGGCTCTACCTGCGCCGAAGGCTGCGGTGCTTCTATCCTAGCAGATTTTCTAAAAGTTTTCCACTCTCTGAATTGCTCAGACGCCTCTTCTTTCCTTCCTCCAACCCTCTTCCAGATCTCGGCCAGTCTTCCCCTCAGCCTGCCGGTCGTCCCCAGGATGGAGGTGGTCAACTGCGGGAGGGATTGCTGCGAAAGGAGGATGAGGGCAATGAGCATTCCCGTCAGGGTGCAGAGGTAGAGTCCAAACTTCCCCAGAGAGGGTAACAGGAGACCTGCGAACCCCTGGCCCAACAGCCCTCCTGCCCGTTCCAGGCGGAATCCATCAAGGTGGACCGAGGCCCAGAGCAGGTTGCTCAATAGGCTGAGGCAAACCAGCAAGAGGGCCAGGCCGGCCAGCTTCAGCCCCCAGAGGGCAACGCGCTCGCGCCGGAAGACAATCCAGCCTAAAGAAAAGAGGGCAAGGGGGAGGAGTATGGAGCAGAGCCCGATCAGCTCCAAGAGATCCCCGGCCAGATGAGAGCCCAACCTCCCGCCCAGGTTCTTCACCGGGGTCAGGGAATCTCCTCGGAAATGAAAGAAGGAGGGGTCTGAGGCATCGAAGGAGACCAGGCTGGCCATCAGGAGGATGGCTAAGGCCATGAGCAGGATGCCAAAGACCTCTTTGGACTTGGGGTGCCCCAGGAATTTCAGCAAGGCTTCCCTAAAATCCACGGATAGATTACACCTCCATGATGACTGGCAGGATCATGGGCCGTCTTTTTATCTCACGATACAAAAATTTTCGCAATACATTCCGGATCCGGGGTTTGATGAACTCCATCTCACTCTTCTCTTCCTGGCTGCAGCCCTCCAGCACCGTGAGGACCAGCTGCTTGGCCGCTTCCAGCAATTCATCCGACTCCTTGTGATAAACGAAGCCACGGGAGACGATCTCCGGCCCGCAGACCACCGCCCCGGTTTGCTTGTCAAAGCCCAAGATCACGATCACGATCCCATCCTGGGAGAGATGCTGGCGGTCTCGCAGCACCGTTTCCCCCACATCGCCGATCCCTTTCCCGTCCACCAACACCCTGCCTGCCGTCACCTTGCCAGCGAAGCGACCGAATTCGGGTCCGAACTCCAGGACATCCCCATTCTCCGGGAGGAAGATGTGATCCCGTGGAATCCCCACCTCCTCCGCCAGGTCCGCATGGAAGTGAAGGTGGCGATATTCACCGTGGATCGGAACGAAGAAGCGGGGGCGCACCAGATTGAGCATCAGCTTCAGCTCCTCCCTCGCCGGATGGCCGGAGACATGAATGGAGGCTATCTCCTGGTAGATGACCTCCGCCCCGCGCTTGAAGAGGTGGTTGATAGTGCGGGCAATGGATTTCTCGTTTCCCGGGATGACCTTGGCCGAGATGATGACCGTATCCCCCTCTTGGACCTGGATCTGCTTGTGCTCCCCCATGGCCATGCGGGAGATGGCGGACAAGGGCTCCCCTTGGCTGCCGGTGGTCAGGATCAGCACCCTTTCCGGGGGGAGATCCCTGATCTCCTCCAACCTCACCAGCGATCCATCAGGAATGTGCAGATACCCCAATTCCGAGGCGATCCGCACATTGGCCACCATGCTCTTTCCATTGACTGCCACCTTCTTTCCCAGCCGGGCGGCTACATTGAAGACCTGCTGGATGCGGTGGATGTTAGAAGCGAAGCAGGCGAGGATGATCCTCCGCTTCGCGTGGCGAAAGATATTCTCGAAGGCCTCTCCCACCACTCTCTCGGAGGGGGTAGCGCCCTCCTGATCGGCATTGGTGGAATCGGAAAGCAGCACCAGGACGCCCTGCTCCCCCAGATCCGCGAAGCGAGGCAGATCGGTCACTTCCCCATCCACCGGGGTCTGATCGAGCTTGAAATCCCCGGTGTGCACCACCAGGCCGGCCGGGGTCTGGATCGCCAGTCCCACCCCATCCGCGATGCTGTGAGAGACCCGAATGAACTCCACCACCATGCTGCCCAGGGTGATGTGGTCCCGGGGCCTGATGCGGCGCAGATCGACCCTCTCCAATTGGCCTGCCTCCTGTAGCTTCTCCCCCAGCAGGCCCAGGGTGAGGGCCGTCCCATAGATGGGGGCCTGGATCTCCCTCACGATGAAGGGCACAGCCCCGGTGTGGTCCTCATGTCCGTGGGTGAGGATGATGCCCCGAATCTGCTCCCGGTTCTCCAGCAGATAGCTGATATCAGGGATCACCAGATCGATCCCCAGCATCTGCTCTTCCGGGAACATGAGGCCGGCATCGATGAGCAGGAGGTCCTGGCCCGACCTCAGGACCGTCATGTTCAACCCGATCTCCCCCACCCCTCCCAAGGGGATGATGGAGATGGAATCTGATTTATCGGCAGCAAGATCGCTCAAGCCCGAGCCTCCTCCAACCTCCCTGGCAATCGCAGCGCCCGATCCTCCTTCTCTCCCCCCCCGCGCAGCGGAAAATGGGCTACCAGGGCGGCCTTCAAGACCTGGTCCATCCCCTCTACCAGGATGAAATCCATGCCCCGCTTCACCTGGGTCGGCATCTCCTTGATATCCTTGTCGTTCTTGAGGGGGAGGATTACCCGGCGGATGCCCGCCCGGCGAGCCGCCAGCACCTTCTCCTTGATCCCCCCCACCGGCAAGACCTTTCCGCGCAGGGTCACCTCGCCGGTCATCGCCACATCCCTTCTCACCCGATGGCGGGTGAGGGCGGAGATGAGGGAGGTAGCCATGGTGACCCCCGCCGATGGCCCATCCTTGGGGACTGCCCCGGCCGGGACATGGATATGGATGTCGGTCTTGGCGAAGGCCTCCTCCTTGATTCCCCATTCCGCCGCCATGGCGCGCGCATAGCTGAGGGCGGCCTGGGCCGATTCCTTCATCACCTCTCCCAGGTGGCCGGTGAGGCTCAAATTCCCCTTTCCCTTCATCAGGATCGTCTCCACATAGATCACATCCCCCCCGGCCTCGGTCCAGGCGAGGCCGGTGGCGACCCCCACCTCGTCCTCCTTCTGCTCCAACTCGGAGAGGAACCTGGGGGCGCCGAGATAGCGATGGATATTGGAGGCGATCAGCCGGGTCGGTCCTCCCGCCCCCTCCGCCACCTTCTTCGCCACCTTGCGGCAGATCGCGGCGATCTCCCGCTCCAGGTTGCGCAGGCCCGCCTCCCGGGTGTGTTCGGTGATGATCTTCAGTAGGGCCTCATCGGAAAAGGTCAGATGACGGGCCTTGATCCCGTGCTCTCTCAACTGTCTTGGAATGATGAACCGCCGGACGATGGCCAGCTTCTCCTCCTCGGTGTACCCTGGGATATGGATGATCTCCATCCGGTCCTTGAGGGCCGAGGGGATGGGATCGGTGATATTGCCGGTGGTGATGAACATCACATGGGAGAGGTCGAAGGGCACGCCCAGGTAATGATCGGTGAAGGACCCGTTCTGCTCGGGATCCAGGACCTCCAGCAGGGCCGCGGCCGGGTCCCCGCGGAAATCCATGCCGATCTTGTCCACCTCATCGATCATGAAGACCGGATTGTTGGATTTGGCCTGCTTGATCCCCAGGATGATCTTTCCCGGGAAGGCCCCGATATAGGTCCGCCGATGGCCGCGGATCTCCGCCTCGTCGCGAACCCCTCCCAGGGAGATGCGCACGAACTTCCTGCCCAGGGCCCGTGCGATCGATCTTCCCAGGGAGGTCTTTCCCACCCCGGGGGGGCCAACGAAGCAGAGGATGGGGCCCTTCATCCGCTTCTTCAGCTTCCGCACCGCGAGGAATTCCAGGATCCGCTCTTTCACCTTCTCCAGGTCGTAGTGATCCTGGTTCAAGATGCGAGAGGCCCGCCCGATATGGAGGCGATCCTTTGTTTGCTGGGACCAGGGCAGCTCGGTGAGCCACTCTAAATAGTTGCGCACCACCGAGGCCTCGGCGCTCTCCGGGTGCATCTTGCCCAGACGATCCAGTTGCTTCTTGGCCTCCAATTCCACATCCGGGGTCATCTTCGCCTGGGCGATCTTCTCGGCGAATTCCTGAACCTCCTGGCCCCGCTCATCCATGCCCCCTAATTCCTTCTGAATGGCCTTGAGCTGCTCGCGGAGGTAGTACTCCCTATGAGTCTTGTCCATCTCCTCCTTCGCCTGGCTCTGGATCTGCTGCTGGACCTTCAAGACCTCCAGCTCCTTGCCGAGGAAATCGAAGAGCCGGCGCAGCCGTAGCGATGGATCGGCAATCCCCAGGATCTCCTGGGCCTGTTCCACCTTCAGGTCCAGGTTGGACGCGACCAGATCCGCCAGCCGGCCCGGATCGTCCAGGCTATTCATGATCGCCAGGACATCGGGGGAGAGGGCCTTGCCTATGGTGCTGGTCTTGGCCACCTGCTCCTTCACCGAGCGCAGCAGGGCCTCCACCTCCAGGGAAGGATGCTCGATCTCCGGCTCCGGGATCTCCGAGATCCTCACCTCGAAATAGGGCTCGGTCTTCAGGAATTCCAACACCTGGGCCCGACCAATCCCCTGCACCAGCACCTTGCTCCGCCCATCGGGCATCTTTAAGATCCGCATGATGACGGCCACGGTCCCTAAGGAAAAGATCCCCTCGGAATTTGGCTCCTCTGCCTCCGCATCCTTCTGCGCCACCAGCAGGATCATCCGATCTCGAGCCAGGGCCTCCTCCACCGCACGGATGGACTTTTCTCTCCCCACAAACAAGGGCAAGATCATGTAGGGAAAGATGACCACATCCCGCACTGGCAAGAGGGGGATAATATTGGGGACCTTCTTCTGCTGCAGATCGTCCACCTTGCTCCGCAGGCTGTCTGCAGCTTCGGCCTTACTGTTCCTTGTCTTTCTCATAGTCACTCATTCTCGAGGCGCCTACTTCTTCTTGCGGAAAGGTCCGCCGCGTCCCCTCCTGAATGAAGCTCCTTCCTCCCGTTCGGGAAGTTTCTTCTTCCTGATCTTCTGGTGTTTCTCCTCTTCCTCCCATTCCCATCCCTCAGCTTCAACTTCCGGATCGTCCGGGACGAGCGGATCCAACATCCCATCGAACGGCTCGCCCATTTTATCCTTGCCGACCAACTTCCAACCTCCTTTCGTGCGGGTCCCCACTCCTCAATGGGGATCGGACCCCGCCTCAAAGATCTTCAAAGATCTAAGGTACTCTGAAAATTCCTTCGCCAGATCCGGCCTCTTGAGGGCGAATTCCACCGTGGCCTTGAGAAATCCCAATTTGTTGCCGGCATCGTACCTCTTGCCCTCGAACTGATAGCCATAGACTGGGCGGTGCTTCAGCAGGGCGCGCAGGGCATTGGTGAGCTGGATCTCTCCCCCGGCGTCAGGGGGCGTCTCTTCGAGGAGGGCAAAGATAGAGGGGGGGAGGATATAGCGGCCGATGATCGCCAGATTGGAGGGCGCCTCCTCTGGATTCGGCTTTTCCACCATGTCCTTGATCTCGAAGACCCGGTCGCTCACCTTGACCCCGTCGATCACCCCATAGTGCCTGACCTCCGGCCGGGGGACCTCCTGCACCGCAAGAACCGCATCCCCGTACTGTTCAAAGACCTGCATCATCTGGGCCATGCACGGCACCTGGGAATCGATGATATCATCCCCCAAAAAGACGGCAAAGGGCTCATCTCCCACCAGATTCCGGGTGACCAGGATGGCGTGGCCAAGCCCCAAAGGCTCCTTTTGGCGAATGTAGCAGACGGAGATGAGGGAGGAGATCTCCTGGATTTGATCCACCAGGTCGGTCCTGCCCTTTTCCATCAAGGCCCCCTCCAGCTCCAGCGAGCGATCGAAGTGGTCTTCGATCGCATTCTTGCCCCGCCCGGTGACGATGATCACATCCTGGATGCCGGATTGGACCGCCTCCTCCACCACATATTGGATGATCGGCTTATCCACGATGGGCAGCATCTCTTTCGGTTGGGCCTTGGTCGCCGGAAGGAATCGGGTGCCCAGGCCGGCTGCAGGAAAAACTGCCTTACGAACGCGCATTACGCCTCTCCTTTATAATGATGGAATCCAAATGATGGCTGGTCCTGATCTCTTGAGCACAGAAGTTCTATCAGATGAGGGCTATCCCCCGCAACCTGGCCTGGCCATAGAAAAAAGGGAAGGGGGAACAAGGGGGAGTAAGAGGGTAGGCATATCCGCCAAAAAGGTGCTCTATTTGGAAGCCATTGGCTCCTGATTGGGGCTTAACTCAGTCCATGAGTGGTAAAAGGAAGCAAGGGGTTTCCACCGCAGACCATGTAAAGGTCCTTCGGCTCCAACTAGGAAAAAATGCTATCCCAAAAAATGGGGAAAGTCAACCTTTAATCTCGGTGACCGCACCCCCTCGCCTCTCACCGAGAAATCCGCTGCTTTACCATCCATTATGATGGATGCGATCCTCCTGAAATCGATCCTGGGAGGAAGGCTGCTGGGCAGGGTGGCCGATCACGATGAAGGCCAGAGGGATGACCCCCTCGGGCAGGTGCAGCAGCTCGCGGAAGCCCTTCACCCGCTCCTCCCTCGGATAGACGCCCGTCCACACGGCCCCCAGGCCCTTTTCATGGGCCGCCAGCAAGAGGTTCTGGGTGGCGGCGGCGCAATCCTGGATCCAGAATCCGGGATGCTTCTCGGAGCGGGTATCCCCGCACACTAAGATAGAGACCGGGGACTCCCGGCACATCCCCGCATAGGGACTGAAGCTGGGAACCTGATTGAGGAGGCTGCGGTCATCCATGACCACAAAGCACCAGGGCTGCTGATTGCCTGCAGAGGGCGCGCTCATGGCGGCGGCCAGCAGTTCCTTGATAATCTCCGGGGCGACCGACTGCTCGGTGTACTTGCGGATGCTCCTACGCGTCTTGATGGCTTCGATGGTGTTCATCTTGGGCTCCTTGGATTTCAGCTGTGGTTTATCTGTGGCCAGCAATGCGAGGGCGGGCATGACCGCACTCGCATCCTAAACCAGCCGATACCGGCCTCACCAGCGCTCATAGCGCACCAGCTGCAGCAATGGCTTTCGTCTCTTCTCCCTCGGCTGATCGGCAGGATATCCTAAGGGCGTGAAGGCAATGGGCTCAATATCATCAGGCAGCCCCAAGACCTGAAGCGCAGCGGCCGGATCAAAGGCGGCGATCCAGCAGGTCCCCAGGCCCAGGTTGGCTGCGGACAGGATGAGATGATCCATGGCGATGGTGGCATCTACCTCCGCGTAGTTCTTCTTGTCGATCCGCGACCAGGCCTGGGAGGAGACTGCACAGACACAGATCACCAGGGGGGGTTGTACAAACCAGTCCGGATTGTAGATCCGCCGGAGCTCCGCCTCTCTGCCCTTGGTGTGAATCACGAGGAATTGGAAGGGCTGCCGATTGGCCGCGGTGGGCGCCAGCCGCGCCGCCTCCAGCACCTGCTCCAGCTTCTCCTCCTCCACCGGATCCGCCTTATAAGCACGAACACTGTATCTCTTTTTGATTAATTCGTCGAAGTCCATGGATTACCTCCTGATGATTACATTGGGCGATCAAAGGCTAAGCTTTCGATCTATTCTAATTCCAGGCTAATCTTGATCGCCTCATCCACCTCTCGCAACTTATCTGCTCCCACGATCCCCAGTTTCTTGATCAGCCTGCCTTTATCGATCGCGAGAATCTGTGCAAGATTCACCATGGACTTTTCCCTTAACCCGGTCGTTTTTTGATCCAGCAGGACTGTCACCGGACACTTTCCCAGGGTCGAGGTGATGACTGCCACAATGGTGGTGGAGGAGTATTGATTGCCTATGTCGTTCTGGAGAATTAGCGATGGTCGAATGCCCTTTTGTTCGCTCCCCCTGCCAGGGTTGAAATTCGTCATCCAGATCTCGCCCCTTCTGCAAACGGTCATTGCAGGGACTCCATGGAGGCAGCCAATTGAGCCTCCGCCGTCTCTGCATTCTCTTTGCACATTTCTATATAGCCATCGATTAACTCTTTTTCCAACTGTCTCTTCCTCCAGAGCTTAATGGCTCCCTCAATGATATGGCTTCTACTCTTCCTCTGTGCTTTCGATAACCGATCGATCTCCTCCACGATGTTTTTATCAATGGCGATGGTTACCCTCTGTTTACTCCTCATATTTCCCTCCCTGCGGTAGGGTATGAATTCTATTATGACAAATAGTAATACATTGCTCCCATAATTTCAAGGCACAAATTGCTTCTTCCGAACTCGCATCAACCAAGCTTGTACTAAAGCCCACTCAAGGACCGATCACCTGAAACGCCGGGTTCTTCCGAGAGGTAGTGACGGTGTCTATCTGCAAACTGAGATGGGGAACGCTGGCTTATGCGGCTCACTTGTTTGAGGAGAGAATTAGAGGCGGGAATCTGGGGTGAGGTCCACCCAATTCAAGGATAAGGATTCGACCCCTTTTCCCCCTCTCGGTTTTCCTCTCTGATGGGAAATCCGTTGCAATGGCTCTCCTGGCAATCCTCGACATGGAAGGAGATTGGCGGCGCATCGGGTGGTTGTCAAGAAAAATGGGACGTGTCCCCCTTTCCATTAACGCGGGTTCGATTCCCGCGGGGGCCACCAAAAATCAAAGGGGTTGCGAAGATCGCACCCCTTTTCTTGCGCCGAATACTTGCGTAGTAAATGATCGCACAAACCAATTTTCATGATTCGCGGGTGGCCATCTGTCCATGAGGAATTAGTTAACTATGCCCTGACACCGTTTTCCATCCTAAATGACAAATGAAGAAGTGACCCTCTTCCTGCCTTCCTGCCTTCCTGCCTTTAAAAACGAAGTGAACTTCATCGGACGACCTCGGATTGAGCGGGCTGCGGACAGGAAACGAAGGGCGACCTTGATTCCGAAATCATCGAATACCCTCGCCTCCACAAACCGCAAGAATCGTGTTGATGAGCGCTTTCAGTTCTGGACACAGAAAGACAGCAACAGACAAATCGTTGTCCCGTAAAATGCGGCCAGCATCACGGGCTTTTATGTAATCATTCCGACACCGGCCGATACGGAAAACCTCCTTGATACGGTAGGAAGGCGGATTGTTGTGATTAACACTCTCGGGGTTGCCCTGGGGAGCGGCCTTATTATGTCCAGCGAGTCGTTGAATGTACGGCCAGTAGGGAAGAAGCCAAGCCTCGAAATCGTGTTGCGCTGCGTGAGGATGAAACCTCTTTTCATTCCCTACCCACTCGCGCATTTTCTTTTTAGCGTCTGCAGCATCCGAAAAATCCGGAGGTTGAGTGCCCGTGTGGACATCAGTCAGGGCGATGACGTGATCGGCAGGATTGCGCGTATGACTCAGAAGATTGGCGACGACACGTTGAAGCTTGTTTCCAGAGGGTATACGACCATTGTATGGTAATGGGTCGAGATTCGGCATTCTCCCAGACAAGTGCTTTTCCAAATACTTCCGGAGATACGGGACGAAGGCCTTTTCGGTTTTTCCTTCAACAATTATGGAAATCTTCATGCGCGACCCCCCATCCGGCCCAGCCGCCAAACTTCGTCCAGGCTGTACTCCGCCAGCCATTCATCTAAATCCAGGGTATCTGCCCAATAAGCGGTCGTAAAGCCATCCTCGCCGATATCCATGACGACCACCTCTTTGGGTTCCAAGAATCGGATGAGCCTGTCGGAATGGGTGGCTACGATGATTTGCGTTTTTTGTGAGGCCTCACGCATGAGATCAGCGAGAATACTTAGCAGTTCGGGATGGAGGCTTACCTCAGGTTCATCGATCATGGTTACGGTCGAAAGCCCAGGGCTTTGCAGAAGCGAGATCAACCACAGAAAACGGAGCGTCCCTTCTGAGAGCTGATGCATGTACAGTGGATTCTTAAAACTCTTTTCTTTCCAGGTCATCGACAGCATGCCAGCGGCAACCGGAGGAAAGTTAAGGGAGCTGAACCCGGGAAAGGCTGTTTTCAACGTGTCTTCAATCGCCTCATAGCAGTCCCGGTTACTCTCTCGAAGGGAATAGAGGAAAGAAACCAGATCCTCGCCGTTTTCGCCCGGGAGGTCTGCCGGCTTCATTTGCTGGGGCAGTTTTACGGGCGCGCGTGGGCCTACATCCAAAACGTGGTATTGTGTGACGGAGCTGAGTGTTCGTCGCAATTCCTCGGGCTCTCGAAACATTTTTGGAACCTGGGAAAGTGACGATTCCAGCGGGGTGTGTTCCCAAACAGGCCTGACCAGTTTGCCCGTTCCGATATCAAAATAGCGGATGTCGGTATGCCGCGATTCGATGTGTTTGAAAGGTGCCGGATAGCCTAAATGGGCCTGCGAGAGGACTTCATGTGAAATGCTATACTCCTGACCCTTGGGCTCAATATGCAGATTATATGTCAGCGGCTCGTGCCCAGGAACTTCCATTTCGGCTCTCAGTACAATGTCCGCGGAACGTCCACGGGTCAGGACGTCGGCGACACCGCCCATCTCACTCAACTTTCGGCTCATTGTACCTGCCGCCGACGCTGAAAGAAGCGATAAAGCATCCAACAACGACGTCTTCCCCACAGCGTTCGCGCCGATCATCACCATGAGAGGCCGCATGTCCAGATTGACGTCGTTTAACCGTCGGAAGCCCCCAATTCCAATGTGGTTTACCTTGTGCATGCAAAACCTCCTCTAAATCAAGTTGGCTTGCGACTGTTTCGGCCCCTCGTCTTCACGGGCGGTGCGATTCCCGCCCCGGAGGGGAGATGGGGTCACATCTTCATATGTCATTTAATATCCTCCGGACCGTATTCTGGACTCGCCGATCCGAATTGACGTAGGTCTGCCCTCGCTTCACCGCTCCGGTAATTGCGGTATATCCCACTCCAAAGACCCTTCCGATTTCCTCA
>JAZDMQ010000092.1:0-27673 GCA_043800755.1 bacterium | reverse complement strand
CTGCCCTCGCTTCACCGCTCCGGTAATTGCGGTATATCCCACTCCAAAGACCCTTCCGATTTCCTCATTCCGATACACGCCCAATTGGTATAGGATATAGATGGCCACATCCCGGTTCGCGCAAAGTCTCCTGCGAGGATGCAGGACCGAATCCGGATATTCCTCTCCTAACCCTTCCAGTACGCTGCGAGAAAGCGCCTGGAGGTCTCTGTCCCTCAGGAGCAGTCTGGCCTGAGGCTTTTCTCGATGCCCCTCGTTTTGGGCCCTCTCCCTACACTCCTCTGAGAACTCTTCGGTTCCCAGGTACAATCCATGCCGGAGATCTTCCAAGGGGTTCCGCTTCTCTTCCAAAAAGGATTGCTGGACTTCCAAAAAGCTCTTCCGGCTTCCCCCATGCATGCCGAGCACTAGATCCGTGGTCAACCAGGGGGGCTGGGACCGCTTATCTGCATAGGCAGGATAGCTGCTCCACCGGTAATCGGACAGCTTCTTTACAATGCCCGCCCGCAGGGGGTTTCCATGAATGTAAAAGCACATGGCAAGAAAGTAGCGGTCGTCTTGTACCAGAAAGCTCTTGAATCGCCCCTGAAACAGATGTCCGCTTCGCCCGTGCCGGCGATTGTACCAGACCGAATAGCTGACCCCCAGCCACTGGATGGCACGGGAGAGGATGGCATCCTGGGTGTGGAGGAGCAAATGATAATGATTGCCCATCAATACATAGGCGTGTATCTCCAATTGGAAGCGCCCTACCGTCTTGCCCATGCCCTCTAAGAATCGGAGGTAGTCTTTCTCGTCACGATAGATCTCCCTCTTTTCATTCCCCCGAGAGAGAACATGGTAGTAGGTATCCGGGTGGTCTAATCGAAGAGGTCGGGCCATGAGGGATTACTGCCATAAACTCCGATTCGAGTCAAGAATAAAATGACATATGAAGATGTGACCCCGTTGTCTTGTCGTTCTCCCGTTGTCCGTTCTCCCGTCAATAACTTGCTTTATGGAATCAGCAGTTATCCAATGCTTATGTAGGGATATTAGTTTGTTCATATTTTTTACCCAACGCCGTTGGTTCAGCCGTGGGCCGAGCGAAGCCAGGACCGTCGGCTGGAACCACTTGTTAAGCGCCTCCAGCCTTCCCCGTTCGAACTGTGCGGAGTTCAAGCATTAGTCGTTCACCCTTTGGCATGAGATGCCAAAACAAGGCCATGCCTCCCTGGACCGTCTTTGTATACTTCGTCGTAATCAGACCGAGCGCTCTGAGCTGCACCGAAATCGTTTGAAAACCCTGGTCATTCAGTGAAGCAGATTCGCCGCTGTAGACTGTTTCTTCGAACAGCGATCGCTCAAGTATCAACTTCACGTAATCATCATTTGGGGAGTCAATCCCATTCTTCGTTGAAATTGGTCAGCGGACTCCCTCATGGGATTAAGCTACCGCATTCGCTGCTGCAACCTCCTTTCCCTGAATCTCTGTCCGCAGGGCGGCCCGGAGCGTAGGAAGATGGCGGTATCCCTTGATGCGGCGAAGTCTCGGTTCGATGTCCAGCAGAGCAGAGGCCACCCATCTCTGCTTCTGATCGCTGTTTCTCCAGCGGTCCACCTTACCCGTTCGTTGCCCTACTTGGGCCATCAGGGACTCCAGGCAGTTGGTGGTCTTGAGACTGATGCCCAAGGCAGAAAAGACGCCCAGGCGATGGAGCGTTAAGGTCTCCTCCATCCCCTCATCCAGGCTGGCGATGGCAGAGACATTGATCAGGCGCAGCTCCTGCCGGCAACGGAGCAAAGCGGCATGGGCCTCCGCATACGTGGGCTTCTCATAGGCCTCTTGCAGCTTCCTCCGCCAGAGGGCTTGCTGGGACTTAGGGAGGTAGCTTACGACGTTCTCCCTTTTGTGCCACTCTGCCTGTGCGTTGCACGCAGACAGGTGGCAGCGCTGGATGAGGGCCTGGGATCCAAAGACCTTCTGGATAGCCTTATGGAGGCCCTTGGACCCATCGAGGATGCAAAGGAGGCCTGGGTCCATCCGCAGGCCTCGTTCCAAGAGGGTCTGAAGGAAGTCCGAGCAAACGCGCTCATTCTCCGTCCCGGTCTGGATGAAGCCCAGGATCACCTTCTCGCCCGAGAGGGTGATCCCCAGGGCGATGATCATCTCATCCTCGGCGAAGGTCTTTCCATCCAGGAAGAGGGCCACGAAGTCATAGGATTCCAATCGACGCTCGCAGAGCTCGCGGAGCTTCCGCGCGCTGGTCCGGATGAAGCGGCGAGACACAGAGGAAGGACTCAGGCCGAAGGCCGCGGGGATCGCCTCTGCACATTCGGCACCTGTCTGCGCAGGCAGGTAGGAGCGGCAGCTGAGGCCCCGCAGAATCTGGAGGAGCAGCTTCCCATCGGCCTCACGGGGCTTCTGGAGGCCCTGGTAGGTCTGCAAGGGGATTTCACGGTTCTGGGCCCGATCCCGCAGCCTCCGGTAGGTGACAGCCACCTTCTGATCGGCCAAGAAGACCGAGCCCCTCTGCTGGCTCCAGCGGACGATGCCGGGGAGACCTCCGGTGCGGGAGTACCGTTCTCCTGCCAGGGCGATCACCTCGCGTCTCAGTTCCTGGGCCACCGCCAGGAGGCCCAGGGGGATCAGGACCTGGATGAGGGCCAACTTGGCATCCAGATCCTCGGGTGTTTGAAGAGTGGAGAGGACGATCGGTTTCACCTTGCCTTTTCTTCTGATTCGAAATACGCTCTTCATGGAGCGGCTCCTTTCACTGTGGAGTTGTGAGTTTCTTGCCCAAACACACTTCACCACAAAGGAGTCGCTTCGTCAATTGTCAACGGAGAATAGCACGCGCTCCGTGGCACTCAGCAACTAATTCAAAGCATTTACCCTTTTCCCTCTTCGCCGTCGTTACTTGCACAACTCCTCCCTTGTTTGTTGCACGAGCGGCTCGAAGCAGGAGGCTGATTAGAATAACACGTCATTCAGGGAACGTTTCCCGGAAAAAGAGATTGTCCGGCGAGAGGTCCCTCATGAAAACGATGTCCGTGAATCTTCGTTGATCCTGAAGAGGACATAGCAGGAGATCTAAGAGGAAATTCATCTCCAGGGGGCCTTCCACTGCTTGACAAGGCTGAAAAAGGGCCAAGAAGGATTGAATCATCCTCCTGGATCGTAGCATTTCCCCTTCCATTGCTTTTAAGTCGGCCCTTTCCTGTTCCCTGCCGGCCTGGGAACCCATCAGTAGTTGAGTGTAGCCGAGGACTGCAGTGAGCGCATTGTTCACTTCGTGGAAGAGACCTGGCACCAACTCTGATTGACAAAGGAGCCTTTCTATCTCAATAAGGTCGTCTTGGATGAGTTTCACAATGGTAGACTAAGCGAGGTAATAAAAATACAGCGGTCGGACTCATCCGCAGCTCGGCAAATTGAGAGAAAAGACACGCCGACCAAGGGGCGAAGTCCTCAGGTGTCATTCTCGGCGAAAAGAAGAGGTCATCCTGCTGGTTGGAAATATTGAACGGGGGGCTCCTTCGTCCGGAACGGGTTGGGCGGAAAGGGGCTGTGAATTGGTTCCCAGCCAGAGGTAGGGAATTCTCTCCCTTTGCCAGGGGAGTTTCCTGGTTGTGAAAGGCTTTCCTCTTCCTTCTCTGAAGAGGACCGGCACCAAATGGTCTGAGTCCGCCGAGCATAGATGCGATGGGCCACTGCCATGGAGAGACCAATTTCGAGGCCACCCTCGGAGGCTCAGTTGTCCCCCCCTCCCCCCAAGGAGCCCAATTCCTTAATTGGCGATGTTAGCTTTCTCCCTCACATTTGTCAATAGATAATATTGATAAACTCCTTTATTGAAGGCCGTTTATCGTTTTACGCCTCCTGAGCCAGATCCCAAGCCGAGCCTTAGCCCAAGGCGTTTTCGGTTGAGGGAGGGGGCGGGTAACAATCCAAAAAAACCTTGAAAAAGGTCTCTTGATCTGATAGGTTTTAATCATGGAGGACCGTGATTCGGCGGACTTTTGTGGTCGTTGGTTATTCAGCCTTCGGAGTATGGGCCTTTCATGAAGGGCTGGGCGTGGATCTGCATCATCTCCATTATTCTCTTCGTTGCCTGTGGATTCTGGCTTCTAGCCTTCCGGCCGGGGGACGATATTCCTTCCTCAACCAGGGAATCCTTCCGGGAGACCCCTCAGGCAAAACTCAAGGATATCCACTTGGTAGAGATGCGGGGTGATCAGCGGATGTGGGAGGCCAGCGCGGATCAAGTCCAGATCTTCGAACAGAGCAACATCACTCGGATATCAAAAATGCAGAGACAGATTAAATTAGTCTTGTACGAAGATGAAAATGCCCTAACCTGCTATGCAGATGAAGGGGAGATAGACAATCAGAGCAAAGAGGTCAACCTCCAGGGTAATTTGATGGCTCAATCCCGCGAAGGCACCACCGTTTGGACCGATTCGGTCCTTTGGTCGCCTCAGAGCAAGAAGCTCTCGACTGACAAGCAGGTAACCATCAAACGAGAAGGCTTAATTGTTCAGGGGTTGGGAATGGAAGCGGATCTCGCATTAGAAGAAGTGAAGATTCTGTCTCACATTACTTCGAGTTTCGACCCATCCAATGCGCAATTTAGCCCGAGCCGATTGGGGAGGAACCCGTGAAAAGAAGAACTCGTCGTCTTCTTTTGGCACTTTTTCTTCTGCTCTCTTTCTTTGGGGCGGCTTCGGGGGAGACCGAAAAAAGAAGGGCAGAACCAGCTAAACCGGCTCCGACCAGCAAAGAGATGGACAAGAAAAAGGCAGAGCCCCCCAAGCCGATCACGATTACTGCAAATCGAATGGAGGCGAACCGAAAACTCCACGTTGTCAACTACCTCGACAATGTAATTGTCAGGAAAGATGACTTCACCATCTATGCTCGCAGAATGGAATTTCTATTTGATGAAAAGATGGAAGAGATCCAGAAGATTACAGCGGAAGGTGACGTTCGTATGGTGGATCCTGAAAAGACGGCAACTGCCGATAAGGCGGTTTATTTGAACGATCAAGATGTGCTGATCCTCACCGGAAATCCCAAGATCTGGCAAGGAGATAATGTCATTGTCGGTAGCAAGATGACCCTCCTGCGAAAGGAAGACCGAAGCATTGTGGAGGGGGATGGAAAAGAGAGAGTGATTTCCATCTTTTATCCGAGCAAGGAAGGAGAGGGCTCCAAGGGGGGGATGCTGCCGAAGAGCAAGGCCAACCAAGAGAAATCCTCAAGGAGCAAGGGTAATTGATGAGTCCTTCGATTAGAGCAGAGGGCCTGAGGAAGGCCTTTTTCAAAAAAGAGGTCGTCGGCGGTGTGAGCTTACAGCTCGGGGCAGGAGAAGTAGTGGGCCTGTTAGGTCCCAATGGGGCAGGGAAGACGACCACCTTCTACATGATCCTCGGGCTACTCCGGCCAAACGGTGGAAAGGTCTTCATTGACGAGGAAGACGTGACCCACCTGCCAGTTTATCTTCGAGCCAGGAAAGGCGTTGGCTATTTGCCTCAAGAACCCTCCGTATTCCGGAAACTGACGGTGGAAGAGAACTTGCTCGCCATTATGGAGATCAAAGGATTGAAAGAACGGGAACAGGGAGAAATGGCGGAGAGGCTCTTGGCAGAGTTGAACATTTCCCATCTGGCGAAAGCCAAGGCCTATACGCTATCTGGGGGAGAGAGGCGGAGGGTGGAAATCGCTCGCTCCCTGGCCAGTTCCCCTTCCTTTATTCTGCTGGACGAGCCCTTCGCCGGATTGGATCCCTTGGCAATTCTCGACATCCAGGCGATCATATCCGAACTGAAGAGGAAGGGCATCGGTGTCCTAGTGACGGATCATAATGTGCGGGAGACCCTGACCACCGTTGATCGAGCCTACTTGATTTTTGGGGGCAAGATTTTCTTCGATGGCAGCGCCGAGGACTTGGCGAGTAACGATCAGGCCAGGGAACTCTATCTGGGAGATGAGTTTTCGCTCTAACTATCTTTGGGCGCATTGGAACGGAAGCAGAAGCTTCAGCTGTCCATTCCTGTATTGGTGAAGGGTTAAGGTCATGGGCATCGAAATTGGATTAAGCCTGCGACAGACACAGCGATTGGCGATCACCCCCATGTTGCAGGCGGCCATCAAGCTTCTCCAGCTATCACGACTGGAGCTTTTGCAGGTTCTTAACCAGCATGTCATGGAGAATCCGCTGCTTGAGGAAGAGTTGACGATTACTGCGGAAGAGCCCCCGGAAAATGGCGTGGATGTTCTTAGAGAAGATAATATACTGGAGGGAAGGCTTGAGAAATCCGAGATAGACTGGGAGAGTTACATGGAGAGTGCATCGGATTCTTATTCGCCGATTTCCAGGGAGGAAAAGGGACCCAGTTCTCTGGAGGGCCTTCTCTACAAACCAAGGTCGCTCTCCGAGCATCTCCTATTGCAACTCCATGTCTCGACAGGAGATGAGGGGCTCCTGGAGGCGGGAGCTTATATCATTGGCAATCTCAGTGACAACGGTTATTTGCAGGTTTCCTTGGACGAGGTGGCAAAGGAGACCCAGGTATCATTAGAAGAGGCGGAAACGGCCCTTTTCCTAATCCAAGGCTTTGATCCTTCAGGAATTGCCGCCAGGGATCTGAAGGAATGCTTAATCCTACAGCTTAGAGGTCTCCAACAAGGGGAGAGCCTGGTGGCAAAGATCGTTGCCCATCATATGAAGGAACTGGGAGAGAAACGATGGAATGAGATTGCGGAACGGCTCAATGTTTCCATGGATGCGGTCAAAGATGCCATCCAACAGCTCGGGAGATTGGATCCCAAGCCGGGACGCTCATTCAGCACCGAGGACCCCCAATATATCATGCCCGATGTCTTCATCTCTAAGATCGAGGGCGAGTACATCATTACCCTCAATGATGACGGGTTGCCCCGGCTGCGGATAAGCCCCTACTATCGCCGGATTTTTTCAGAGAAGCGTTGGGACACCACTGAAACCCGGAACTACATCGAGGAAAAGATGCGACAGGCAATCTGGTTGATCCGGAGCATTGAACAGAGGGAGCGTACCCTCTACAAGGTCGCCGAGAGTCTGGTAAAATTCCAAAGCCGTTTTTTGGATGATGGCATCGATTTCTTGCGGCCTTTGACCTTAAAAGAGGTGGCTGAGGATATCTCCATGCACGAATCAACCGTCAGCCGGGTAACCACCAACAAATATGTATACACCCCCCAAGGGGTATTTGGCCTCAAATACTTTTTCCATCGTGGTCTTTCCTCCGAGGATGGCGGAATCATCTCCTCAGTGAATGTTAAAGAGCAACTCAGAAAGATCATCCATGAAGAGGGTGGGGAGAAGCCAATCAGCGACCAGAGGTTGGCTCAAGCCCTAAAAGAGAGGGGGATTAACATCTCCCGAAGGACCATTTCCAAGTATCGGGCTCAGTTGAAAATCCCTTCATCGAACAGGCGAAAGAGAATATAGGCCTACCCCTTGTGCGAGAAAGAGAGGGCAGACTATGCAGATCAATATTACTGGGAAGAACATGGAGATTACTCCCGCTATAAGGCAATATGCGCAAGAGAAGCTCACCCGGATGCAAAAGTATCTGGAAAGTATCTCAGACGCCCATGTGACCCTCTCCTTGCAGAAGTACCTGCATATTGCGGAGATTACCCTTCATGCCGACGGGATTACGATCCGGGCTGAAGAGACGAGCGAGGATATGTACACCTCCTTGGACCTGGTGATCGACAAGATTGAGAGGCAAGTTCGAAGATACAAGGAAAAGATCGTCGCCCATGGTTCGCGAAAAGGGAGCAGAGTGGGCACTGTCATCCGCACCTCTGCCTTGACCGAAGAAGAGGCAGAAGGAGAGACAGGCGAGATTCTGCGCACCAAACGGTTTTCCATCAAGCCACAGCATATGGATGAAGCCATCCTGCAAATGGAGTTGCTGGGACACAGCTTCTATGTCTTTCGTAATGCCGACAGCGACGAAATCAATGTCCTCTATCGAAGGAAAGATGGAAACTATGGACTGATTGAACCTATTCCGTGAGCCTAACCGTTGAGTCCGATGATGGAAGAGAGATGTTGCAGGAGATCACCGACCCGGAAAATGACCGTTCATGGCAATTTAGTGGACGTTTTCGGGATTGGAGTGTTAATCCTCGGAGAAAGCGGAACCGGGAAAAGCGAATGTGCCCTTGACCTGGTGGTTCGGGGTCACCGTCTCGTGGCAGATGATGTGATCCATATTCGAAAGGAGGGCCAGAAGATATTGGTGGGAGAAGGAGATGCATCTCTTCGACATCACATGGAAATCCGAGGTTTGGGAATTATTAATATTGCAGATCTCTACGGGGTTTCAGCCATTCGCCACCGCAAGAGGGTTGAACTGGTAGTAAAACTGGAGGAGTGGGACACAAAGAAAGAGTATGACCGACTTGGGATCGATAATCGCAGTTTTACCTTGCTTGGATTGGAGATCCCCATGGTGACTATTCCGGTCACCGCAGGGAGGAATATTGCCATCCTCATCGAAGTCGCCGCCCGCAACCATCTCCTGAAGCTCATGGGAGTTCATTCAGCCCGAGACTTCTCCAAGCGCTTGGTCCGAAGGATCACCGAGGGGAGCACAGGGGGAGAAGAAGGAACTCAGTGAAAAAATTGGCCTTTGTGATTATTACTGGCATGTCCGGCGCGGGCAAAACCCAGGCGGCCAATCTTTTGGAGGACATTGGTTTCTTCTGTGTCGATAACCTCCCTCCCACGCTGATACCCGAGTTTGCCGAGCTCTGCGTTCGGGCGGATGATAAGATGCACAAGATCGCTCTGGTCATCGATGTACGCGAAGGGAGATTCCTGGAGAACCTCTTTGATATCCTCGATAGTCTGCGCAAGGAGGGCCATCGGGTAATGATTGTGTTCCTTAATGCGAGAGAGGATTCGCTGGTCAGGCGCTTCAGCGAAACTCGGAGACCTCACCCTCTCGCAGTTGATGGATCCTTGGTCGCGGGGATCAGAGCCGAAAGGCAGGCGTTGTTGCGCCTGCAAAGAGAGGCTGACCTAGTTATTGATACCTCTGATTACACCGTCCATGAGTTCAGAAAATTCCTCTTTGACGCGTTCCAAGGATGGAAAACCCAAGAGACGACTCGCATCTCATTGGTTTCTTTCGGCTACAAGTATGGGTTGCCCAATTATGCCGATATCATCTTTGACCTCAGGTTTCTTCCCAATCCTCATTTCGTTGAGGAGTTGCAGCCCTTGACTGGAAAGGATCAGCCGGTCATTGATTTCATTCTCAGTGACCCCGAGGCCTCCTCATACACGAAAAGGCTGTTCGACTTCCTTGATTTCTGCCTCCCCCTTCATATCAGGGAAGGGAAATCTTATCTCACCATCTGTCTAGGTTGCACCGGGGGAAGACACCGATCGGTCACTCTGGCAGAGTACATGGCCAAGCAGCTTCGTGACATGGGATACTCAATTTACCTCCATCACCGTGACATCGATAAGTAATGGGAGGCAGCTGGATTTGATCGGAGTGGTCATTGTAACACATGGCAATCTCGGAGAGGAGTTCTTGCGCACCGCTGAAGAGATCGTAGGAAAACTTCCCGCGGTGGAGGCGGTATCGATTCAGGCCAGCGAGAAGATAGATAAGGCCAGAGGCAAGATCGAAACGGCAATCAAGGCTGTAGATAGCGGATCTGGAGTCCTGATTTTTACGGACATGTTTGGGGGAACGCCTTCTAACTTGGGCCTTTCCTTCTTAGAAAAGGAGACACTGGAGGTCATTACCGGGATCAACCTTCCCATGCTCATTAAGCTGCCCTCCCTCCGGCAAGAGGGATCACTCAAAGATGTAGCCCAGCGACTTTGTCGGGTAGGCCAGAAGAACATTCTGGCGGCTTCCGATTTCCTAGCCAAGAGGGGCGCCTCTACCAACAGCGGAACCCAATAGAAGGTCCGTGGGGTGATGGGGAAGAACGATGGACAGGCTCAGCCTAATTTTTGGGGTTCATTCCCACCAGCCAGTGGGGAATTTTGACTTTGTATTTCAGAATGCCTTTGAGCAGGCGTACCTTCCATTCTTAGAGGTTGTCCGAGAGCATCCATCTATCGCCTTTTCTCTGCACTTCTCGGGGGTGCTCTTTGATTGGCTGGAATCGCACCATCCTGATTTCTTAGATGGAATCAAACGACTAACGGATAAAGGACAGGTAGAGCTCTTGACAGGAGGCTACTATGAGCCGATCCTGTCCGTCTTGCCCGACGCGGATAAATTGGGCCAGATCGCGAAATTATCGTCCTACATCCAGAGGCGCTTCGATTTTGTGCCAAAAGGGGCTTGGGTGGCAGAGAGGGTCTGGGAGCCTCATTTAGCCAAATCCTTGGCCGAGGCGAAAGTGGAATTCACCGTTCTGGATGATTCGCTTTTTCGTTTTGCCGGGCTAAAGGAAAGCGAACTCTCTGGCTATTATGTGACCGAAGAACAAGGCTCTTTCCTGAAAGTCTTCCCCATCAGCAAAAAGCTCCGGTACCTGATTCCCTTTGCCGAGACGCAGAAGGTCCTGGAGTACCTGCGAGAATTATACCGGGCAGGAAATTCAGGGGCTGCGGTGATCGTAGATGATGGGGAGAAGTTTGGAGTTTGGCCGGGAACGCACGCCTGGGTCTACGAAAAAGGGTGGCTTCATCGATTCCTGAGGTCGATAGAAGAGAATCAGGATTGGATACAGGCGGTCACCTTTTCCGACTTCCTTGCCAGCCAGGCGCCGGTTGGCAGAATCTATCTGCCTTCGGGCTCCTACGAAGAGATGATGGAGTGGGCCCTTCCCTTTGAGGCTCGCGTGAGTTTTGAGGCCGCCCTGCAGAGGATAAAGACGATCGATTCTCCAGACCAGATTGCCCCCTTTCTAAAGGGCGGGTTCTGGAGGAATTTTCTGGTCAAGTACCCGGAGAGCAACCATCTACACAAGAGGATGTTAGGGATAAGCAAGAAGATAAGAAAGGTCGAGGAGGAAGGAATCACTCGACTGAAAGCCCTGTCCCCCGAAGAGGGAGGAAAGGGTCAGATCGCTAATAATGAAATTCAGGTGAGGGCTCGGGAGGAGCTTTACCGCGGCCAGTGTAATGACGTTTATTGGCATGGGATCTTTGGAGGCATTTACCTTCCCCACTTACGCCATGCGGCGTACAAGCACCTCATTCGATCGGAATCGCTGATCGACGGCTTGACTCACGAAAGGCGATCGTGGGCGGAATGGAGCCCGGTTGATCTTGACGGAGACGGGTTCCAAGACCTCTTAGTAACCACGCCATCCCTGGCCCTCTTTTTCGACATGCATCGAGGTGGCTCCTTATGGGAATTAGATTATCGCCCCAAAGAGATCAACCTCATAAACACGATGACGCGAAGACCAGAGGCCTACCACCTCAAGATAGGGAAGGAGATGGGGGAAGGCCCTGCGTCTTCTCAGGGAATCAAGACCATCCACGAGATGGAACCAACGCAAGATCAAGTAGATATGGAAGGCCTGTTGTGTTATGATTGGTATGCTAAGGCTTGCCTCTTGGACCATTTTTTGGGACCGGATACAACGATTGTCGGCTTCAGCCGTTGTCAATATTCAGAATTCGGGGATTTTGTTAATCAGAAATATGACTTAGAGGTACAAAGGGGAAAGGAAGAAATCCACCTCTCTCTGCGGAGAGACGGCCGCATCTGGTTCCCCCAGGCAGCGATTCCGATTAGGGTGGAGAAGAAGATCCTACTGCGGGGAGACGGAAGAGAGATATTCATTCAGTACAGCATAGAGAATATGCAATCAGCCGATATCCAAACTGTGTTTGGAACGGAATTTAACTTCAACCTTTTGGCAGAATCCGAGCCCGATCGCTATTATAAGATCAATGGCAGGAAACCGGACGATTCTCGCCTGGGAAGTCAGGGAGAGTCAGATGAAGTGAACCGAGTAGAATTGGTTGATGAGACGACAGGGATCTCTGTCCTTCTCCACTGGGAAATCCCTGCCTGTCTATGGAGGTTCCCCATTTACACTGTCTCGCAATCAGAACGCGGATTTGAGAAGATTTACCAGGGTTCGTCGCTGCTTCCCCACTGGAGATTGGAGCTCCCCCGCTGGGGAAGATGGAACTTGGGTATTCGCCTTTGCATCGGGGATCAAGAAGGCTTCTGAGGGCTACGGAGTGGTGCTGCAATCCCGCGAGGTGACGATAATGAACGAGCTTGGCCTTCACGCGAAGGCTTCCGCCGCCTTCGTCCGTTTGGCCAATCAGTTCGGTTCGGGTGTGACCGTCGAAGCAAACGGCAAGAGAGTCAATGGGAAAAGCATCATGGGTTTGCTCATGCTCGCTGCCTCAAAGAATTCTCGCATCCTCATCACGGCTAGGGGAGATGACGCAGTGGAGGCCGTTGATTCCCTCAGTCAACTGGTGATGAGCAAATTCGGCGACGAAGAATAGTAGCGTTCTGGCCAAGGAGGAAGTTTAATGAGTCTCGAGGGGCTAAGATTCACCAAGGATCACGAGTGGGCAGCAGTTCAAGAGGGGACCGCAGTGGTTGGGATCACCGACTATGCCCAGAAGCAATTAGGGGATGTGGTTTTCGTGGAATTGCCTGCAGTAAGCCGCACCTTGGCGCAGGGAGAGGTCTTTGGGGCGGTGGAATCGGTAAAAGCAGTCTCCGATCTTTTCTCTCCTTTTACGGGTGAAGTTATCGAGGCAAACCACGCCCTGACCGACTCGCCGCAACTTATCAATAGCGATCCTTACCATGAGGGCTGGATGATCAAAATAAGACTTGCTAAGCCGGAAGAGACAGATACCTTGATGTCCGCAGAGGGATATGAGAGGTTCTTGGAAGGAAACAAAGGGTAAGTCCGGCTCAATGCGAGATGAGTCAGGGACGGTTGCTGAGAAGGTTTGGCCTTGGCGGAGAAGGCCTTTGGAATTGTATAGTATGTCTGAAACTTAGGCAGGGAGCATATTATGGCTTTTGACAAGAGAAAGACACTGCAGACCGCCCTCGCCTATACCCAACAGGGTCGATGGGATAGGGCAATAAACGAATATCAGGCCATATTGAAAGCAGACCCTTCCGATCTGAGTGTCTACAATATGTTGGGGGATATATATGCCCGAATCGGCAACAAAGATGAAGCCATTTCCTATTACCTGAAATTGGGAGAGCTGTATCGAGCAGACGGACTCTCGGTTAAGGCGATTGCCGTCTACAAGAAGATCATCAAGTTGGATCCGACGAACATTCCCTCTTATCTTGCCTGCGGAGATCTATACGCGGAGCAGGGGTTGGTGGTGGAGGCCCGCATTCAATATCTTACCGCGGCTGACTCCTTTGGAAAGGAGGGATTGACTAAGCAGGCACTTGGCGTTTACCAGAAGCTGGCCGATCTCGACCCCTCCAACCTGACTATTAGGGTCAAGCTCGCAGAAATGCTGCTTAAGGAAGGACTTCGGAAGGAGGCTGTAGATGAGTTCTTGAAGGTTGCCACTGGATGCATGCAAATTGGGCAATTGCCGGAAGCGGAGAAATTCTTCAAGAGGGTACTCCAGATTCAAGCGGATTCAAAAGAGGCTTGCATAGGCCTGGGTCAGCTCTATTATCGATTGAATGACTTTCCCAACGCCATCGAACATCTGGGCCGCTACGCCTTCGAGCCCGGGCAGGTAGATGATAAGCTCATGATAACTCTAGCCGAGTCCCATAAGAAGAACCACCAGTTGGAAAAGGCAGAGGGAGTGCTGGTCCGGATTCTGGAGGGAAATCCACAGCACCGTGATGCCAAACTTTCCCTTGGAAGGCTCAGGCTGGCAATGGGAAATATCGCGGATGGATATCTCCTCTTGGAGGAAATTGCGGAGGGCTATCTTCGAGAAAACGAGGTTGGCCCTGGACTGGATCTGTTGAAGGAGGTAAAAAAGGCCGATCCCAGTTTCCTCAAGGTTCGCAGAAGGTTAGCAGATCTTTACCACAAGATCGGAAATGAGACGGAGGCTCAACAGGAGAACAAGGAGATCGCGGACATCTTCTTCCAGCGTAATGAGTGGGAAGAGGCAAGAAACGCGTATCGTGCTATTCTGCAAGCCCAGCCGGATCATGAAGAGGTGCGGAGTAGAATCGAGGAGATCGAGGCGCATTTCAAGGAGCCGGAACCTGAGCCCAGTGCATTGCCCGAGGTGCCCCCGTTTCCACAAGCCGAGGCCCTCTCTGTGGAGGAGGTTTCCGAAGGCCTTCCCGATTTGGCCCAGTTAGAACCGGAGCAGGAAGTCATCTCAACCGATCTGTCATTGGCGGACAGCCTGTCGGAGGAATTGAAACCCACGCCCCCGGCAGAAGCGAAAGAAGAAGTTGAGAACGTCTTGGGAAAGGAAGTGCAAGATCACCTGATCGAGGCGGAGATCTATCTCAAGTATGACATTATCGATAAAGCGGTAGAGCATTTGAAGAGCATATTGGAGGTTTTTCCTCG
This sequence comes from bacterium, assembly GCA_043800755.1. Lineage (GTDB taxonomy): Bacteria > Methylomirabilota > Methylomirabilia > CAVQYV01 > CAVQYV01 > JAZDMQ01. Next base: position 13,158 of record JAZDMQ010000092.1, on the reverse strand, counting down.
GAGTGTACAAGCCCATCAGAGATTGAAGGGAATCTATCTGGATGAGAAGAACTGGGAAGCAGCAATTGAAGAGTCCCTGGTGCTAGCTGACATTTTTGAAAAACAGGAAAAAATGTCCGAAGCGATCGCGGAGATCGAAATAATCCTCGGCCTTGATCCTGATCACGCAGTAGCGAAAAGCAAATTGCAGGAGATGACTATCAAGGTCTCCCCTCCAGAGGGTGAGGAGGCCCCGGCCCCAGCTTTGGAACAACTTCCCCCATCCGAACCGATGGGCGAAGAGCGGATTAGCCTGGAGACCCCATTGGAGATAGTGACCGCCTTAGGAGAGATTGAGGGGGCTGAGGCAGAAGCGGCCGCGGTCGTCGGTCAAGAGCCAATCCAGGAGGAGGAGCTCCCGGAGGGATTTGAGAGCTTTCTTGAAAGCTTGGAAGAGGAAAAAGAGGAAGAGCCAGGACAGCCTATTTTGGTGGAGACGAAGCCAGAATCGCCCGTTGGAGTTGAGGAGGATTTGGCCGAGGCCGACTTCTACTTGCAGCACGAGATGCTTGAGGAAGCCAGGACGGTTTATCGCCGGATCTTGGAGGCTGATCCGAGCAACCAGACGGCCCAGGAGAGGCTTTCTCAATTGGAGTCTGAGGCCGTTTCCATGGAGGAAACCACAAAGCCTGAGACATCTTTCTGGGAGGTCACGGGGGAGGAGGCGCTGGAAATATCAGAGCCTGAGAAGGTTTCCGGGGAAGTCTCTTTAGTTGCGCCCACCGCATTCGAGGCAGCGATTCAGACCCCCGCCGAAGAGGTCACTTCCCATGAGGAATTGCCGACTGAGATCTCGTCCTCCTCTGAAGTTCAACTGTCTAAAGAGGTAACTCCTGTTTTCACGGTTGCCCCTCCCACACCCACCACTACGGATGACGGTTTCGTTGATTTCGCTGCAGAGTTGGAAAAGGAGTTGGAGAAGGACGCAGAAGCCCAACAAAAGGCCCTGGAGGAGCTGGCTGGCAGCGAGGTTACTCCTCCCACCCTGAGTGAAATCTTGCAGGAATTTCAAAAGGGCGTCCGGAAATCCCTGGAGGAAAAGGACTTCGACACCCATTATGACCTGGGCATTGCCTATAAGGATATGGATCTCTTGGAGGAGGCGATAGAGGAATTCAAATTGGCATCAAAAGACCCATCTCTTGCCCTCAATTCGAGTCAATTAATTGGCCTTTGTTACATGAAAATGGGTGATGTAAATTCGGCGATTGAAGAATTCCTCAAGGGATTATCTATTCCCAATCAGCTTCCGGAACAATATCGAGGTCTGAAATACGAGCTCGCCTTGGCCTATGAAGCAGCTGAGAACCTTAAGAATGCCCTCGACCTTTTTTCTGACATCTTCCAGGAGGATCCAAATTTTCGGGAGGTGGGTGCGAAGCTGAAGCGGTTAAGCATGCCCCGTTCTCAGTCTTCCGAAAAAGGAAAGGAAGGTCAAGTGGCGGAAGAGGGGCCCGAGTCTCGGGAAGAGAAAAAGCCAACAGAGGAGAAAGCTCCCCCCTCGCCAAAGCCCCGGCAACGCAAGATTGACTATATATAGGAGAGAGCCATATGAGCTTTGAGCAATACTACGAGCTTTGCGAACAGCCATTTTCCAACACCCCGGACCCCCGCTTCTATTTCGATACGATCCAACACTCCGACACCATCAACAGGCTGATGTACGCTATTGACTCCATGAAAGGTCTGGCGGTGGTTATTGGGGATTTGGGCACCGGTAAAACCACTCTGGCACGGAGATTATATGAGGGATTAGATAATACCAGGTATGAGGCGGCCCTTCTGGTGGTTATCCATTCCTCTATTACTCCAGAGTGGTTGCTTCGCAAGATTGGACTGCAATTAGGACTTGAGAATATACCGGACGACAAGGTGATGCTATTGGGGAGGATCTTGGGGAAATTAGAGCAGATCTTCGAGGAAGGGAGGAAGGCAGTCGTCATCATCGATGAAGCCAATATGCTTCAGAATAAAGCCATCATGGAAGAGTTGCGAGGCTTTTTGAACTTGGAAGTGCCGGGGAGCAAGCTCATTACCTTTGTCTTGTTGGGACTTCCTGAGCTGGAAGGTTACTTGGCTTTGGATGAACCATTGGCGCAACGTATTGCACTAAAATGCCGTCTCACCTCTCTCAAGCTGGACACCACCAAGGCCTATGTTCTCCACCGGATGAAGGTTGCAGGAAGCAAGCGAAGTATTTTCAGCGATGCGGTCATCGAGTCGGTTCACCACTTCTCCCGGGGTATTCCCCGCCTCATTAACACCATCTGCGATAACGCCCTTTTGGAGGGTTTTCTCCTCAAAAAGGAGACCATCGAGCCTGAACTGATCCGGGAAGTTGCCCTGGATTTGGGACTGTAACCTCAATAGGGTTTAGCGTAGCTGGCTGTTTCCGCGGCGAAGGGCTCTACTTCCATGAACCGGGAAGGGGGATACAGCGTGGGCTTAATTGTTCAAAAGTACGGCGGCACCTCGGTGGGGGACATCGAAAGGATAAGGAACGTAGCGCGCCGGGTCATTGAGACCAAGGAAAAAGGAAATCAGGTAGTTGTTGTCGTCTCGGCCATGGCGGGGGAGACTGACCGCCTCTTAAGCCTGGCCCATCAGGTCTCCAAGACGCCCAATGAACGGGAATTAGACGTGATCCTTGCGACCGGTGAACAGGTCTCCATAGGCCTGCTATCGCTTGCGATACAAGAAATGGGACACAAGGCCATTTCCTTCACCGGTTTTCAGGTGGGGATCCAGACTGACAATGCCCATACCAAGGCGCGAATTACGAGCATTAACGCCCAAAGGGTCGAGCAAGCGTTGAAGCAGGAAGCAATTGCCATTGTAGCAGGATTTCAGGGGATTACCGAAGAGGAGGATGTTACCACCCTGGGTAGGGGGGGGTCGGATCTGACTGGGGTGGCGATGGCCCTGGCTCTCCAGGCTGATGTCTGTGAGATTTACACGGATGTAGACGGGGTTTACACCGCAGATCCCAATCTTGTACCAGAGGCCAGGAAACTCTCCAAAATCTCCTATGACGAGATGCTGGAGATGGCAAGCCTTGGGGCGAAGGTACTGCAATCCCGTTCGGTGGAATTTGCGAAGAATCACGGGGTGCCCATTCATGTGCGCTCCAGCTTCAACAACAATCCGGGGACCATGGTCGTCAAGGAGGATGCGGATATGGAGCGTGTTGTCGTGTCCGGCGTGACTTACAACAAGAATGAGGCGAAGATTTCCATCTTGGGGGTCCCCGATAAACCCGGTATCGCCGCCCAACTCTTCGGCAAGGTGGCTGAGGATCATATCGTGGTGGACATGATCATCCAGAACATCAGCCAGGATGGCCACACGGACATCTCCTTCACCGTGCCCAAGCCGGACTTGAGAAGGACTCTGGAGATCGTCAATGAGATTGCAGGAGAGATTGGGGCCGAGCGGGTCATATCCGACGAAAAGATTTCCAAGGTATCAATCGTGGGAGTGGGGATGCGAAGTCATTCGGGAGTAGCTTCGGCCATGTTTACCTGCTTGGGGAAAGAAGGCATCAACATTCAGATGATTAGTACCTCCGAGATCAAAATCTCTTGCATCATTGATTCGAAATATACCGAGTTGGCGGTTCGTGCTCTCCACGATGTCTTCAAATTGGGGGAAGGGGGGACGAGCGAGGAATCCTAATGAAAGGGAGCGGTTGCGCTGAAAACTTTGTTCGCCAAGGAGCCACTCAATGCTGACTCTCTACGATACCACCCTTAGAGACGGAGCCCAAGGGGAGGGGATCTCATTCACCCTGGAGGACAAGCTGCGAATTGCAAGAAAATTGGATGAATTCGGTATTCATTATATCGAGGGAGGATGGCCTGGATCGAATCCCAAGGACATCAAGTTCTTTAGGCGGGCCAAGGAATATCAGCTTGATCGGGCAAAGATTGCCGCCTTTGGAAGCACTCGCCGCGCAAAGCTCTCTGTGGAAAAGGATCCGAATATTTTGGCTCTCCTCGAGGCCGGTACGGAAGTGGTAACCATCTTCGGCAAGAGCTGGGATTTTCATATTGAGAATGCCCTCCGGGTGTCGTTGGAGCAGAATCTGGATATGATCTATGATTCGGTCTCCTTCCTGAAGCAGCGCGTTCCCGAGGTGATCTTTGACGCCGAGCATTTCTTCGACGGGTATCGAGGAAATCCGGAATACGCCCCCAAGGCCTTGTCTGCTGCCCAAGAGGCAGGGGCGGATATGGTCGTACTCTGTGATACAAATGGAGGGACGCTCCCAAATGAGATGGCCTCTATCATAGAAAAGGTCAAGCCTGCCATAACCGTTCCCTGGGGGATTCACACTCACAATGACTCTGAGGTAGCAGTTGCCAATTCCCTGGTGGCAGTGGAATTGGGAGCAAGCCAGGTGCAAGGAACCATCAACGGGTATGGAGAGCGTTGCGGTAATGCCAATCTCTGTTCGGTGATTCCCAACCTGCAATTGAAGATGGGAGCGAATTGCATCTCTGAGGAGCAGCTAAGGAAGCTGAAGGAGTTATCTCGTTTCGTCAGCGAGCTTGCGAATCTCCCGCCTTGGACCCATCAGCCTTTTGTGGGAGACAGCGCCTTTGCCCATAAGGGGGGAATTCACGTCAGCGCTGTGCAGAAGAACTCCAATACCTATGAGCACATTGCACCGGAACTGGTCGGCAACAGGCAGAGGATTTTGATTTCGGAGCTTGCTGGGAGAAGTAACATTTTGATCAAAGCCGAACAATTATCTCTGCGGGACGAAGGAGACCGCGGTGCTGTCCAAGAGGTCCTGAATCGGGTCAAGGAGATGGAGGACCAAGGATATCAATTCGAGGGAGCAGAGGGCTCCTTCGAACTTCTAATGAAAAAGGCCTTGGGACGATATCAACGATTCTTCGACCTGGAGGGCTTTCGGGTGATCGTGGAAAAGAAGGGATACAATCCTCCTTACTGCGAAGCCACAATCAAGGTCCTAGTGAAAGGAATAGTGGAGCACACTGCTGCGGAAGGGGAAGGCCCGGTCAACGCCCTGGATAATGCATTGCGAAAGGCCTTGGAGGAGTTCTACCCTTGCCTCAAGGATATTACCCTCTTGGATTATAAAGTCAGGATCCTCGATGAACATGAAGGAACCGCCTCGAAGACGAGAGTCCTCATCCAATCTGGCGACGGGGAGAAGGAGTGGGGGACGGTGGGGGTATCGTCGAACATCATTGAGGCTAGCTGGGAGGCGCTTGTGGACAGTCTTGAATACAAACTTTTGAAGGATATTGAAAGGACACCATAGGGTTGAACGGGGCGATCGAGGGAAGGGGCGCACGGGACCTTCCTCAGGTTGCATGGAAGAAACTCTGATCAACTCAGGATACTGAGAATGTTAAGCGAGCGGCCGGCTCGCTTTCCAATTTTCCCTGTTCGTGATGGTTATCCATTTTCGCAATCATGGCAAAGGATAAGGCGTTGCGGTTCCCCATCAGGGTAAAATTGGCCCTCCTCATTACCCTCCTTATTTTGCTGACCATGGCGCTCACCAGCGTTTCCCTCTTGTATCACGAGAGAAACACCCTCACCGAAGAAGTGCAAAAGAGGGGAGCGGCCATGTTGCATGCCTTGGCCGAGAACAGCAAAGAGCCCCTGCTCTCTGATGATGACCTTCTCTTGCACAAGTTTGTGTCGGAAGTAAAGAAATCGGAGGCAGTGGTCTACGCCATGATCTGCGATGAACAAGGGAGAGTCCGAGCCCACAGCGATTTTTCCCGCGTAGGCCAGGCGTTTCCCGGAACATCCGGGGTGAAGATCCAACAGAGGGGTCTCCTGGTTATTTCCCAGATCAAAGACGAGGGAGAGTTCGTTCTCGATTTTGCCGAGCCAATCACCTATAGAGGAATGGAAATTGGCGCGGCGCGGCTCGGTATCTCTACCCAACTCATTTCCGAAACAGTGATGAAGGCGGTGGGTCGGATCCTCCTGATAACCTTCCTCAGTTTGCTGTCGGGGATTATCGGCTCGGTCCTATTAGCTACCTATCTCTCCTACCCCATTCAACGGCTTATGGAAGGGGTAAGGGCAATCGGGTCGGGAAACCTACATACACTACCAGGTCAAGGTGACCACCTCCGACGAATTAGGGGAGCTCACCCGGTCCTTCAATATGATGACGGAAAGCCTGCGCAAGAAAAAACTGATCGAGGAGGCTTTTGGTCGTTATGTGACCAAGCAAGTCGCAGATGAGATCCTGCAGCATCCTGAGCGAATTAGCCTGGTTGGCAAGAGACAAGAGGTCAGCGTCCTGTTTGCGGATATCCGAGGTTTCACGAGCCTTGCGGAGAGGCTCGAACCCGAAGAGGTCGTCCGCACGCTGAACGACTATCTCACTCTGATGACCAAAGTCGTTTTCAAGCGGGATGGTACCCTGGATAAGTTCATGGGAGATGCCATCATGGCCGTCTTTGGGGCGCCCATCTTTTTCCCCGACCACCCGCTTCGCGCCATTCTGGCGGCGCTGGATATTCGGAGGGAAATAGGAGCCCTCAACCTGAAGCGAGAAGCGAGAGGGCTCGAGAAGGTGGAAATTGGTATTGGGATCAACGCCGGCGAGGTGGTGACCGGCAACATTGGCTTCGAAGAGCGCATGGAATACACGGTCATCGGCGATAATGTCAATATCGCGGCCCGTTTGGAAGGCTTGGCAGCCGAGGGGCAGATCCTGATCAGTCAGAGCATCTATGAGGAAGTGGCTAACGTGGTCATGGTAAAGCCCCTTGATCCCATTCGTCTAAAGGGAAGGGAAAAACCTCTTCAGATCTATGAGGTGAGTGGATTACTTGAAGCACTCGTTGAAAGAACAACGTGAGCGCCAACCGCCCACCGAGCTTTTGGGTTAGCGAGCCAAGAGAATGATTACGAAAACCCTGGTTTGGAAGCTTCCCCCCGCCTCGAGGGCGAGAACTTCGACGAGACCTTTCCTATACTATCATCACCGGTGGTACACCCTGGTGCTCCTTATCCTCCTTCCCTCCTGGTTTTCCTGTGCTTCCCAACTCGCTACCCACCCTGTCCCTTCCCATTATGAAGAAGGGTTTTCTAACTATCAAAAGGGCGAACTACTGGCTGCCATCCAAGAATGGGAAAGGGTTTCGGCAGGGCACTCCCGTTACCAACAAGCGCAGGAGATGATTAGGGTGGCCAATGGCATCCTCAATGAATTGGTGACCGTGCACCTTCTTTACGGATCCAACCTGGAAAAAGAGGGAAGGCTGTCAGAGGTCCTCCAGGAATATCAGAGGGCGTTTTTGCTTGATTCTCGACGAAGGGACGCGGAAGAGCGAATCCAAAAGGTTCAGGATATCATTTCCCCACTGGTGAGATCTCATCTAAATCTGGCCCAGGGGCTGGAGGAAAACGGACAACTCCCGGAGGCCTTGAATGAATTGAGATTAGTGCAGGTCTTCGATCCCGACAATCGAGAGGCCCAGGAGAGGTCAGTCCAGATTTGCGAGCGCATCGAATTGGAGGTGAACTCGCGTTATGAAGCCGGGCTGAATTACTTTCAACAAGGCAGCTATCCTGCCGCCAGGCAGGCGATGGAAGCCGTGCTTTCCCTTAAACCGGACCATGAAGGAGGAAAGAGATACCGGGAGGCAATCGATAAGGCCCTTCAGGAAGAAAAGAAATTGGGAGGCAAGGGTTCCCCGCCCTTGAATCTGGGATTGAAAGAGCGTCGGATGAAGGTACACGAACTCATTGCCAGAGGCGATTGGGAGCAGGCCCGGAAGGAAGCGAAGTCTCTTCTGGAGATTGATCCACATGATGCTGAGACTAAAGATCTTCTGGCATTCGCCGAGGCTCGCTTTCGAGAAAAGGTGGATACCCTGTTTCAGAAAGGGATTCGCTACTTTCAGGAAGAGGAGTTGGATGCGGCTATCTCTGTTTGGCGGCAGGTTCTGACGCTCGACTCAGGCCACAAAAGGGCGAAGGAGTATCTGGAGAAGGCTGAGCTCATGCGGGAGAAGATAAGGCGCATAAAGGGGGGGAAAGGTTGACCCAACCCTTTAGACGAGATGTCACTGCCGGAAGAGAAACCTTTTGGGGACAGCAGGCCTTGCTTCTCCTGTTGCTAGCTTCCTTGTTAGGCCTTCGGGCCATGAGCTTTTTCGTCGGACCCCTTGTTCCTGCGAATACCTCCCGGCAGCTCGATTGGAAACCAGGCGTTGCCTCTCATAAGGCAAGATCCCTCAGTGAGGCCATCGGGATTCCTTATGTAAAGAAAAGCCCTCCCTCAATCCCCTTGGATATTAATAAGGCGACCCAACAGGAGCTGACACATCTTCCCGGCATCGGTCCGGTTTTGGCGGAGCGTATCGTGCGTTATCGAGGGAAAAGGGGAGGGTTCACCGAGATCTCAGAGATCCAGGAGGTTTCCGGAATAGGAGAGAAGCGGTACGAGCGCCTTAAGCCCTGGATTCAAGTGCGAGGAAAGGAGAGATGAGTTATGAAGTGAAGCTCCAAGATTTTGAGGGGCCGCTTGACCTGCTGTTCCACCTCATACAGAAAAACGAGGTGGATATTTATGACATCCCGATCGCCCAGATCACCGACCAATACCTGGATCACTTGATGAGGATGCAGGAGCTAAATCTGGAGCTGGCCGGGGAGTTTCTTTTAATGGCGGCAACTCTCATCTATATCAAGTCTAAAATGCTCCTCCCTCAGCCCCCATCCCCGGAAGAGGAAGCTACCCCGGAAGACCCCCGGCAAGGACTGGTAGAGCGGTTGGTTGAATACAAGAAATATAAGGAGGCCGCCCTTTTGCTGGAGCGCAAGGAAGATGAGTTCCGGCTGCAGCTCACCAGTCAACCCCAGGCGATCCCCGAAGGGCCAGAAGTCTTAGACCCCGAGGCTGACCTTTTTCGATTGCTTTCCGTTTTCTATGACCTCCTGAGGAAGGCCGACCAGGAACCTCCCTTTCTGATCGATCGAGAGGAACTATATATCCGTCAGAGCATGGTGGAGATCTTGGACCGTATTGCCGAAAAGGAATCTCTGACCCTCAGGTCCTTGCTGGGGAAGGGACGATCCCGCCTCCAGATGATCGTAACCTTCCTCGGTTTATTGGAGCTCATACGAGGGGGCATCCTCAAGGTAAGGCAATACCAGAACTTTGGCGAGATTCGGATTTATCGCTCGGGATAGGGGAAGAAGAGTGGTTGAATTGATAGCGGATTGGATGAATATCATCGAGGGGCTCCTCTTTGTTTCCCCTGATCCCTTGACCCTCCCTAAGCTCAAGGAGATCTTGCACCCGTTGACGGTGCAGGAAATCAAGGATAATCTGCAGAAGCTCCAACTGCTTTACGAGGAGAGGGAAGGGGCTCTGCAGGTGAGAGAAATCGCCGGGGGGTACCAATTATATACCCGTCCAGAAATCGCCCCCTGGATCCGAAAGCTGATGGAAAATAGACCGGCAAGGCTATCGCGGGCCTCGTTGGAAACGCTCGCCATCGTTGCCTATCATCAGCCGACCTCCAAGTCGGAGATTGATTCCATTCGAGGAGTTGACTCCCAAAAGGCGATCAGAAACCTGCTGGAAAAGGGTCTGATTCGAGTGATGGGGAGAAAGGACGAGGCAGGGCGACCCCTACTCTATGGGACCACCAGGAAATTCCTTCAGCGTTTCGGGCTCAAGGATCTGACCTCTCTGCCGAGCCTGGAGGAGCTAAAAGAAATGGGAATCGAGGAGGAATCTTAGGCAGTGTCTTCGCCAGGGACGATGCGGATCCAACAGATCCTGGCCCAAGCAGGGGTAGCCTCGCGCCGCGGCTCTGGGCGGCTGATCCAGGAAGGGAGAGTAACACTGGGTGGGCAGCCGATCACCACTCCAGGCGTTAGGATCCGCCTCGACCAATGCCCAGACTTGAGAATCGATGGACAGCGATTGCCTTCCCTGGAGGAAAGGGTCTACATCCTCCTTCACAAGCCGGATGGCTTCATCTCCTCCACTGCTGATCCGCAAGGACGTCCCACAGTCTTAGATCTGCTTCCCAAGGGACTTCCCCGCCTCTATCCGGTGGGAAGACTGGATTTTCACACGGAGGGCCTCTTGCTCCTCACCAATGACGGCCCTCTGACCCAATCCCTGCTTCACCCTAGGTTTCACATGCCCAAGAGCTATGAGGCGAAGGTAAAGGGAGTCCCCAGGCCTTTCAGTCTGAGGCTTCTTTGTGAGGGGATAAAGGACAAAGGCGAAGAGATGTCGGCTAGCCAGGCCGCGATCATACGAAAGGGCTCGAAGAACGCGTGGCTCCTGATTGAGATCCGCCAGGGGAAGTACCACCAAGTCCATCGAATGTGCAAGAAGATCGGGCACCCCGTGTTGAAGCTCAAACGGGTTGCGTTCGGCCCAATCAAATTGGGGGAGTTGCCTTCGGGCAGGTGGCGCAGGCTGAAGGCAAAAGAAATAGACCGACTGAGGAAGCTGGTGGCTCAACCCCCCCCGCCCAAAAAAGATACATCCAATGATTGACTTTATCGCCTTTCTATGATAGCGTCCCCAAGGTTTTTTCCATTGATTTCCAAGAAACAGGAGGAACATATGCGCCTCGAAGGGAAGGTCGCGCTAGTTACCGGGGGAGGCCGGGGTTTGGGAGAGGCCATTTGTCGCACCCTGGCCCGGGAGGGCGCTCACATCGCGGTGAGCGATATCCGTATTGCGGATGCGGAGAGGGTGGCTAATGTCATCAAGCAGATGGGAAGGAAGTCAATTGCCATCAAGGCCGATGTCTCAATGGAGAGCGAGGTCAAAGCTATGGTAGCCAAGACGATCGAGGCCTTGGGGACGATCGATATATTGGTCAATAATGCCGGTATCTGCTACCAGGGTTCGGTGGCGGAGATGCCTGAAGAGATCTGGGATAAGGTCCTGGATGTCAATTTGAAGGGGACCTTTCTCTGTGCCCGCGAAGTGATGCCCATCCTCAAGCAAAAGAAATCAGGGAAGATCATCAACTTAGGTTCTCTGGCTGGCCAGGTGGGTGGATTGGTGGTGGGAGCCAATTACTCTGTCTCCAAGGCGGGTGTGATCTGCTTCACCAAGTCGCTCGCCAAGGAATTGGCACCATTTGGTATCAATGTGAACTGTATCGCCCCCGGGGTCATAGACACGGAGATGACCCAGCCTTTCCCGAGGGAGGAGATGATCAAGACGATCCCCTTGAAAAAGTTGGGAGAGCCACAGGATGTGGCGGATTCCGTTCTCTTTTTGGCCTCCCAGGAATCTAAATACATCACTGGCCAGACCATTAGTGTCAATGGCGGCATTTTCATGGGTTGAGCGAGGAGAGGACCTTCATGTATCTGATCGTCAGGGAGATTGAAAGGCCGAAGAGAGAAATGATCGAGGGATTCCGGGAATTGGCGACCGGCAACATCTGCGATGCCATGGGCCGGTATGGAGGAATGTCTGCCTCTATCAAGCCAGTCTTGGAGCAATGCAAGATGGTAGGCCCGGCGATCACCGTCAAGATCTATCCGGCGGATAATCTGATGTTGCATAAGGCCACTGAGGTCGCCAAGGCGGGGGATGTTTTGGTGGTAGATGCCGGTGGGTTTCCCGATATGGCGATTCTGGGAGACCTGCTCTGTCTCGTATGTAAGACCAAGGGAATCGAAGGGATTGTCCTGGACGGGGGCGTTCGGGATATCGAGGGCATTCGAGACCTGAATTTTCCCGTTTTTGCCAAAGGGGTTATCCCTGTCGGACCACTGAAGGACTCACCCGGGTCCATCAATGTGCCCATCCACTGTGGGGGGATGCCGGTCATCCCCGGCGATCTCATCGTGGGCGACACGGATGGGGTGGTGGTGGTCCCCAAGGCCCGGATGCAAGAGGTGTTGGAGAAGGGTCGAACCATAGTGGAAAAAGAACAAAAGATGCGGGAGCGGATCCGGAAAGGGGAGATCATCTATGATATCCTGGGCCTGGGTAAGCTCCTGCAGCGGGAGGATGTCATCGAGAGGTAAAATGGGCTTTCGACGCAGGAGAGGCGCTGCGAGAAGCCAGCCAACTCCTGGAAAGGACCAGGTTCTTGGACTATGGTAGTACATCTCCCTTTCGGTGGATAGTGCCAGCCAGGTCCCTTCGGAGATGGAAGTCCTTATGCTGGGCTAATTCTGGATTGAAGGAAAGGAGGTTGATAGATTCAGAACTTTTTTCCTTTTCCGACACTGGTCAACGAGAAGAAACCTTGAGGAGGTGGAAAATAATGGCTCAAGATAAGATCAAGGCCCCCCCATTGTCTGATGCCATCAAGTCCACGAAGTTGGGGGATATGCTGAAGTTCTTCGGCCCGGGTGCGATCATGGCCTCCCTGACCATTGGATCGGGTGAGACCTTCTTCGCGGCCCGGGGCGGGGCGGTCTTCGGCTACGCCATCATGTGGACCTTCGTCCTGGGATGCTTCTTCAAATGGGTTCAGTGCTATACCGCCATGAGGTATTTGACCCTCACCGGCGAGCACCCCATTGAACGCTGGGCCCATTTCCCCGGCCCCAAAGGGTGGTTCCCCTTCTTGATAGCCGTCCTCAGCATCATGTGTTTTCCCTTCTGGCTCTCCTTCTTGCCCTCGCTGCTGGGCACCCTGTGCAAGTGGATGTTCCACTTCGGGGATCACCTCTGGTGGGGCACCTTCTGGATCCTCTTCTTTATCACCCTGACCCTTTTGGGAGGATATAACGCCCTCGAAAAGGCACAGTTGGGCATCATTACCGTGATGCTGGTGGCGATCCTCTTCTCTGCCCTCTACTTCAAGCCGGATTGGGGGGCGGTCCTCTCAGGGACCTTCATCCCGCGCCTCCCCGATTACGCCCCCTGGATTTTTGACAAATACCCGGAGGTGGCCGCCCGCCCCCCCTGGGTAGAGGCAACCGTATATATCGGGGCGATCGGCGGAGGGACATACGATTACATCGGCTATATTGGCATGCTCCGGGAGAAGGCTTGGGGAATGTTAGGCCTTCCGAATCTGGCCGAGGTCCAGCAGCGGATCCATGAGGTGGAGGGGAAGGGGGAACGGATTCCCCTCTCCGAAGAGGAAGAGGATGTGAAGACCGCCCTGG
>JAZDMQ010000061.1:0-11766 GCA_043800755.1 bacterium | reverse complement strand
GGCAACCCTCAAGCGAGCCAACGATGAGAAGGGTTACTTCATGACCGACAGCAGCACCTGGATCATGGAGAAAACCAATCTTCCCGACCTGAAGGTCCTGTTCCGGGGCGACAAGTTCCTGGTCAACACCTATCACACCCTTTGCCAGCCGCAGCAGGCCACCCCGGGAGCGGCGTTGGCAGCCAAGTTTTGGGAATTCCTCGTCTCAAAGCAAGGGCAGGAGATCATTCGCAGTTACGGGAAGGGGGAATGTTGATCCAAATGGTCCGAAGGGGCAGACCCAGGCCTTACTGCTTATCGCAGCCTGCCCTCTGAAGAAGGCTCAGAAACATCTGCCTTCAGTTGTCCATCCAAGAACTGCAGCGTCTTTTTCCAGGCCATCCTCCCCTGTTCCTCGTCCCGAAAGTTGAAGACATGGCCGGCACCGGGGATGATGAGCAGCTCACAGCTCTTCCCTGCCGCCTGCAAATCCCGGTAGAGGCGCTCGGATTGCCTGACGGGCACCTTGCGATCCCTCTCTCCGTGTATCAGCAGGACCGGGGCTTGGATATCCACCACATGGTTGATGGGAGATGCCGTCTTGAGCTGAGCCATGGCCTCTTCCCATCCGGAGACCCCGAGATCCTTCACGATGTGTCTTCGGATCCCCCGAATGAGCAGGGATCTGGGGAAGGGATATCGGCTGACATCCAGCCATTCCTCAAAGTCGCCCAGGGGATAATAGGCGACTACCGCCTTCACAGTCGGCTCCACCGCCGCGATAAGCAGCGAATGCATTCCCCCCTTACTGAATCCCAAGAGCCCAATGCGCCCTGGGTCCACCCGGGGATGCCCCAACAGATACCGGTAACCTGCCATCCCTTCTTCAAAGGTTTTGAAGGCAATGAGCGGGTTTTCCTCCCTCAGATTCTCCAGCCGCTGATAATGAACTGCCGCAGCGAAATAGCCCCACCGCGCCAGGGTCAGGCAAATCCCTTCCATATCGCTGGCCAGCCCGTCCTTGTCCGGATGGACCAGTACTGCGGGCAGGTGGTCCCTCCCCTCGGGATAGTAGGCGATCCAATGAACCCGGAGCGGACCCCACTCGAAGATCTCGGCCTCCCGGCAGATCTCCGGCGAGGGCTGCACAGGATACAACAGGTTGTAATCCTTGGGATGGCAGCCGATGGAAACCAGGAGGGACAGACAACACAGGGAGAATAGCCTCACGCCAGAACCATAGCCCATTACGGTTTAGCTCCCGGGGGACCCTCAGGCAACAGGGTCCCCCTTCTTCTTCGAGACGAGATGATCTCCTGCTCCCTCCCTATATTGCCGGAGTGCAGGGCCGGGGTCAAGGGGAAAAAGCCTGCGGCGGCCACCAGCAAGGACGCATCCGAAGACTGGGGAAATCGCCCATTGACAAGAGGGGCGGGGAAGAGTAAATAGCAGAGCGAAGAATCCCATTGCAGCAAAGGAGTGGACTATGGATTTAGGACTGAAAGAAAAGGTCGCCCTCATCGCCGGGGCGGGTCGCGGGTTGGGAGCAGCGACCGCCCTACAACTGGCCCAGGAAGGAGCCCGAATAGCAATCAATGACCGGGATGCTGTCAGGGTCCAGGCCGCGGCTCAGGCTATCTCCAAAGAGACCGGCGCCCAGGTCATCGCCCTTCCCGGGGATGTCTCCGATCCCGAGGTGCCCTCTCGCCTGGTGGAAGAGACGGTGAGGGGATTGGGAGGGCTCGATATCCTGATCACCAACTCCGGCGGGCCACCCCCTGGACGCTTCGAGGAATTCGATGATCAGGCGTGGCAAACCGCGGTCAACCTGTTGCTGATGAGCGCGGTGCGCCTCATTCGTGCCGCCCTGCCCCACCTGCGCAAATCTAAGGCCCCCGCGGTGTTGACCATCACCTCCTTCTCCATCAAACAACCCATTCCCAACCTGGTGTTATCCAACTCGATCCGTGCCGCCGTCGCCGGCCTGACCAAGACCCTGGCCCTGGAATTGGGCAACGAGGGCATTCGCTTCAACAGCATCTTGCCCGGCTGGACCGAAACCGAGAGGGTGTTGGAGTTGGTATCGGATCAAGCGCGCAGGCTGGGCACCACCGTCGAGGAAGAGATCCGCAAGCAGACGGCCAGCAGCCCACTTGGCCGGATGGGCCGTCCGGAGGAGTTCGCCCGCGTGGCCACCTTCCTCTGCTCCCCTGCGGCCTCCTATGCGACCGGGGTGATGTTCACGCTGGATGGAGGAATGTACAAGGGGACCTATTAACCTGGGTGAGAAAGGGGCGATTGATCATCATGACTTTGCAGCCAAGGATTGCCATCATCGGCGGTGGCATTGCAGGATTGGCCACCGCCTATCATCTACGGAAGCATGGACTGGAGTCCGTGATTTATGAAAAGAGGCCCGAGGCCGGGGGCAGGTTTTCCACCTTGGAGAGGGATGGGGTCTATGTCAATCGGGGCGCCCTGATGTTCTCCCTCAAATTGAATCCCTGCTTCAGCGAGCTGATTCATGAATTGGGCATCGACTATCGGCCGATTGCGATGTCCAGGTTCGCCCTGCAACTGGGCCAACGCCTGATCCCCTTGGATCAATGGTCGATCTTCAAGAGCCGGCTCTTCGGCCTCTCGGACTTCTGGAGGTGGTCCCGACTAAAAGGGCTCTTGACCTCCCTCAATTTCGACTTCCAGCAGCCAGACGAGCGACTGCTCCAGTGGCATTCGATGTCCCTGCTGGAATTCTGCCGGAGGGAGGCCAGGTTCAGCGATACCCTGATCAACTATTTCGTCCAACCCTTTGCCAGCTTTGCCTATGTGGACCCGGAGGAGATCTCCGCCGATCACGGCCTATTCCTCCTCAGCTATTCCATCACCCCCTGCTACTCTGCAAAGAAAGGGATGGGCGAGGTCGCCCGGCAACTGCAGGGGCAGTTGTCCGGAGAGGTGAGAGTGTGCTCCCGGGTCAAAAAGGTCCGATGTGATGATCAAAAGAAGTTTCTGGTGGAGGTGGAGGAGGACGGAGGGAAGGAAGGACCAGCCAAGTGGGAGGGCCCCTACGACTACTGCATCCTGGCCACGGGTGGAAGGACGGCCAAATCCCTGATGCCGGACCTCAACTTTGAGGTCTTCGCCCCCAAGACCCGCGGGGTCATCTTAGAGGCCACCGTCCCCCAGTATCGGCCCTATGACCTCCTGATCTTTCCCAAGGAGGGGAATGGCCATGGGGTGCACGGGGGGGAATTGAGGCACCATCCAGATGGCCGCTCCTTCTGTGGCATCTTCCTCTACCGCCCGGATGGAGATCTGGGCGCAGTGTTCCATCAATTCAAGATCATCGAGCGGCTGGGATGGTCCCCGGCCATCACCGTCATGCAGCCTGGGGGCAAGTTGGTAGATGTGACCACGAACCAGGAGAATGTCTTCGTGGTGGGTGACTTCTTCCGGTTCCCCTGCCATGAATCCTGCGTCTTCACCGCCAAGAAAGTGGCGGGGATCATCGCCCGGCGGATCAAGGGGTGACCGACCGGCTCAGGGCTGAGGTTGAAATGGGCAACCTCGCCCCTCCCCTTTTGCTAAGCTTCTTTTCGCTGCAAGCAAATGATGCTGAGAGGCGGCAAGGTGAGGGAAAGGGAATAGGGCCTGCCGTGGAAGGGGATCGGATCCGCCTCCAATCCGCCGAAATTGCCCTGGCCGCTGCCCCCGTACTCTTTCGCATCGCTGTTTAATGCCTCTCTCCAGAATCCGTCCACCGGAACCCCCACCCGGTAGCTGTGCCGGGGGACCGGGGTAAAGTTGCAGACCACGAGCAGGAGGCCCTTGGTGGATCTTCCCCTCCGAATGAAGCTGATGAGGCTATTCTCCCAATCGCGAAAGTCGATCCATTCGAACCCATTGCGCTCGAAATCCAGCTCATACAGGGCCGGCTCCTCCCGATAGAACCGGTTCAAATCTCTCACCCATTGCTGAAGGCCCTGATGGGGCCCATACTCCAGCAGATGCCAGTCCAAGCTCTCCTCATGGGCCCACTCTCGCCACTGTCCGAATTCTCCCCCCATGAAGAGGAGCTTCTTGCCCGGATGGGTAAACATATAGCCGAAGAGGAGCCGGAGGTTGGCAAACTTCTGCCAATCGTCTCCGGGCATCTTTCCGATCAGGGAGCCCTTGCCGTGAACGACCTCGTCGTGGGATAGGGCCAGGAGAAAGTTCTCGGAGAAGGCATACCACACGCTGAAGGTCAATTGGTCGTGGTGGAACTTGCGATGGATGGGATCCCTGGACAGATACGCCAGGGTATCGTGCATCCAGCCCATGTTCCACTTCATGCCGAAGCCCAGACCCCCGAGATAGAGGGGCCGGGTCACCATGGGCCAGGCGGTGGATTCTTCCGCGATGGTCTGGGCATCCGGGAATTCCCCATAGACCACCTCGTTCAGGCGTTTAAGGAAGCTGACCGCCTCGATGTTCTCTCGTCCTCCATACCGGTTGGGGATCCACTCCCCCTGCTTCCGGGAGTAGTCCAGATAGAGCATGGAGGCGACCGCATCGATCCGCAGGGCATCGGCGTGGTATCTGTCCAGCCAGAAGAGGGCATTGCTGATCAGGAAGGCCCGCACCTCATTGCGCCCGTAGTTGAAGATGTAGCTGCTCCAGTCCGGATGGAATCCTTGGCGCAGATCAGCGTGCTCGTAGAGATGGGTGCCGTCGAAATAAGCCGGTCCGTGCTCATCCGCCGGGAAGTGAGAGGGAACCCAGTCTAAGATCACCCCGATGTCGTATTGATGGAGGTAATCAATGAGATACATGAAGTCCTCCGGGGGGCCATAGCGACTGGTGGGGGCGAAGTACCCCACGGTTTGATACCCCCAGGAGCCATAGAAGGGGTGCTCCATCACCGGCAAGAACTCCACATGGGTAAAGCCATTGCTTTTCACATATTCGGCGAGGGATGGGGCCATCTCCCGGTAGGTGAGGAATCGGGGGGGCTCCCCTGGCACCCTCCGCCAGGAACCCAGGTGGACCTCATAGACGGAGAGAGGGCTGCCCAGGGCGTTCGGCCGATGGCGCTCCTTCATCCATCCCTGGTCTTTCCACTCATAGCGCAGATCCCACACCATGGAGGCCGTCTTGGGCGGGGTCTCCCAGCAAAGGGCAAAGGGATCCCCCTTGTCCACCCGATAGCGCTTGAACTTAGAGACAATGTGATACTTGTAGATGACACCCTGGCCAAGGCCCGGGATGAAGCCCTCCCAGATGCCCGAGCCGTCCCACCTGGCGTTTAAAGGATGGGAGGTGGAATTCCATCCGTTGAAATCGCCGATGACCGCCACCGACCTAGCATTGGGTGCCCACACTGCAAAGTAAGTCCCCTCAACCCCGCCTGCCGTCACGACATGGGCCCCCATCTTTTCGTAGAGTCGAAAGTGATTCCCCTCTTTGAAGAGGTAGATATCCTGATCGGTGAGGAGACTCACCTCTTGGGTGACGCTGCCTATCTTTCTCCCCTTTTCTTCGTTTTTCATGGAAGCCCTTCTTTTGGCCCTCTCGAGGAGCAGGATCGCAAGCCTTTCATTCTCTGACTTTCACATAAATGGTGGTGGGGCCGGTCTCATCCTGTAACTTCAACTCGAATGAGCTCGAAAAGGTCTTGAGGAGCTGGGAGAGCTGCTTGAATCCATAGGTCCGGGGATCGAAGCCCGGATCCAATTGATGCAAATAAAAGCCCATGGTCGCCAGGTTCGCCCATCCATCCTCCTGCATCGCCATCTCCAAGGCCTGCTTGAGCAAGGGGATGGGGTCGGCCTTCTTCGGTTGTTCGGCTCTATCCGCCGTGGTCTTGTCCGCCCCCCTCTTCCCCCTCCGCGGCGCCTCCCGGGGCATCAGGTTTTCCGTATAGATGAACACATTGCAGGCATTCACAAAGGCCTTGGGGGTTTTTTGCTTTCCGATCCCCATCACAAAGATGCCCATCTCTCGGATGCGCGTGGCGATCCGGGTATAGTCGCTATCACTGGATACAATGCAAAAGCCGTCCACCAAATGGCTATGGAGGATATCCATGGCATCAATGATCAATGCGCTATCCGTGGCGTTCTTGCCGACCGTGTATCGGAACTGCTGGATGGGCTGAATTGCATGATTGTTCAGGGTATCCTTCCAACCACTCATATTCGCCGTGGTCCAATCCCCATAAATGCGTCGGACCGTAATGGAGCCATGTTTCCCTGCCTCGGTCAGGATCTTCCCGACGAGAGAAGGCTGCGCATTATCCCCATCGATCAGCAATGCGATCTTCCTGGTGCTGCTCTCGTTAACCTGCGCGACCATGGTTTCACCTCTCTGAGAGATTGTTTATCTTTCCGGCCCCTGGGAGGTGGCGGTTGTCTCTCGAGAACCACCCTCTGACTGATCCCTGGACGTCCTATTGTTCTTGAAGTAGCTATAGATGAACCAACACGCAATCAATATCACAATTGCGACGATGGCGAAATGTTCTATTCGGGTGATGTCCTTTTTCAACACCTGGATGCTATTGCCCCCCGCATAACCGATGCCGCCCATGACCAGGATGGTGAATAGGGCCGAGGCCGCATCGGCCAGAAGGAATTTGATGGGCGACATCCTCATCACCCCGGAGGCCAGTATGATGCCTCTTGTGGTCCACCAGGGCCCTGCCATACCTTTCTCCCGGTGAGCGGCAAGAGGCGGCCTGAGTCGCCCCTGCCAGAGGATGTAGAGGAGCACGATGACACCAGCCAAGAACAGGATGAAAGGCAGGGGGCTGAACCCCAAGATCTTGCCTAAGGGGGTGTAGGGGGAAGAGGAGCGCCGCCCCCTTCTCCTGCCAGAATCCGAGAAGACCACTGATGAGGATAATGGCCAGGATGATGAGGGCATCGGCCTGATCGTGAAGAAACAAGGAGAGGCCAGCGGCAAAAAGGAGGATGAGGATGATGGGGCTCTGGAATTGAGCCACCAGGAGCGCTCCTGCATCCGATCGTTTCCTGGGTCTCAGGAGGTTAGGCCCAAACTGCGCGAGGCGGCTTCGGACTTCATCGCTGGTCAAGCCCAGAGGTGATGTCTCAAGCTGCAAAAGCAGTTCTGGAGCAGGGATGCTCCAAAAGGCACCCGCATGTGGGCCCATACACGATTGCTCCTCTATTCCTTTTCCTTGATCGAGGCGTCGCCTTCCATGCGCCCCGGATGCTCCCTCGATCAGCGCACCACCGTCTGGACATAGCCAGTGTTGCCGCTGCGGTGGTCGAGGGCCAGCAAGGTGATTCGTTGGCGGGGCGGCAGGGAGCGAACCAGGCTAGCGAAGCCATCCGGACCCTCGAAGGCCTGGCCGTCCAGCTGCAAGAGGATATCGCCCACCTCCAGGCCCGCCTCCCCCAAGGGGCCTCGGGGATCCAGCCATCCGATCGCCACCCCCTGCTGGGAATCCAGCCCAAATTTCTCAACCTCTCTGGCCGTCAGCGGACGGATAGCGACCCCCAGGCGATCTTTGAGGGCGGAGGCCAACATCTTGGTCGCCTCTTGGGGGTTTCCAATCTTCACCGCAATCTCCTGCGGTTTGCCCTCGCGGACGACGGTCAGCTTCACCTCCTGGCCCATCGGGGTAGTGGCGATCTCATTCTGGAAGGTGCTGGCATCGGGGACCTCCTTCCCCTGATAGGCAATAACCACATCTCCCCTCTTCAGCCCGGCCTTCTCTGCCGGCCCTCCCTTGATCACATCGGCGATCAGGGCGCCCCTGGCGGTCTCCAGATGGAAGGACTTGGCCAGCTCCGGGGTGAGGTTCTGAGCGCTGATACCCAACCAGCCGCGATCCACCTTGCCATGGGCAATCAAGGCCTTGGCGATGTGGAGGGCCATGTTGGACGGGATGGCGAACCCGATGCCTTCAGATCCCCCGGAGGCAGAGGCGATGGCGGCGTTCATCCCAATCACCTCCCCCTGCAGGTTCAACAAGGGACCGCCGCTGTTGCCCGGGTTGATGGCGGCGTCCGTCTGCAGAAAATCCTGATAGGTCGAGGGATCCATGATCCCCCGCCGGTGCTTGGCGCTGATGATCCCCTGAGTGACGGTCTGGTCCAGGCCGCGAGGATGGCCGATGGCTACCACCCATTCCCCCACCTCCACCTTGTCCGAATCTCCGAAGGTGACATGGGGGAGGGACTCCTTAGCCGAGATTTGGATCACCGCCAGGTCGGTCTTGGGGTCGGTCCCCACCAATTTGGCGCGGTATTGTTTGCCACTGTCTAACAACACCTGGATCTCGGTCGCTCCCCCCACCACATGGTTGTTGGTGAGGATATGACCCTGGGAGTCCATGATCATCCCCGATCCCAGTCCTTTCATCTCCCGCTTGAACTTCTTGGGCGTTTGGGGGAGGTCAAAAAAGAACCGAAAGAAGGGGTCATTCTCGAAGGGGGACGAGGGGACAGTCACCTCTTGACGGGCCGTCACCTCGATGTGCACCACCGCCGGGATATTCTGTTTGGCCACCTGCACAATGGCAGTTTTCAGATCGGGAGATGCCTTTGAGTTCTCCGCCGCCTGGGGCGCAGAGGAGTGGGACCACCAGACGATCCCCGTAAATAAAACGCCGAACGCCAGGGCCAATAAGAGACAACTTCTGCAGGAAAGACGCTTCCACATAACCCTTCCTCCTTATTTTCTCGCAAATCTTAGAAACCACGACCGAACCGATGTCTTCTGCGTTGCACTTCCCCGAGGGCATCCCAACTCGATGGGGAAATGAGAGGGTTATAGCTTAAGACAGAGGAGCGGAGTTGTCAATCTTTTAGGCCAAAAGGAGCCCCGGCCTTCTTCGCGTGGGTCAGGAAAAATAGCTTTGACATCCTCCCCGATTTCTATTATATAAAGGGGCAACCCGAACCATCCTCTCTAAAAACCTTGGTTCATGAGGAATGGTCGTTAGGGTATTGTTAGAAATGACAATGCCTCCCGTGCTTGGAAAGGGTGCTGAGATGGAAAAAAGAAGCAAGAGAGCCAGTGCCTGATCCAATGCGGCGCTGGCTTTTTTGCTTTTGAGGATCTCATCGGCCCGCAGCCTGGGAACTAACTCACCACATGATGCAGTAGAGGAGGTTCAGATGAATGGGATCAAAGTCAGAGGCCTTATTTTATTGATTCTTGCCTTCTTATTGACTCTTGCTTTTCCCGCCCTGGCCCAGGAGAGGCTGAAGCTGGCGACCACCACCAGCACCGAGAACACCGGGCTTTTGAAGGTGCTCTTCCCTCCCTTCGAAGAAAAAAATCATTGCAAGGTGGATGTGATTGCGGTAGGCAGTGGACAATCCCTGAAACTGGGCGAGCAGGGGGATGTGGATGTGGTCCTGGCTCATGCGCCAGAGCTGGAAGAGAAGTTCGTGAAAGACGGCTATGGGGTTAATCGCCGCTATGTGATGTACAATGACTTCCTCATCGTCGGCCCGGCCGAGGACCCCGCCCGGATCAAAGGCTTGAAAGAGGCCAAGGTGGCCTTCAAGAGGATCGCCGAGAGCCAATCGCCCTTCATCTCCCGGGGCGATAAGTCGGGGACCCATGTCAAGGAGCTTGCCATCTGGAAGGCTGCCGGGGTTAAGGTGGAAGACGCCAAGGGGAGATGGTATCTGGAGGCGGGCAAAGGGATGGGCGAGGTGCTGAATATGGCCCACGAGAAAAAGGCCTATACCCTCGCCGACCGCGGGACCTATCTGGCCTACAAGGAGAAGACCAGCTCCATTATCCTGTGCGAGGGAGATCCAATTCTCTTCAATCCTTATCACATCATGGCGGTGAATCCGGAGAAATTTCCCGATGCCAAATATGGACTGGCCATGAAGATGGTCGAGTGGGTCACCTCGCCGGAGGGGCAGAAGATCATCCGGGAGTTCAAGGACAGGAAGGGCAATCCCCTCTTCATCCCCACCGCGGTACCGAAGTAGCCCAAGCTTGACGCTGAACGAAAGGCCAGGGGGGAAAATAAGACGGACTTCATCCTAGAAGGGCTCATCACTGCCTTTCGGCTGATCAGCACCCTGAATCGAGAGGTGTTCGCGGTGGTCCTCTTCACCCTGAAGGTCTCCTTCTGGGGGACCCTCCTCTCCACCCTCTTCGGGGTGCCTATCGGCTTTATCATTGCGATCAAGGACTTCCCGGGCAAGGCCGCCCTGCGTATCCTCCTCAATACCCTGATGGCCCTTCCCACGGTGGTGGTCGGCCTTACCGTTTACGCCTTCATCTCGCGCCAGGGCCCCTTGGGGCAGTGGGGACTCCTCTTCACCCCCTGGGCCGTCGTGATCGGCCAGTGGGTGTTGGCCACCCCCTTGATCACCGCCTTGACCCTCTCCGCCATCCAATCTGTGGATCTCCGGGTTGGCCTCACGGCCCGCACCCTCGGGGCCAGCCCGAGCCAGGAGGCATGGGCCATCCTCAAGGAGGCGAGGTTTGCCATCGTGGCCGCCATCATTGCGGGATTCGGCCGGGTCATCGCGGAGGTGGGGGCGGCCATGATGCTGGGCGGAAACATCCGCGGCTACACCCGCACCATGACTACGGCCATCGCCCTGGAATCGAGCAAGGGGGAGTTCGGCTTCGGCCTGGCCCTGGGCTTCATCCTGATGGCCCTTGCCCTCTCCCTCAATTTTTTCTTCACCTCTCTCCAGGGGAGGAAATGAGTGGAACCGACTTCTGCCGGAAGAGGGTATCTGGAGGTCGATCGGCTCCAGCACCTCTATAACCATAAAGAGGTATTGAATATCCCCCGCCTCCGCTTTGAAAGGGGCAAGGCCTACGCCCTGGTTGGCCCCAATGGGGCGGGCAAGACCACCTTGATGCTCATTCTCAGCCTCCTGCTCAAGCCCACCTCCGGCCGGGTCTTCTTTCGCGGGATCGAGGTGACCGATGAGAACAGAAGGGAAATGCGGAATGGGATCAGCATGCTTTTGCAGAATCCCCTCCTCTTCCGCACCACTGTGGGAAAGAATGTAGAGTACGGCCTGAAGGTCCGATATCTGGGAAGAAGCGAGCGGAGAAAGAGGGCCAAAGAGTGCCTGGAGATGGTGGGATTGGGCGATCTGGCCGAACGGCCCGTCAATGAGCTCTCCGGGGGAGAGGCTCAGAGGGTCGCTATCGCCCGGGCCCTGGCCATCCAGCCGGAGATCCTGCTACTGGACGAGCTCACGGCCAATGTGGATGAGGCCAATACCAAGATGGTGGAGGAGATCGTGCGATCCATGAGCGAAGAATCTAAGGCCACCGTGATCTTCTCCACTCATGACCGGGATCAGGCCCATCGCCTGGCCGATGAGATCATCACCCTGATGGAGGGCAGGATCACCCCCTTTACCCCGGAGAATATCTTCAAGGGAAAGACCCTCAGGGAGGGAGAGGACACCTGGTTCGACACCGGGAGGATAAAGATCTTCTTGCCCACCAAGGAAGAGGTCAAGGCCATCTACATTGACCCCAAGGACATCATCATCTCTCTCACCCCGTTCAGCTCCAGCGCCCGAAACTGCCTGGAGGGTGTGATTGAAGCCATCGTCGCCGATGTGGACTGGGTGAGGCTTCAGATTGGCGCCCCAGAGCCATTTCAGGTGTTGATCACCAAGAGATCGCTCTTCGAGATGGGCTTAAATATCGGGATGAAGGTTTACCTGACCTTCAAGAGCTCTGCGGTCAAGGTATTCTGAGGCCCCTTTAGAGAAAGCCCCTCCCTTCTATTCCTTAATCTTCCCCTCAAGTTTTCCTTGACAAGCCCAAGAGAAG
>JAZDMQ010000058.1:0-36339 GCA_043800755.1 bacterium | reverse complement strand
GGCCGCGATGCCCGTGAGCACGATCACCGGGATCGAGGAGTAGCGCGGGTCTTCCTTCAGGTAGCGGCAGACCCGGACGCCATCAATCTTGGGCAAGATCAGGTCCAGAAAGATGTAGGCGGGCAACTCCTCCCGCACCTTATCCAGGGCCTCCATGCCATCTCTGGCAGCGATCACCTCGTAGTCATGGGAGCTGAGGGTATCGGAGAGGAGTTGTACGAAGAGGTCATCGTCGTCCACGATCAAGATCTTCTTGTCAGACATCGGCTTTACCACCTTCTTCTGTCGCTTCAACTCGTTCAACTCCCGGTTAAGGATATCTCACCTCCATGAGGCAAAGACCCTGAGGTTTAGCGGTCCTGCCTGCCAACCTCCTATCTTTGGCCTCCAGGATGCCTCGAAAGTCAGAAGACGTAATCTTTCCCCTTCCCACATCCATCAGGGTACCCACAATGCACCGCACCATGTGGTGAAGGAAACCGCTGCTTTGAATGTAGAAATGAATGAGATCCTTCTCCTTCCTGAATTCTGCCTGTTGGACATTGCGGATCGGATTGCGCGCGGAGCAGGAAGAGGAACGGAAGGAAGAGAAGTCATGCTCTCCCAACAGATAGGCAGATGCCTCCTCCATGGCTTCGACATCCAACGGACGCGCAACCTGCGAGGAATAAAACCTACCGATCGCACAGGGCTCTGGCCGATTGAGGATGGAATAGCGGTAGGTCTTAGAGAGGGCGTCGATACAGGAGTCGAATTCCAAGGGTGCCTCTTCCATCTTCTTGATGACGATGTCTTCAGGCAGCAGGCTATTGAGGGCTTTCTTCAAGAGAGGAGCCTCGATATTCGTCTTGCTGCGAAAATTGGCGACCTGTCCGAAGGCATGCACCTTGGCATCGGTCCTGCCCGACCCAGTCAGGTTCACCCGCTCTTGAGTAATCTGCTCAACGCTCTTTTCGATAGTGCTCTGGATGGTCACTTGATCGAGCTGTGTCTGCCATCCATGATAATTGGTCCCATCGTATTCAACGAGCATCCGAAGATTTCGCATGGATGGGAATCGGTCTCACAAGAACCTGCTCACCAAGGCCTCCGCAATTTGAATGGCATTGAGGGCCGCTCCCTTGCGAAGCTGGTCCCCGACCACCCACAGATTGAGTCCGTTCTCAACGGATTCGTCCTCACGAATCCGTCCCACAAAGCAGTCATCCTCCCCCGCCACCAAAAGGGGCATGGGATAAACCCTGTTGGCCGGATCGTCGTGAACCCGCACTCCGGGCGCTCGCGATAGCAACTCCCTGGCCATCCCGGGGGTTAGTTTCTTTTCCGTTTCAATATTGACCGACACGGAGTGGGCGTAAAAGACCGGAACCCGGACTGTGGTAGCAGTGATGCGAATGCTATCATCCTCCATGATCTTGCGGGTTTCGTTCACCATCTTCATCTCTTCCTTGGTGTAGCCATTCTCCAGGAAGGCATCGATGTGGGGCAAGACATTGAAGGCAATTTGATAGGGAAAGGTGGAGACCTCCATCTGCTCTCCCTTGGCAAAGGCCATGACTTGTCGCCGCAGCTCATCGATCGCCCGGGCCCCGGCCCCCGAGACCGCCTGGTAAGTGGAGACGATCATCCTCTTGATCCTGGCGAAGTCATGCAAGGGTTTCAGGGGAACCACGGTCACAATCGTGGTGCAGTTGGGGTTAGCAATGATCCCTTTGTGTCTTCGAACTGCGTCCGGGTTCACCTCCGGCACCACTAGGGGGACATCCGGTTCCATGCGAAAGGCGGAACTGTTATCTATCACCACCGCCCCTGCCTTTACGGCTGCGGGGCAGAATTCTTTGCTCCGCGAGGCCCCCGCCGAGAAAAGGGCAATATCAATCCCCTTGAATGAGTCGGGGGTCATCCTTTCTACCTTGATCTTCTCCCCCTTGAACTCGAGTTGCTTTCCCTCGGAGCGTTCCGAGGCCAAGAGGCGAAGGTTTCTCACCGGAAATTCCCTCTCCTGTAGGATGCGAATCATCACTTCACCCACGGCTCCGGTGGCACCTGCCACTGCCACATTCCACCCCTTACTGGCCATTACCTCTTTCCCCCTTCTCTCGATATATTATGCAGCGATTGCGCCTCATAGAAGATGACGGGCGATCAGGTCGCCCATCTCGCTGGTACTCACCAGTTTCGTTCCCTCTTGTCTAATATCCTCGGTGCGATAGCCTTCAACCAATACGGAAACGATTGCCCTCTCCACCCTCTCGGCCTCCTTCGGCAAATCGAAGGAATAACGGAGCATCATGGCCACGGAGAGGATCATGGCGATGGGGTTAGCCTTATTCTGTCCCGCAATATCCGGGGCGCTACCATGAATGGGCTCATACAGGGCTATCTTTCCACCGAGGCTGGCAGAGGGAAGCATACCAATGGAGCCAGTCAGCATCGAGGCTTCATCGCTCAGGATGTCTCCGAACATGTTGGAGGTGACCAGTACATCAAATGCCTTTGGATTGCGGATCAGCTGCATGGCGCAGTTATCCACATAGAGGTGATTCAATTGAACATCGGGATAATCTCTTCCTACCTCACTCACTACCTCCCGCCACATTTCACTGGTTTCCAGCACATTGGCCTTGTCCACCGAAGTAACGGTTTTGCGCCGCTTTCTCGCCAGATCGAAGGCGACGATGGCAATGCGGCGGACCTCTTCCGTGGTGTAGGTCATGGTGTTGGTGCCTCGCTTTCCCCCGGGAATGACCTCCACTCCTCTCGGCTTACCGTAATAGAGATCACCCAGCAGCTCACGAACCACCACCAGATCTAACCCGCGGATGACTCCTGGTTTAAGGGGAGAGGCGTCGATCAGGGGATCCAAAAGTTTGACCGGGCGAAGATTGGCGTAAAGGCCCAGCTTCTGTCTCAGCCCCAAAATCGCCCGTTCCGGACGGATGGAATAATCGAGGGCCTCCCATTTCCAACCGCCAATTGCCCCAAACAGGATGGCATCGCTTCCTCGGCAAAGCTGGACCGTCTCCTCTGGAAGTGGCTCTCCCACAGCATCGACGGCCGCTCCTCCCACCAAGGCTTGTTGATGTTGAAATTCGTGTCCTTGTTGACCTGAAAGGATACCGAGGATCTTTACGGCCTCCCTAGCGACCTCCTGACCGATGCCATCACCAGGCAGCACGGCGATCTTATACATGGTATAACTCCTTCGAATTAGGATGAGGATGCCCACCGCCCCCCGGAGCGGGATCGAGGGAGACGGGGACTCTCATTTCCCTCCTCTCTTGGAGGCATAGGCCAGCAGCCCTCCCTCGGCGATTAAGTCTTGCATGAAGGGCGGAAAGGGTTGGGCACTGAAGGCCTTCCTCGAGGAGAGATCCTTTATCCAGCCTGAGTTCAGCTCTATCTCGATCTTATCCCCCTCCTGAATGGAATTCACCGCCTCGGGGCATTCGAGGATAGGGAGGCCTATATTCAAGGCGTTGCGAAAAAAGATGCGGGCAAAACTCTTGGCGATAATGCAGGACACCCCGGCTGCCTTCAGGGCAATCGGGGCGTGCTCGCGGGAGGATCCGCATCCGAAATTCCGGCCACCCACGACGATATCTCCCCTCTCCACCCGTTCGACAAAGGTCGGATCAAGGTCCTCCATGCAGTGGGCCGCGAGCTCTGAAGGATCAGAGGTATTGAGATAACGGGCTGGGATGATCACATCGGTGTTGACATTGTCTCCGAATTTCAGGGCCCTTCCTTTGATGGTCATCATTTTCTCCTATGCTAAGACCTCTTCCGGGCTGGCAATCCTCCCCAAAATCGCTGATGCGGCGGCCACCGCCGGACCAGTCAAGTAGACCTCGCTCTTGGGATGCCCCATCCGCCCCACAAAATTGCGATTGGTGGTGGAGACTGCCCTTTCTCCTGCCGCCAGAACTCCCATGTGGCCCCCCATACAGGGCCCACAGGTGGGGGCGCTGACCAGCCCCTCGGCCTCAAGGAATATGTCCAGCAGCCCCTCTTTGAGGGCCTGCCGATAGATGGATTGAGTCGCCGGGATGATGATCAAGCGAAGGAAGGGGGCAACCTTGCGCCCCTCCAGGATCTGGGCGGCAATGCGGAGATCGGAGATGCGGCCGTTGGTGCAAGAACCAATCACCACCTGGTCGATGGCAACCTCCCCCACCTCGCTGATCGGCTTGACTCGATCGGGCGAATGCGGCAAGGCGACCTGCGGCTCGATATCTTGCCCTTTCCACTCAAAGGTTTCGGCGTAGTGCGCACCCGGTTCGCTCTGGAATAATTTGTAAGGCCGACTGCTCCTGCCCTTGATATAGTCCAGGGTGATCTCATCGGGCGCGAAGATCCCACATTTGGCCCCCGCCTCCACCGCCATGTTCGCCATGGTGAGGCGATCCTCCATCGGGAGGCGATCAATGACCTCTCCGCAGAACTCCATCGATTTATAGAGGGCGCCGTCCACCCCGATCTTTCCGATGGTGTAGAGGATAAGGTCCTTTCCCCCGACCCATCGCCTCAGCTTCCCAGAAAACATGAACTTAATACTCTCGGGAACCTTGAACCATGCCTCCCCGGAGATCATGGCCGCCGCCAGATCCGTGCTCCCTACTCCCGTGGCGAAGGCACCCAACGCCCCATAGGTACAGGTATGGGAATCCGCGCCGATAATGGCATCCCCGGGCAGCACCATCCCTTGTTCGGGGAGAAATGCGTGTTCGATCCCGGCTCGCCCCACTTCATAATAATGACGCAGTTGATGTGATCTGGCGAACTGGCGAAGGATTTGGCATTGCTCCGCTGATTTGATGTCCTTGTTGGGAGTAAAATGATCCGGGATGAGCACGATCTTATCTGGATCGAAGAGCCTTTTGACCCCTAATCTCTCCAGCTCTCGAATCGCGATGGGGGCTGTAATATCGTTGCCCAAGATCAGGTCCAGCTTGGCGTTAATCAGCTGTCCTGGGCTGACCTCGGATACCCCCGCGTGAGCCGCCATAATCTTTTCCGTAATGGTCATTTCCATGGTTGATCTTCCTCTAATCTCTTTCCCGCTTGCGCTTGTGAATCACCTTGTTGATAGCATTAATGTAAGCCCTTACGCTCGCCTCGATCACGTCGGTGCTGGTCCCCCTCCCCACCACGGTATGCCCGTTCGCCTCGATGGTAACCATCACCTCCCCTAGGGCATCCTTTCCTCCCGTCACTGCCCGAATGGAATACTCCTTCAGTCTCCCAGGAATTCCGGTGATGGAATCGATGGCATGATAAGCCGCATCCACCGGCCCGTCTCCCCATCCGGATTCCAGGTAGACTTGGTCCTCCTTGCGAACTCGGACCATGGCAGTGGGAATGATACCCGTACCGCTGGTGAACTGGAGGTAGTCGAGGAAGTAGGTCTCGGGAACGGTGGAAACCTCGTCTTCCACCAGTGCGACCAGGTCATCATCGAAGACCTCTTTTTTCTTATCGGCCAAGGCCTTGAACCGCACAAAGGTCTTATTCAGATCCTGCTCGGACAGGTCGAATCCCAGTTCGGAAAGCCGCTTGCGAATCGCATGGCGGCCGGAATGTTTTCCCAAAACCAGTCTCTGGGTCAGGCCCACCGATTCCGGGGTCATAATCTCGTAGGTCAGCTTCTCTTTCAGCACCCCATCCTGATGAATGCCTGCCTCATGAGCAAAGGCGTTGCTACCGACGATGGCCTTATTGGGTTGGACCGGGATGCCGGTAAGGTTGGTGAGGAGCCGGCTCGTCTTAAAGATCTCCTCGGTCTTGATGCTTGTCTCCTCATCGAAGAGATCCCTGCGGGTTCGGATGCTCATCACGACTTCTTCCAGGGAGGCATTGCCGGCTCTCTCTCCAATTCCGTTGATCGTGCACTCTACCTGCCCTGCCCCCGCCTTGACAGCAGCCAGGGAATTGGCCACAGCGAGGCCCAGATCATTGTGGCAATGAACAGAGATAACTGCCTGATCGACATTGGGGACCCGATTCATGAGGTTGCTGATGCGAGCCTCAAACTCCCAAGGGATCGCATACCCGACCGTATCGGGTATATTGACCGTGGTTGCCCCCGCGGCGATCGCCACCTCTGTCACCTTGCAGAGGAAATCCTGCTCAGTCCGTCCTGCATCCTCGGGGGAGAATTCCACATCGTCGGTATATCGCTTGGCCCGTTTCACCGCGGCGCTGATCGCCTCCAATATCTCTTTCTTGGTCATCTTCAATTTGTATTTCAAATGGATGTCAGAGGTGGCGATAAAGGTGTGGATGCGCGGCCGCTCAGCTTCCTTGAGCGCCTCCCAGGCTCGATCGATGTCAATGTCTCGGGCCCTGGCCAATCCGGCGATGATGGGGGTCCTAATCTTCTGGGAAACCAGCTTCACCGCCTCGAAGTCGTCCTCAGAAGCGATAGGGAACCCTGCCTCGATCACATCCACCTGCAGCTTCTCAAGCTGCCTGGCCAAATCGAGCTTTTCCTTGGTATTCATGCTACAGCCAGGGGACTGTTCCCCGTCCCGGAGGGTGGTATCGAATATGATAATCC
Source organism: bacterium (assembly GCA_043800755.1). Taxonomy (GTDB): domain Bacteria; phylum Methylomirabilota; class Methylomirabilia; order CAVQYV01; family CAVQYV01; genus JAZDMQ01. The sequence goes on along the minus strand of JAZDMQ010000058.1, from coordinate 29,780 downwards.
TTCTGCCCATGCCTTCCTCCTTGCAATTTTCCCCTCCGACAGGAGCCCACTTGCCTGGGTTTCCTTCTGCCCCATTAACTCTGGCTTAACTCCTCTTCCTTCTTTTCTCTGAGGAGCGATCTTCCAGGCAGGGGGATGTAACGGAGCATTCCGGAAAGGATGTAAAGAAAGAAAAAGCCAAATATCAACAGGCTCGGTTGCGAGCCGACCAAGAGGATCAATAGAATCAGGATCACAAGAAGGGCAAATGGGCGTCGCTTCTTGAAGTCGATTCCCTTCAGGCTACGATACCTCACCCGGCTGACCATGAGGAAAGAAAGCAGATAGATGGCCACTGCTACGAGCACCGTAGTTACCGAGGGCGATAAGATCTCTCGCTGGAAAAGGACAATGGAGGACGAGTCTTTCATAAACAGCACGAAGGAGGCGATGAAGGCCGCGGCTGCTGGAATGGGCAGGCCCACAAAATATCGCTTGTCCCCTTTGCGGGCCTGAATATTAAAACGCGCCAGCCGCAGGGCACCACAGCTCACGAACAAAAAGCAGGCGAGCCACCCAATGCGATTGAGAGGAAGCAAGGCCCAGGTGTAAGCCAACACCCCGGGGGCCACCCCGAAGGAAACCAGATCGGCCAGGGAATCGAGCTGAACACCAAAATCAGAGGTACTCCCGGTGAGGCGCGCCACCAATCCATCTAAGGCATCGAGAACCCCCGCAATCAAGATCGCCACCGCTGCCCGCCCATAGTCTCCATCATAAGCGGAGACGATGGCATAGAATCCACCCAAGAGATTGCCCAGGGTCAGGAGGCTGGGGAGGACATAGATGCCCCCTCTCATTTCAGGTACCCTACGATAGTCACTCCGGCCTTCACCTTATCTCCTGCCTTCACCTCGATCTGCGAATCGGGGGGAACGATCAGATCGACTCTCGAGCCGAACTTGATTAATCCGATGCGCTGTCCGGCCTGGACCTCCTCGCCGGGTTGAACCCAACAGAGGACCCTGCGTGCAATGAGGCCCGCAATCTGCTTCATAATGATCCGACCTCGATCATGATCAAGGGCAATAACATTTTGCTCGTTCTCTACTGAGGCCTCATCGCGAAAGGCGAGGTGGAAGCTCCCCTTCTTGTAGTTAACCCCCGCTACCGTCCCCTTCACCGGTGAGCGATTTACATGAACATCCCAGAGGGAGAGGAAGATGCTGATCAGGATGCCACCTCCCTCCTCTCCCGCCTGAGTCGATACGCCAACCACCTTTCCATCAGCAGGGGCAAGGATGAAACCCTCCCCCGTGGGGACCATTCGCTCTGGATCCCGGAAGAAGTAGACAAACAGAAGCAGGATCAGGAGGGCAATGGATCCGGCAGCAAAGGCGCGCAGCAGCAAAAGCAGGGTCGCCGCAATCGCCACCGGAAGAATGTAGGTCCATGATTCTCTTGTAACTGGATTCATCGCCTCTTAGCCCTTGGGCTTGATCCACTTCATCATCTTTCTCAATTCTTTCCCCACGATCTCAATGGGATGTTCCGCATCTCGCTTCTTCAAGGCATGGTAGACGGGCCGACCTGCCTGATTTTCCAGAATCCAATCCCGGGCGAAGTCGCCAGACTGGACATCTTGCAGGATTTGCTTCATCCGTTGGCGCGTCGAGGCGTCAATGACTCTCGGGCCCTTGGTGTAATCCCCGTATTCGGCGGTATCGCTCACCGAATACCGCATGTAGGTAAGACCTCCTTCGAAGATGAGATCCACGATCAATTTCAGCTCGTTCAGACACTCAAAATAGGCGATCTCCGGCTGATAGCCCGCTTCTACCAGGGTATCGAATCCGGCCTTGATGAGTTCCGTTACTCCGCCACAGAGGACGCACTGCTCCCCAAAGAGATCTGTCTCCACCTCTTCTTTGAAGGTGGTCTCAATGACCCCGGCGCGAGTTCCGCCAATGCCCTTCGCGTAAGCCAGGGCGATCTTCTTAGCCTCCCCTGAGGCATTTTGCTGGATCGCGATCAGGCAAGGGACCCCTCCCCCTTCGACGAACATCCGTCGCACGATGTGGCCCGGGCCCTTGGGGGCGATCATGATCACATCCACATTGCCGGGAGGAACGATCTGAGAAAAATGGATATTGAAACCATGTGAAAAGATCAAGACCTTGCCCTTCTTGAGATGAGGCTCTACTGAGGTCTTGTACAACCTTGCCTGCACATCATCCTGGGTCAAGATCTGGATGAGGTCTGCCTCTTTAGCCGCCTCAGAGGCCGATACTGGCTTAAAGCCATCCTTGACCGCGAGCTTCCAGTTATCTGATCCCTCCAGCTCGCTCACCATGACCTTTAGGCCGCTGTCGCGCAAATTCTGTGCCTGGGCATGGCCCTGGCTTCCATATCCGACGACCGCAATCTTCTTTCCTCTTAGAATGGCGAGATTTGCGTCTTTGTCATAATATACCTTAGCCACTATTCTTCTCCTCTCCCTTAAAGACCACAGAACCTTGCCGCCCTTACGCCTTTACTCTCGAAATCCCACCACCTTTCCCGCCGGTTTCCTCTCCGCCCTCTTTTCGGCTTTAGTTGGAACCTTCCGCGCCCGGGCAATCGCCACCTTGCCGGTCCGCACCACTTCCTGTATCCCGTAAGGCCTCAATAGTTCAAGGAAGGCCGTTACTTTGCTCTCGTCACCCGTTGATTCCAAGGTGTAGCTCTTGGGGGTCACATCCACCACCCTGGCCCGAAAGATATCCGCAATCCTCAGCACCTCCGCCCGCACCCCTGGCTCGGCGTTCACCCTGACCAGAACCAGCTCTCGTTCCAGAAACTCCTCGCTAGTGAGATCGATCACTTTGATGACATCGATGAGCTTGTTCAGCTGCTTCTTGATCTGTTCCACGATGAGATCATCCCCTCGTACCACCACAGTCATCCGAGAGACGGAGGGATCGAGGGTTTCTCCCACCGAAAGGCTTTCAATGTTGAAGCCCCGGCCACTAAAGAGACCGGAGACCCGGGAAAGCACCCCAAAACGATTCTCAACGAGGATGGAGATTGTATGTCGCACCAGCTACCCTCCAAAAAAAATACCAGGCTACCTTCATTTAACAGCCCGTAGAAGCCTCTTCGGCTCCTTAGGCTCCGCCTTTCCCAAGATCATATTATTGATGGAGGCCCCAGCTGCTACCATGGGGAAGACGCACTCCTCCGGGTCCACTTGAAAATCGATAATCACCGGCTTCGGGATAGCAAAGGCCCTTTTTAGGACAGCCGTTACCTCCTCCGGCCTAGTGGCCCTCAACCCTACCGCCCCGTAGGCCTCCGCCAATCTCACGAAATCTGGCCCCCCCACCAATTTCGAATGAGAATAGCGACGGCCAAAGAATAGCTCTTGCCATTGGCGAATCATCCCGAGACAGCGGTTGTTGAGTATCGCCACCTTCAGGGGAAGATCGTATTGCACCACCGTCGCCAGCTCTTGCAGATTCATTTGGAAGCTTCCATCTCCGGCGATATCAATGACCAACTTATCGGGAAACGCCACTTGAGCTCCAATGGCCGCAGGGAATCCATATCCCATCGTTCCCAACCCTCCCGAGGAGAGGAAGGTCCGGGGCCGCAGAAATTGACAAAACTGGGCGGTCCACATCTGGCTTTGCCCTACCTCGGTGGTGATAATGGCGTCCCCCTTGGTGAGGCGGGAGATCTCCTCCACCACATACTGGGGCTTGATGATCTTATCATCTTGCTCGTAGCTAAGTGGGTGGGTTTTCTTCCATTCCTGGATCTGTTTGATCCACTGTCTCCGCTCCTTCAGGTTGGACCGATCCGGCAAGGCCTCCAGGGTCTCAATCAACTTGATAAGGACCTTCTTGGCATCTCCCACCACGGGAACATCCACGCGCACATTCTTGCTAATGGCCGAAGGATCGATATCGATGTGAATAATGAATGCCCCCGGGGCGAATCCCTCGATCTTTCCCGTCACCCGATCGTCAAACCGTGCACCAATCGCCAAGAGTAGGTCAGTGTTGGAGACTGCCGTGTTGGTGTGCCAGGCCCCGTGCATCCCAAGCATTCCCAAGCTGAGTGGGGAGTCTTCTGGAAAGGCGCCCAACCCCAACAGGGTGGTGGTGACCGGAGTATGGGTCATCTTCGCCAGCTTGAGCAACTCCTCCGAGGCCCCGGAATTGATGACCCCTCCTCCCACATAGATAATAGGCCGTTTCGCTTTCACGATGGCCTTGGCAGCCTTCAGGATCTGGCCCGGGTGACCATTGTAGGTCGGGTTATAACTACGCATGTAGATGGTCTCCGGGTAGTGGTAGCTCGCCTCGGAGAGGATGATATCCTTCGGTACATCCACCAGGACCGGCCCGGGTCGACCCGTCGCCGCTATGTGGAAGGCCTCCTTCAGGGTCAGGGCCAAATCTTTCACATCCTTGACCAAATAATTGTGCTTGGTGCAGGGACGGGTAATCCCAACGATATCCGCCTCTTGAAAGGCATCGTTGCCAATCATCGGGGTAGCAACCTGTCCGGTAACGACCACCATCGGGACGGAGTCCATATAGGCAGTGGCCACCCCGGTAACCACATTGGTGGCCCCAGGACCGGAGGTCACCAGACAAGCCCCCACCTTTCCCGTGGCCCTGGCATATCCATCCGCCGCATGGGCCGCCGCCTGCTCGTGTCGCACCAGGATATGTCTCAATGGGGAATCATATAGCACATCATAGATCGGGAGGATCACCCCCCCAGGAAATCCGAAGATGACCTCCACGCCCTCTTTGAGCAGGCTCTCGACGATGATTTGTGCACCCGAAAGCTTCACGGTAGCTCCTTAACGCAATGACCAGAGGGTTTTCCGCAAGATGCTCCCGGTGGGGGGAGCTTCATTTAATCCTCACTCTTCAACACCGCACCCGTGTTGGCAGAAGTGACTAACTTAGAGTACCTGGCCAACCAGCCTTCGGTGACCTTAGGCCGCGGCGGCTTCCATTTCGAGAGTCGGTCTTGGATCTCTCGGTCGCCCAGCTTCACCTGGAGAGTCCGTTGGCGGATATCGATGGAGATAAGATCTCCATCTTGAAGAATGGCAATGGGCCCCCCCTCCATGGCCTCCGGGGAGATATGGCCGATGCAAGGACCCCTGGTGCCCCCGGAAAAACGACCGTCGGTGATAAGCGCCACAACCTCTCCCAGTCCGAGACCCATGAGCACCGAGGTTGGCAAAAGCATCTCGGGCATGCCCGGCCCGCCCTTCGGGCCTTCATACCGGATGACGATGACATCTCCAGGCAAGATCTTCCCGCCCATGATGGCCGCCATACCCGTTTCCTCTGAATCAAACACCTTGGCCCGGCCTTCAAATCTCTTCATCTTATCCGTAAGTCCAACCTGCTTCACCACCGCCCCCAGCGGCGCGAGATTACCCCGCAGGATGGCGATCCCTCCTTTCGGACTGTAGGGATGCTCTAGGGGGCGAACGATGTCTTCGTCAAAGATCTCTGCTTCCTCGATGATCTGCGCGGTCCTTTTCCCGGAAACCGTAGGCAGGTCATGGAGCTGTGACTTTATCCTCTTCATCACGGCAGGGATGCCTCCAGCAAAGTCCAGATCCTCCAAGAAGTATTTTCCCCCGGGGAGGAGGCTGCAGAGTTGAGGAGCCTCGTTGCTGATACGATCATAAAGGTCGAGACCCAGACTCACCCCCGCTTCCTTGGCGATGGCGGTCAAATGAAGAACGGTATTCGTTGAACCACCCAAGGCCATATCCACGTGGATCGCATTTTCGAAAGCCTCCTTCGTCATGATCTTCCGAGGAGTAACTTCCCCTTCAACTAATCGGACCACCTGCTCTCCCGATGCGAAGGCGAGGCGCCTTTTGCGAGATGAACCGGCCAGTGCGGTCGCGGTGCCCGGCAGCGACATTCCCAAGACCTCGGTCATGCAGGCCATCGTGTTGGCGGTGTAAAGCCCCTGACAAGCACCAGCCCCTGGGCATGATTCCATTTCGAGGCATTCCAACTCATGGGCATCGATCTGGCCCGTCTTGAAACGCCCAATGGCCTCAAAAGAATCGTTGACGAAGGAGAGTCGGCGCATCTTGTATCTGCCTGAAAGCATCGGCCCAGCAGTAAGTACCACGGTAGGAATGTTGACGCGCGCGCAGCCCATCAACATCCCTGGGGTTATCTTATCACAGTTCGTCAACAACACCAGCCCATCAAAACAATGAACCCCGGCAACGGATTCGATACAATCGGCAATCAGTTCCCGGGAGGGCAAGGAATAGTGCATGCCAGAATGGCCCATGGCGATTCCGTCGCAAACCCCCGGGATTCCAAAGAGGAAGGAATAACCCCCTCCCGAGTGGACTCCCTTCTCAATGAACCGTTCCATGTCTCTCATACCCATGTGCCCGGGGATAAGATCGCTGAAACTCGTGGCCACTCCAATGAAGGGCTTCTTGAGGGCGTCCCGGGTAACACCTAAGGCATGAAGCATCGATCGATGAGGAACCCTCTCCAGCCCTTCTTTGATGATATCGCTGCGCATAAAATTACCCCCCCTTAGTTAATCGTGATAATTTAACCTTTAATCCCCTTCCAGTCAACCTTTTTTAGCCAAACCGGAACGATACCCCAAATCCGCCCCGCGGATAACGCCAATCCACGGAGACGAAGGTACAGCCAATGCGACACGAGCCGCATTCCAGGCAGTTCTCGAACGAGACTACCAGCTTGCCTTCCTCCCATTTGTAAACCTGGGCCGGACAGAAGGTGGTGCATGGCCTCTCGGTGCAACGCTGGCAATCCTCTTCTTTCGGCTGCAAATGGGTCTTTTCGTCTGGCTTGAACTTAAGGAGGTAGAGTTTATCCTCTAACTTCACCTGAAGGTCCTCCAAAGATGGTAAAGATCTTTAAGTATTTCCCACCGGGATAGCTTCTGGAAAACCATCCCCTTGATCAGTTGAACCTTCTCCGCCTTGGGCCTGCCGTCCACAACCAGGATCTCATGGGCAGCCTCATTCGCCATCTGGGGATAAAGGGAAAAGAGATGGGGGTGACCAGACAACAGGCCGGAAACCCTTCGATAGCGCTTGAGGTCTTGTAGAACAAAGCTCTGTTCCAGGGCTGTTCGATAGCTGCTCAGGCTGGCGGCCGAGAAATCTCCAACCTCTTTCGCCCTCAAGGCCGCCCCCGCCGCCAATCTTCCGGAGGTCAGGGCCATATTAGAGCCCTCACGGTGCAGACTATTGACTAACATGCCTGCGTCTCCCGCTACCATCAGCCCCCCCCTGTAAAGCTGCGGAATGGCTACCCATCCCCCTTCGGGAATCAAGTGTGCCGAGTACTCCTCGGTCTCTCCCCCTGCGAGCAGGCGGCGGATCAGGGGATGGGTCTTCATCCCCTCGATGAGATCTTGAGGTGTGAGCCTGGATTTCACCAGATCTTGGAGCAAAACTCCTACCCCCACGGAGAGCGATTCCCGGTTGGTATAGATGAAGCCTGTGCCCACCTGCCCCTTGGTGTTTTCCCCCACGATCTCGATGGCCGTTCCCTCGCCCTCCTCCAGGTTAAATCGATCCTCGATCTTTTCCTTCGGAAGGGAGATGATCTCCTTGACCGCCAAGGCGACCTGATAGGGCAGTATCTCTGGATGGAGACCGGCTTGCTGGGCCAAAAGGGAATTGACCCCGTCGGCCAAGATCACCACCTGGGCGAAGAGGTCCCCCTCCTCGCGACCAGTCCTTACTCCAATCACCTGGTCTTGATCGAAGATGAGGTCCTCCACCACTGTCTGCGAGACCAGGATTGCCCCGGCCTCCTCCGCCCTTTTCGCAAACCATGAGTCAAACTTGGCTCGCAGAACGGTGAAAGCATTGTATGGCCCTTTCGCCAGTTGGTCGCTTTTATAGCCTAAGCTGAAGGCAGAATCAGAGGAGAGCACCCAGAGCCTCTGCTCGCTGATGTGGCGTTCCACTGGGGCCTCCTCCCAGAAGGAGGGGATCACCTCTTCCATCGCCTTCCGGTAAAGGATGCCTCCCATCACATTCTTGGCTCCTGGATAATCGCCCCTTTCCACCAGAACCACCTGCCAGCCTGCCTGCGCAAGGAGGTAGGCCGCGGCGGTACCCGCCGGTCCAGCGCCCACCACGATCGCGTCAAAGGCGTCTTCTCTCATGCTCTCTCATCCTTTAGCAGAAAGGGATTGGTTCTGCGTTCCTGGCCAATGGTCGTGGCCTCCCCATGTCCAGGAAAGACCGATGCCTCGTCCTCCAAGCAGAGTAATTTCCCGCGAATCGAGTCAATCAGGTCCTCGTAACAGCCTCCGGGAAGATCGCTGCGACCGATCGACCCGGCGAAGAGGGTATCGCCTACAAAAGCCATCCTGGTGCCAATCAAGGAGATCCCCCCCGGTGAATGACCCGGCGTGTGAACGATCTGGTAATGGGCATCCCCCAGGACGAGAAGGTCTCCTTCTTCCACGAAACGATCGATGTGGGGGATGGGGCCGGTCTTCAACCCGAAGGCGGCACTCTGGGCTGCAAGGTTTTTCAGGAGCGGAAAGTCCGCCCGGTGCAAGAGGGTTTCCCCTCCTAGGGCTTCTTGTAATTGCCTTATGCCACCCACGTGGTCAAAGTGCGCATGGGTGGCCAATATATATCGTAGCTCCGAATCATGCTTTCGCAGGGTCTCGACGATCACTTCCACATCTCCCCCAGGATCGATCACTAAGGCTTCCTTCGTTCCTGCATCAAGAATATAGCAATTGGTCAAGAGACTTCCCACCGCCAGACTCGTCAGTTTCATCCATTATCTCCTGGGAGATTATCTCACCCTTGGTGCCGCAACGCCTCGGCCGCATCCCTGGCAGGCGGATCGACCCGATCGAAGCCTCGGGCCTCCGGGGCCGATTCGATAACATGAGGGAATTTGAGCCCGTCCGGCGATCTCTTCCCTTTTACAGGGCGACAACCTCTTTAATCCCGGGCAACGCCTCCCTCAACTTTCGCTCCACATGGTTCTTCAGCGTCAGGGTGGCCATCGGACAACCTCCACAAGCCCCCGTCAACTTCACCTTAACCACACCTCCCTCGACCTCAACCAACTCGATGTCTCCCCCATCCGCCTGCAAAAGAGGCCTGATCTCAGCCAGGGTCTTTTCCACTTCCTCTCGCATCTGTTTCCTCTCTTCCTGCTCGGGGTTGGTAAAGGCAATAAGGCTCCTCTCCTAACGCATCTCCCGAGATTGCGAAGGCGCGCGCCCGGCAACCGCCGCAGAGCATCCTGAATTCGCAACGGGCGCATTTCCCCCTCAAGGAGGATGGGTCTCTCAGCTGACGAAAGAGGAGCGAGTTTTGATAGATCTCCTGGAAGCTCTGTTTTCGCACATTCCCCGCCACCAAGGGCAGGTACCCACAGCCGAGGACCTCGCCGACGTGGGAAACAAAGCAGAATCCACCTCCGCACATGCATCCGCGACCCACAGGGTGCGTCCTTTTCTGAATCGCCCCATGTTGATCTAAGACTCTCCGGTATTGAGGTGAGCAGGTCATTTTGATCAAAATGGGGGATCCGAGGCTGGCCTCATGGACCCAGGCCATGACCTCCTCGTATTCCCCGGGGGAGAGGGCCAGCTCAGCTCGGCCACGACCAGTGGGTATGAACATGAAAAGGTCCCAAGCCACTGCGCCCAGCGACAGAACCAGATCCCGGATCGCCGGGAGATCTCCCTGGTTGTGGCGGGTAACCGTGGTGTTGACCTGAAAGGGAAGGTCCGCTTTCCTGGCATATTCCAGGGCCTGAAGGGTTTGATCGAAGCACCCCCTCACCTGGCGAAAGAAATCATGGACCTCAGCGTGGGGACCATCAAGGCTCATGGAAATCCGCTTGATGCCGCAGGTCATCATCTTCTCAATGATCTCGGGGGTGATGCGGGAGCCGCTGGGTGACATTACCGGGCGCAGGCCTTTTCTTTCCGCATATGCCGAGATCTCGAAGATATCCTCCCGCAATAGCGGATCTCCTCCGGTAATAATCAAGATAGGCCGGGAAAACGCAGCGATCTCGTCGATGAGACGAAAGACCTCCTCTTTTCCCAACTGGTGGGGGTGGGGTTCGGGCTGAGCTTCGGCCCGACAATGAAGACAGGCCAGCCGGCAGGCACGGGTAGACTCCCATGCCACCAATTTCGGCAACGATCTGGTCAGGTCGGTCTGCTTTTCATGCTCTCCGGAACGAGTAACCTTAGATCCCTCCCAGATATCTGCCCGGATTCAGAACCCCCATGGGATCGAAATGGCCCTTCAGACGCCTCATCAAGATGAGTCGCTTCCCCACCGGCCCCCAGACATCCAGGCGTTTTTTTAACCACAAGGGGGCACTCTCGACCACCAGACTTCCCCCCAAACCTAAAGCCCAGCCCCTCAGTCGCTCCAGGGCCTCCACCGTCCTTTCCTCATTTCGCTGGGTACCGAAAAGGTAGCCACAGAGGATCCCCGATCCCGCCCGGATGGATTGGGCTGAGCTGCCACCCATAGCTTTAGCTTCCTTCTGCCACCCCACTATTGCCTCTTCCAATGCGCTAAGGGGAAGGCACATGCGACAGAGGATCAAGTCCTCAGGTGGGACTTCCAAATGTCGCGGAAGTTGCCCGAAGACCTCCCATCCGGATCTGGCCCGATCGGACGGGCAGATCTCGCCCCCCATCACCCCGTGGTTGGAAAAGACCTCTTGACCCTCCTGGGCTAAGCGGCTCACATCCTCAGCAAACCCCACCCATCCGATCAAAATCAGCCAATCTTCCTGAGGATAGGAAAGCCCCATCTGTCGACACCAAATCCTTGCTAAATGAGGATGCAATATCTCCAGGGCAGCAGGGAATAGGACCGAATGTACCAAAGAATGGCAGGCCCTCAGCAAATTCGCTGGATCTGATGAAAAGCCCACCTGAATTACTTCCTGCTCGGGAAGGGGATGAACCTTGAAGGTGAGTTCACCGATAATCCCGAGAGTTCCGAGGGAACCTGCAAAAAGCTTGCACATATCCAAGCCGGAGACATTCTTGACGCAGCGCCCTCCAAAGCTGACCACTGACCCATCCGCCAGGGCAACTCTCATACCCAGGATCATGTCGCGGACCGTGCCAAAATGAAGCCTCTTCGGACCGCTCGCATTAGCTGCCACAATGCCCCCCAGACTGGCGGAGAGAAAATAGGGTGGATCCAGGGGGAGAAACTGTCCCTTTCTTCCAAGAATCTCTTGTAAGCCTGCGAGGGGAAGGCCGCATTCCGCGGTCACCGTGAGGTTTTCTGGATTGTACTCCAAGACCCTGCTAAGCCTCCTGAGGTCCAACACCAAATCCACCTCTCGAGGGGGATTCCCCAGCCCCATCATGGTTCCCGATCCCCGAGGAATGATTGCTATTTTTTCCTTGCTGGCCGCCCGGAGCAACTCTGCCATCTCCTCTAAAGAATTGGCAGAGACGGCACCCTTGGCAGTCCTCCCCTCCACGGGCATGGAATCAACTCGAAGGGAATCACGGATCGTCGGAACAGAGGAAAAGAGTCCCTGCGGGAGGGTTTCGTATGAGGGGCGTCCATTCATGCGCGATCCCTCTCCCCCCGCTCCTCGCCTTCCTGCGGGGGGAGAATCTTTCGGGGGTTGCTGAGGTAGTAAGGGTCAAAGGACTCTTTCACATGGCGCAGGGCCTGGAGTTCACTCCTTCCACACACCAGGGGCATGGCCGAGATCTTCTCCAATCCGATCCCATGTTCTCCACTGATGGTTCCGCCCACGGCCACGCAGGCCTCCAAAATCTCCAGTCCTGCCTGCACTACCTTTTTCCTCTGTTCCTGGTTTCTCTCGTCGAAGAGGATCAGGGGATGGAGGTTTCCATCGCCTGCATGCAGTACATTACCGATCAGGAGGTCATATTTCTTTCCAATTTCGCTCACCCGGCGAAGGACTTCGGGCAGCCGGTTGCGGGGCACAGTTCCGTCGGTTACCAGATAGTTGGGGGCTACCCGGGCGATGGCGCCAAAGGCTCCTCTCCTGCCTGCCCACAGTGCCTCCCTCTCATCGCCTGTCTGGGCCGTCTTGACCTCTCTCACCCCGTGCTCCCGGCAGGTCTGAATCACCTTCTCCGAGAGCCTATCCATGCTTTCCTTGAGCCCATCCAGCTCTATGATAAGAACTGCCTCTGCATCCAGAGGATATCCGGCCTTCAGGGATGCCTCCACCGCCGCGATCACCGTCTTGTCCATCAATTCCAGAGTCGCTGGCAAGATGCCCTGGGCAATGATGGCCGATACGCTCTCTCCCGCCTCCCCGATCGAGTCATAGATGGCCAGAAAGGTCTTGACCGCCTCGGGCAACCTCATAATCCGAACCACAACCTTGGTAATGATACCCAGGGTTCCTTCGGATCCAACCAAGACCCCGACCAGGTCATATCCTAAAGGGTCAGATGTCTTCCCTCCCAACTCGACCAACTCACCATCAGAGAGGACCACTTCCAGGCCAAGGACATGATTGGTGGTTACCCCGTACTTGAGGCAGTGGGGACCCCCTGAATTTTCCCCCACATTTCCCCCGAAGGTGGAGACCTTCTGGCTTGCGGGATCCGGGGCATAATAATAGCCATGGGGGATCAAGGCATTGGAGAGCTCAATATTGTAAAGCCCTGGCTCCACCGTGGCGCAGAGATTCTCCCGGTCAATCTCTAAGATACGATTCATGCGGGAGAACTCGATCACCAAGCCTCCCGCTGGGGGGATACTTCCCCCGCTCAGATTGGTCCCGGAACCCCGAGCCACAAAGGGAATCTTCTCTTTGTTGGCCAATTTGACCAAGCGGACTACCTGTTCCCTGGAGGTAGGGAAGACGACCGCGGCCGGCCTCCCTCTTTCTAGGGAGGCATCGTATTCGTATACCTTCAGGTCGGTAGAAGTTGAAAGAAGGCCTTCCCGCCCCACAATCCGGGAAAACCTCCTGAGGGTCCTGGCATTAAAACCCACTTCCGCACACTCCTTGAAGATGTCCAGCGAACGAAATTCTGGCCACCGACTATGGGGCCCCCTATCGCCCTGTGCCTCTCCTTCATCGGATAGCAAAGGGCTGGGGATTCTCCCCTCCCAGTGCGATGGCTCGAATTTAATCCCACCTGATCGAATTGCGATATATTATTTACTTACCCACTTTGTCAAGGATATTTTCTCCATCGGCCTATTGAGCAATCTCAAATCCTCATGCTATATTGCTTGCTGGAAAGATGAAAGCCCCACAAGACGAGAAGGAGGAATGATCCGTTGCAAGAGATCGAGCGCCTCTTACGCTATCGATTTCGGAACCCTGACCTCCTGGCCTGTGCCTTAACCCACCGGTCTCTGCAAGGCGAAAGGTTGGCCGCCGTGGAAACTCCTAGCCACAACGAAAAAATGGAATTCCTGGGGGATGCCATTCTTGGCTTTTTGGTGAGCCAACTACTGTATGAAATCTATCCCATAGCCCGAGAAGGGGACCTCTCCACCCTCAAGGGATACCTGGTCAGCCGAAAGGTTCTGGCCCGCATCGCGAAGGGCATGCGCCTAGGAGATTTCCTCAGATTGGGCAAGGGGGAAGAGATGTCCACGGGCAGGAAGAAGCAGTCGATCCTGGCGGATGCTTTGGAGGCGTTGGTCGCCGCCCTGTACCTGGATGGAGGCTGGTCTCCGGTGCACCAAATCCTCTTGCCTTATCTCCAGGAAGAGCTGAGACACATCCCTCACGACTCCATCCTGGACTCTAAATCCAGACTGCAGGCGTTGGTTCAGCTCGATTTTCATATTCTCCCGCGATATCGGGTGAAGGCCCAAGAGGGTCCTTCTCACGACCCCCATTTTTGGGTGGAGGTTAAAGCTGGGCAAAAGGTGCTGGGAACGGGCAAGGGAAAGAACAAGAAGGAGGCAGAACAGGAGGCAGCCAAGGATGGCCTTTGCCACTGGCAAAGGAATCACCAGGAATGAACTACAATATATTGTGGTTTATTTCTACGATTATACACCAAATAGTATTTTCCCCTTTACAGACCCAGAAAACCTGTGGTAAGAAACTATTGCCATGTACCTCTCGCGCCTGCGTTTGATGGGCTTCAAGTCCTTTTACCAAGAGACCGACATCTCCTTCGAGCCCGGTATTACCTCTGTTGTGGGGCCGAATGGGTGCGGAAAAAGCAATGTCTGCGATGCCATCCGCTGGGTTCTGGGAGAGCAAGGGCATCGTTCCCTCCGGGCAGAGAGGATGGAGGACATCATATTTAATGGGAACGGAGCCTATCCCCCCCTGGGAATGGCCGAGGTCTCCCTCACGATCGCTGCCCACGAAGGTCAACTCCCTACCGAATTTAGCGAAATCACTGTCAGCCGGCGCCTCTTTCGTTCGGGGGAAAGCGAATACTTCTTGAATGGCGCCCCTTGCCTTCTGCGCGACATTCTGAACCTCTTCCTCGATTCCGGATTGGGAAACACCCCTTATGCCTTGATCGAGCAGGGAGCCCTTGCCTCCGTCATTGAGATCAAGCCCGGCGAAAGGAAGGCGATGATCGAGGAAGCCGCGGGGATCATGAAATACAAGCTGCGGAAGAGGGCGGCTGTCGCCAAGCTTGGAGCGGCGGAGGAGAACCTCTCCCGCCTGGGAGATATCATCAACGAGGTGGAGCAGCAGCGGAACTCCCTTAATCGCCAGGCCAAGAGGGCAAGGGAATATGAGGAACTTCGCGAAGGAATAGAATACCTGGAGGGATATCTCCGATTCGAGAATTATCAAAGGACGGAGGCGGAGGCCGGTGAGGTCTCCCTCGGTTTGAGAGATAGGAGCGACGAGAAGGCCTCCTTGGCCGCTCAGGTCTTCCAGGTCGATGGGCAACGGGAGTTGGAGCGAATCGACCTCTTGAAGTTGGACGGACTCCTTCAGGAGACTCAGAATTCACTATATCGATTGAAGGGAGAAATCGAGAAGGTTTCAGGCCAGTTCGAGATGCTGGTTCAGGAGGGCGGGGAGTTACGAGAAGCGGAGGAAAAGATCCACGCTGAACTCGGCACCGCCTCCTCCCAGATCGAACAACTCCAGAAAGTGCTGGCCGAGGAAAGGAAAAGAGGGGAGGTCCTGGGAGAAAGGATGGATTCCCTTTCCTTGAAGCGAAAAGAATTGCAGGAGAAGAAAGAAACCCTCTCCCAGGAGTTGGACCGACTCAGCCGACTCCTGGAGGAAAAACGGAGAGAGGTATTCCAGGCAGCAGCCCTCTGCAGCGGTTTGCGAAACCAATGTCTGGCTTTGGAGAATCAGGATCGGAAGCTCATTCAACAAGCGGAGAAGTTGAAGTCCCAGAATGAGTCCCTATCTTCTGAGATCGCTCATCTCCGAGAGAAGGACACAAGCGTGGAGGCAGAAATGAGGGGCTGGGCCTCCAGGTGCAGCGAATGGGAGTCCAAGCGCGCCGAGATCGCCACTTCTTTAGCCTCTACGACGAAAGAGCAGGAGGATGTTGATCTCGCCCTCACCCGTTGGCAACGGCAGGTAGGCGAATACTCCAGCCGCCTCGAATCCTATGAGGATCTGCAAAGGAGCTATTTGGGATATGGGGCGGGGGCCCAATTTCTCCTCCAGCAGAGGAACGCTTCCGAGCCCCTGGAGACCGGATCGATCAGGACTCTCACCGAGATCGTCGAAACAACTGCGGGCTGCGAAAAGGCAATTGAAGCCCTTTTGGGTGCTGAGCTACAAGGGCTGGTCATGGATAGCTTAGAGGAGGCCCGTCGGGCGATCCAGGAACTCGAATCGCGAAAAGAAGGGGGAGCCACCTTCCTTCCCTTGTCTTTCCCGTCCGCTTCAGAGGAACGGAAGGTCTCCTATGCCCGGTCTGAGGATTTTCCTCCTTCTTCGGGAATTATTGGGCGGGCTATTGATCTGATCGTCTGTGAGCCGCGGTATGAGGGCTTGGTGAGACAGCTCCTCTCCGATGACTTGGTGGTGGAGGACCTGAAGACTGCCCTGGAGGTCTTCGGGCGATATGAGGGAGTGCGGGCCGTGGCCACCTTGAGGGGGGAAGTGGTCACGCCGAGGGGATCGATTCGATTACCCTCCCACTCCTCCTTCGGGCTCCTGGTCCGCCAGCGAGAGATCAAAGATCTCAGGGGGCGGGTGAGGCTGGCGAGAGAGGAACTTAAGCAAGTCCAGACCAGAAGGGAAGTCCTGGGGCAGCTCCAGAGGGAGATCAAAGCAACGGCTGAAACCCTGGAAAAAGAGGGGCAAAGTCTGCAAATTGAGCGGGTCACCTTGGAGAAAGACCGCCGCCAGTTGGGAGTCGATCTGGAAAAGATCGGCCAACAAGAGGAGATCAATGCCATTGAGTTGCGCGCTACCGAAGAGGAGATCGCCCAGGTCAGGGAAGAACTGTCAGCGAGCAGCCGGGAACAGAAGGAACAAGAACAGCGGCAAACGATCTGCGAAAGGGAGATAGGAAGGCTTCAGAACTCCGTGGAAGCCCTGAGGACCCAGCACCAGCAACTTCTGAAGCAGGATGCGTCTGGGGAGGAAGAGCTTCGATCCCAGGAGGAAGAGCGCCGAGAGAAGGCAACGCAGATCGCGCGGAAGGAGGAGCAGGTCAATTCTTTCCTTCAGAGAAAGGAACAACTGCAGAGGGAGTTGGTCGCGGTTCAGCAAAGGCGCTCGGCAATGGAGACTTCCTCCGGAGAGAAAGAAAGAATCCTCTCTGAGCTGGGTGCCCAGGAGGCGGAGATCAACAAGTCCCTGGCAGAAATTGCGAATCAGAGGTCAGCGGTATCCCTACGCCTCAGCCAGAGCGAGGAGAATGTGGCCCGTCTGAGGCGACAGATCTCGGAGGTCGAGGGCTCCCTGGGCGAATTGCAGATCAGAAAGGCCCAAATAGAGCAGAGCCTTCATTACCTGCGGCAAGGCCTCAGCGGCTCTGAGCCCTCCGAGTTCGCTGAGCGACAGGCCCGATATCAAGAAGAGAAAATGCAGACCTCCGTGGCGCAGGATGAATTGCTCCGACACCAAGAGCGCTGCCGAAGACTCGAACCGGTGAATATGGCAGCCTTGGCGGATTATGAAGCCCTGAGCAAGAGGTTCCTCTTCCTGAATTCCCAGGCTCATGATCTCCGCAGCTCTGTGTCCTCCCTCCGCCAGGCCATTTCCGAAATCAATAAGACCACCCAAAGGCTTTTTGGAGAGGCCTTTCGCTCCATCAACCAATACTTCGAGGAGTATTGCGGACGGCTTTTTGGGGGAGGCACCGCGGAGATCCGCCTGCAGCGCAGCGAGGAGGAAGGCGAAGAGCAATTGGGTGTGGAGATGATGGTCTCCCCTCCGGGAAAGCACCTGTCTCACCTCGATCTCTTCTCCGGCGGGGAGAAGGCTTTGGCCGCGCTTGCCTTCCTGTTGGCCCTTTTTAAGTATCGCCCTACCCCATTCTGCCTCCTCGACGAGGTGGACGCCCCCCTGGACGATGCGAATATCGAGCGGTTTGTATCCCTCATCAAGGAGTTTTCACAGGAATATCAATTTATTCTGATCACCCACAACAAAAAGACCATGGAGGCCGCCGATAGCCTCTATGGGATAACTATGGAAGAGCCGGGTATCTCCAAAGTGATGTCGGTGAGATTCGATGAAAACGGGACAAAAAGGCGCAAGGGGAATCGGGTAGAATCTCTTGTCGGAGGGAGACATGGAAATCAAAGAGGCCTTGAACTCTCTCGTCCAGAAGGTTGAGGGGGGAATCGCTTCCGTCGTGATCAGCATGGAGGGGGAGGCGATAGACTGTTACTCGAAAGAGCCCGGCTTTGATGTGGAATGGATTGGGGCCCGGTACGGGTTGGTGGTGCGCGATATCCTCTCCACAGTGAGCCGCCTGAACCAGGGGGTAGTCAGGGGCATTGTGCTGGAGCTGCAAAAGGCGATTCTGGTGGTAACCCCTCTCAAAGATCTGTTCTTCCTGGTCTTGCTCGTCCATCAAGATGGAAATCTGGGCCAGGCGCTTTTTCAATGCCGAATCCTCGCCCCGGCCTTAGAGAAAGAATTGTCTATTTGAGGAATGATGAATCTCTTCAGCCAGTTAAAGACAGGACTAAAGAGGACTCAGGAGGTCCTCGGCGGAAGGATGCAGGGCCTTTTTTCGGGGAAGGCGATCAGCGAAGCCTCCTTAGAGGAACTGGAGGAGATCCTTCTGGCGGCGGATATTGGAGTTCCCACCACCCAAACCCTCCTCGTCAGTCTTCGGGAAAGAATCAGAAGATCGGCAATAAAGGACGCGCAAGACTTAAAGTCTTTTCTGAAGGGTCAACTGTTATCTATCTTAAATAAAGCAACAAACGAAGTCAAAATGGAGAACCCCCACCTGGTCCTCGTCCTCGGTGTGAACGGAACGGGAAAGACCACGACCATTGCCAAGCTCGCCTACCGCTATAAGGGTCAGGGAAAAGAGGTGCTCTTGGCTGCAGCGGATACCTTTCGCGCCGCTGCCATTGACCAGCTGAAAATCTGGGCGGAGCGGATTGGCGTAGAGATGATCCACCATCAGCCGGGTGGCGATCCCTCGGCCGTGGCCTTCGATGCGGTGGCCTCCGCCCGGGCGCGCAAGAAGGATGTCCTGATCTTCGATACAGCGGGGCGCTTGCACACCAACCGGGGACTTATGGAGGAGCTCAGGAAAATGAAGCGTACCATTAACCGCCAGATGGAGGGGGGGCCCCATGAGGTCCTTTTGGTCCTTGATGCCACCACTGGAAACAATGGTCTTCGGCAAGCCAAGGAGTTTCACGCGGCGGTGGGGGTCACTGGTTTGGTAATCGCCAAGTTGGATGGAACGGCCAAGGGGGGAATCGTGGTGGCCGTTGCTGATGCGTTGAAGATTCCGGTGAGATATGTCGGCTTGGGGGAAGGCTTGGAAGATCTCCAAGAATTCAACCCCCGGGCCTTCGTCGATGCCCTATTCCAAGAAGACTAATATCCCTTCTCGATGCCACCTCCCCTCTCCCAACACCTGAAGTCCCCTTCAAGCGGGACGCCCTGCTCTGGCGGTCGAGAGCCTCAATGGTGCCCTTAAAAGGTCCGGCACCGGGGGGTTTCCTCCGCCCTCGCCTTTGCTTAATCGAGGCCGCCAGACCACATGAACCTGCGACCTCCTTGGGGCCAAGCCGTTATTCTTCTACGAAGACCCGGTCCTTGCCGTCGAAGGCTGGGGAGAAGATGGAGAGCACTACCGCAGCGTCCGGGCCCAGGTTGACGAAGCGATGAACGGTCCCCTGGGGAACCAGATAGGCATAGCCCGGCCACACCTGGTATTCCTGTTCCCCAATGGTGACCAGCCCATTGCCCCGCACAATATAGACAATCTCGTCATGGGTCTGGTGGTAGTGGCTTTTTACCACCAGATTCAGCTGGGCCAGGTTGAGGGTACAGTTGGGCCCCACCAACAGGGGGGTTGTCTTCCAGGCCTGCTGGGGTTCTATCTTCTGCTTTCCCAGGGCCTCGAGCACATTGGTTATCCCGCCCTGCTCTTCTGCGGCAGCCATCACCGGGAAGCAAAGGGCCCAAATCAATAAGATGAGCATCCCTGTTGATTTCCTCATGATCGGCCTCCTTCAGCTATAGCCACCCGCCCCATTCCATCGAAAGCCCAGGGTGAGCCTTCCTCACTCCTGTCCCACCGCAATGGCAAAAAGACGGCGTCCCTCAGTCGGCTACCGGTTGGTTGCTGGAGCACCCAACCGGAGGTCAGGGCCTTACCCTCCTAAGTTCCCATTTCCCAAGAGGCCAAGTACTTCTTCTGCTCCTCGGTCAATTGGTCGATCATCACTCCCATCGCCTGCAGCTTGAGCCGGGCAATCTCGGAATCGATCTCCTCGGGGACGGGATAGACCCTCTTCTCCATCCTTTCGCGATTCTTCACCGCGTACTCCACCGAAAGGGCCTGGTTGGCAAAGCTCATATCCATCACGCTCGCGGGATGGCCTTCGGCGGAGACGAGGTTGATCAGGCGCCCCTCCCCCAGCAGATAGATCCGTCTTCCGTCCTTCAGGGTATACTCCTCAACGAAATCGCGACTCGGACGATGGGAGACCGACAATGCCTCCAGGGCACCAATATCGATCTCTACATTGAAATGGCCGGAATTGCAGATCACCGTTCCGTCCCTCATCGCCAAGAAGTGCTCCCGCCTCAGCACCTGAGTATTCCCGGTGACCGTCACGAAGACCTCGCCTATCTTGGATGCCTCCAGGCCGGAAAGCACGGTGTATCCATCCATGAGCGCCTCCAGCGCGCGGAGCGGGTCTGTTTCGACAACGATCACATTGGAGCCCATCCCTCGAGCCCGCATGGCTACCCCGCGGCCGCACCAGCCGTAACCACAGACCACGAAACGCTTCCCAGCCAAGAGGAGGTTGGTCGCCCTCAAGATCCCATCAATGGTGCTTTGTCCAGTCCCGTAGCGATTGTCAAAGAAATGCTTCGTTTTGGCATCATTGACCGCAATGATCGGATAGGCCAGGACCCCCTTCTTCTCCATGCTCTTGAGGCGAATGACCCCGGTGGTGGTCTCCTCAGTCCCCGCGATCACCTGCGGGATTAGATCCCTGCGTTGGGAATGAAGCACCGAGATCGTATCGGCCCCGTCGTCCATGGTGATTTGGGGTCCAAACTCAATGGCAGAGTAAAGATGGCGGTAGTAAGTCTCCTTGTCTTCCCCTTTAATAGCGAAGACCGGCACTCCGAAATGCTTCACCAGGGAGGCGGCGGCGTCATCTTGGGTACTCAACGGGTTAGAGGCACAGAGGGATACCTCGGCTCCGCCCGCCTTGAGGGTATCCATCAGATTGGCAGTTTCCGTGGTGACGTGCAGGCAGGCGGAAAGCCTAATGCCCTTCAGAGGTTGCTGCCTGCTGAACCGCTCCTTTACTAAGGACAGGACGGGCATGCTCTGCTGGGCCCATTCGATGCGGACCTTTCCCTTATCAGCAAGATTGATGTCGGCAATATCGAACTTCACCTTTCCTCCTTTAGCCAAAACGCTTGATAAATTACTTTTAGTTATTATCTTAACCTATTGATTTAATGAATAATAGTTAGAGTCGAGTTGCCTTCTCTGCCTCTCAGTCCAGCTCCTCGCCTGCGAATCGCTTCAGGAGGTTTTCAGCTCGGCAGTTAGAGCCTCCACCAAATCAACCTTCTCCCAAGTAAACTCAGGCTCCATGCGGCCAAAGTGCCCGTAGGCAGCGGTCTTTTTGAAGATGGGTCGCCTCAGGTCCAGGGCCTTGATGATGCCCGCTGGGCTAAAGTCGAAGTGCTTCCGTACGGCCTTTTGGATCTCATCGTCAGGCACGGTTCCGGTCTCCTTGGTGTCAATTACCACCGAGATCGGCTGTTGCACCCCGATCGCATAGGCCAGCTGCACCTCGCACTTCTCTGCCAGGTTGGCAGCCACGATATTCTTCGCAATATACCGGGCCGCGTAAGAGCCGGACCGATCTACCTTGGTGGGGTCTTTGCCCGAAAAGCACCCCCCTCCATGGCTTCCCACTCCCCCGTAGGTGTCGGCAATGATCTTCCGCCCGGTCAAACCCGTATCCCCCTGGGGGCCCCCCACGACAAATCTCCCGGTGGGATTGATGTGGAAGGTGATCCGCTCTGGATCATATAGGTCCCTGGGGAGGATGGGCAGGATGACCTTTTCGACGACATCCTCCCGGATCTGCCTCAAGCTCACCTCGGGGCTGTGCTGAGCTGAGATGACCACCGTGTCCACGCGGGCCGGCCTCCCGTCCTTATATTCAATCGTAACCTGGGACTTGCCGTCGGGACGAATATACTCAAGGATCCCCTTCTTACGGACATCAGCCAGCTGTCGGACCAGCTTATGGGCCAACATAATTGGGAGGGGCATCAGCTCGGAAGTTTCTTTGGTGGCATAGCCATACATCAGTCCCTGGTCGCCCGCCCCCAGCACATCTACCCCTAAAGCGATATCAGGAGATTGCTCTTGAATTGCCGTGATCACCGCGCAGGTCTCGTAATCAAATCCGTATTTGGCCCGGGTATATCCAATATCCCGGATGGTTTCGCGCACGATCTTCGGAATATCTACATAACAATTGGTGGAAATCTCACCGGCCACGAAGGCCAGCCCAGTGGTGACCAAGGTCTCACAGGCAACCCGCCCGTTGGGATCCTTCTCATAGATCGAATCTAATACCGCGTCGGAGATCTGATCGGCGATCTTGTCCGGATGGCCTTCCGTCACTGATTCCGAGGTGAGAAAATAATGGTTCCGCCCCATCTTGCTCCTCCATTTAGGTTGAAGATTGAAAAAAAAACCGACCTTTCCCTAAGAGGTGGTCATTGCAGAAATCGTTGGAGTCCCTCCTCATATTGACCCCGGGCTCGGAGGATCAGCTCCACCACTTCCCTCACCGCGCCTCTCCCCCCCCGGTGTTGGGTCACATAATCCACCCGAGACTTCACTTCGTCCACGGCATTGGCGACGGCAATAGAGAGGCCTGCCCGTCGCAGCAGGGGAAGGTCGCTCAAATCGTCTCCCATCATCGCCACATCTTCAGGCTGAAGCCGGTATTTCTCCAGGAGTTCCTCCCAGACTGAGATCTTCTCCTCTATCCTCTGATGCACTTCAAGGATTTGAAGTTCCGCTGCTCGGCGAGCAACCATCTCAGATTCCCTCGCGGAGATAAGAGCGGTGATGATCCCTGCGCGCTGAGCCATTCGAAGTCCCAATCCATCATGAACGAAGAAGGCTTTGACCTCTTGCCTCCCGCTGGCATAGAGAATGGACCCATCGGTCAGCACACCGTCCACGTCCATCAGCAACATCTTGATCCTCTTTGCCTTCTCGACGATCTGCTTTTCCATAATAGATGCGATATCATCAATACCGGTTCAATCTTCAGCCCCTTCGCACCCTATACCACCCCGGACCTCAAGATATCATGCATATGGATGATTCCCTTAACCCGCCGCTCAGGATCGACGATCAGGAGGGAGGTAATGGCATGGCTCTCCATGATCCGCAGGGCCTTGGCAGCCAATTCCTCCTCATCGATCACCTTTGGGTTGTGGGTCATGTATTCGGACACCCCATGGGGTAATATGTTTCCGCCGCGCTCCAGGGCCCGCCGCAGATCACCGTCGGTCAAGATACCCACCAGTTCCCCTTTGTCATTCACCACCGAGGTGACCCCTAGCTTCTTGCTGGTCACCTCCAGGATGGCGTCCTTCATCAAGGTATCGCCTCTCACCTTGGGGACCTCCTCGCCGGCGTGCATGAGGTCCTTCACCCTGACCAAGAGCCTTCTACCAATGGATCCACCAGGGTGAAATAGAGCAAAGTCCTCCTCCTTGAATCCCCTGGCCTCCAGAAGCACCACCGCCAGGGCATCACCCATGGCCAGCGCCGCGGTGGTGCTGGCGGTGGGGGCCAATCCCAACGGGCAGGCCTCCTCCGCCACACTGACATCCAGGGCCACATCACTCATCTTCGCCAAAGTGGAATTAAGTCTTCCCACTAAGGAAAGGAGCTTTACCCCCAAGCGCTGGATGCTCGGCAAGAGGTCGACGATCTCTTTCGTTTCTCCACTGTTGGAGATGGCAATGACCGCATCTCCCCTGACCACCATGCCCAGATCGCCATGAATCCCTTCCGCAGGATGCATGAAAAAGGCGGGTGTTCCAGTGCTGGCAAGGGTGGCTGCTATCTTATTGGCAATGAAGCCAGACTTTCCCATTCCTGTCAGTACCACCCTTCCGCGGCACTCGAAAAGGATCTGCACCGCCTCGCTGAATCTACGGTCCAATCTTGGAATGAGGTTCAGGATGGCCTCTGACTCTATCTTCAATACCCTCTTTGCCTGTTCGATTTCTGCGTCCATCTATTCTCTTCCCTCTCTCATCATCTCGTGGATTTCCTGGAGGGGCTTCAGGATTGCGGGCAAGTCCTGCATCCGCACCATGTTGGGACCATCACACGGGGCTTGATCCGGGTCTTCGTGGACTTCGAGGAAGAGGCCGTCACAACCCACCGCCACCCCGGCCCGGGCGAGGGCCGGCACGAATTGCCTTTGGCCTCCAGAAGAAGAACCCAGGCCACCAGGAAGTTGCACACTGTGGGTGGCATCGAAGATCACTGGATAGCCCAACTCGGCCAGGATGAGAAGGGATCTGAAATCAACCACCAGATTATTGTAGCCGAAGGAGGTTCCCCTCTCGGTGAGTAGAATGGCGTGGTTTCCGGTTGACTCGACCTTTTCCACCACATTCCTCATCTCCCAGGGAGCCAGGAACTGTCCTTTCTTGATATTCACTGGCCTCCCGGTCCTGCCCGCAGCCACCAGCAGGTCAGTCTGTCGGCAGAGAAGGGCCGGGATCTGAAGGACATCCAAGACGGATGCGGCCTCCTCGGCCTCCGGCAAGGAATGGACATCGGAAAGGACCGGAATCTTCAAATCCCTCTTGATCTGGGAGAGTATCTCCAATCCCTTTCCCACTCCCGGCCCCCGAAAGGAGCTCAGATTACTGCGGTTCGCCTTATCGTAGGAGGACTTGAAGATCAAGGGAAGCTCTATCTTCTCCGTGATCTTTTTCAGCCCCTCCGCCATCTTTCGGGTCTTGCTTTCATCCTCAATCACGCAGGGGCCCGCGATGAGCACTAATGGATGCTTGCTTCCGATCGGAATCTCCCCAATCCAGACTTCCCGGGGCAATTCTCTTGTCACTTCGACTCCTTGGCCTTCCTCAAGGCGGCCTTAATGAATTCTCTAAATAGGGGATGGGGATTGCGGGGATTGGATCTGAACTCGGGGTGAAATTGCCCACCCACAAACCAGGGATGATCTTCAATCTCTATCATCTCCACCAGGACCTGATCGGGGGAGAAGCCACTCAAGGACATGCCATGCTCCGTCAGAAGCTGTCGATATTGGTTATTGAATTCATACCGATGACGATGGCGTTCGTGGATCTCGTCAGAGCCATAGGCCTCCGAGGCCCGCGAAGGAGACTGTAATATACAAGGATAGGAGCCTAACCGCATGGTCCCCCCGAGGTGAGTGATCGCTTGCTGATCTGGCATGAGATCGATCACCGGGTAGAGTGTGTCCGGGACAAACTCAGTGCTGTTCGCTTGGGCGAGGCCGCAGACGTTCCGAGCGAATTCAATGACCGCACATTGCATCCCCAGGCAGATTCCAAAAAAGGGGACCTTTCTCTCGCGAGCGAAACGAATCGCCGCGATCTTCCCCTCAATGCCCCGGGCTCCGAACCCTCCAGGGACAAGGATTCCACTGACATCCCCCAGGCTCTTTGCTGCCCCCTCCCTTTCGATCTGCTCCGCATCGACGCTTTTTGTCTGCACCATGCAGTCATTGGCAATCCCACCATGGACAATCGCCTCGGTCAAGCTCTTGTAGGCATCCTTCAGTTCCAAGTACTTCCCCACCACCGCGATGGTGACTGAGGCGCTCGGGTTTTTTGTCTTATGAACGATCGCCTCCCATTCTTTCAGGTCTTCCCCCTGCGTCTTTAGGTTCAGCAACTTCAGGATGATTTCGTCTAAGCCCTCGGAATGAAGGATCAGGGGGACTTCATAAATGGATTCCACATCCTTGGCAGTGATCACCGCCTCTTCTGAGAGATTGCAGAAGAGGGCAATCTTGGCCTTGATCTCCCGAGGAAGGAGGCGGTCTGTGCGGCAGAGGAGGATGTCGGGCTGGATTCCAATCTCAAGTAACTCCTTTACGCTGTGCTGGGTCGGCTTGCTCTTCAATTCTCCGGCCGTGCGAATATAGGGGACCAGCGTCAGGTGGATATTGATCGCGTTCTCTCTTCCCACCTCGCTCTTGAACTGGCGAATCGCTTCGAGGAAGGGAAGGCTCTCGATATCGCCCACCGTCCCCCCGATCTCCACGATCACCACATCCGCCCCTTTATCCACCCGAAGTATGCACCGCTTGATCTCATCGGTAATGTGGGGGATCACCTGCACGGTCCCTCCCAAATAATCCCCTCGCCGTTCTTTGTTGATAACGGAGAAATAGATCTGCCCAGTGGTGACATTGTTGTCCTTGGTCAAACAGGCACGGGTGAACCGCTCGTAGTGCCCCAGGTCCAGATCGGTCTCTGAACCGTCCTCCGTGACAAAGACCTCTCCATGTTGAAAGGGGTTCATTGTCCCTGGGTCGACGTTGATATAGGGGTCGAATTTGAGGAAGGTGACCTTGAAGCCCCTGCCCTCCAGGAGACAGCCAATCGAGGCTGAGGCGATTCCCTTTCCCAGAGAAGACAAAACGCCGCCGCTGACGAAGATGAATTTTGTCGGCATCTTCGATTCCTTATCGCTCATTTGTTGCCTCGTCCTGTTGCTTGAAGACCGCCCTGACCCGTTCCAGGTCCTGCTCCGTGTCTACCCCGATGGTCTCTTCCTCCGTCTCGGCCACCTTGATTCGATATCCATTCTCCAATGCCCTCAATTGCTCGAGCTGCTCCAGTTGCTCCAGAGGAGAAGGAGGCAAGCTGGAGAATCTAAGAAGGAAGTCCCGCCGAAAGGCATATAGACCGAAATGCTTGTAGCCGATGGCAATCGCCGCCTTCTCCGGAAGGGAGTTAATCCCTCTCCAGAGACTCCGATGATAGGGAATGGGGGCCCGGGAAAAATAGAGGGCAAATCCCTCCCGATCCCTTACCACCTTTACTACATTGGGATCGAAGGCCTCCTCGGCCTCCGTGATCCGTCGACAAAGAGTGCTCATCTGCACCGCCGCATCCTCCATCAGGGGCAAGATCGTATTTTCGATCATTCGCGCAGAAATGAGTGGCTCATCGCCCTGGATATTAACGATGATGTCGGCGTCCAGTTTGGACGCCACCTCCGCCACTCGATCGGTCCCCGAGAGGTGACCAGGGGAGGTCAGATGGGCCTTTCCTCCGAATTGCATCACCACTTCCAGGACCCGTTGATCATCCGTGGCGACCAACACCTCGTTGAGCAGGGAGGAATGTGCCGACCGCTCGTAGACATGTTGGATCATCGGCTTTCCCGCAATGTCCAGAAGCACCTTGCCTGCCAGCCGGGTGGAGGCATAGCGGGCAGGGATGATGCCAATCGCCTTCAAGCCTTCCTCCGATTGGCCTTCAGGGAGCCTTGCAGTTCCTTCACGGTCACGGTCGCCGTTCCTTTCTTTCCCACCACCACGCTGGCGGCATAATTGGAGATGCGGGCGGCCTCTTCCAGATTCGCCCCCGCGGCCAATGACAGGGTGAGGGCTCCGATGACGGTATCGCCTGCCCCCACCACATCATAGACCTCACGGGCCACCGTGTCGATCTGCACCGGGGACCTTCCTCTTTCGAACAGGCGCATCCCCTGGGCCCCCCGGGTAATCAAAACTGCCTCCACGTCGGTTTCCGAAAGCAGACCCGACCCTACGGCATCGAGATCCTCTTCCGTCCTGATCGATTTTCCCTGGGCATTGCCCGCCTCTCTATGGTTGGGCGTAATGACCGTCGCACCCCGATACAGGGCGAAATGGTTTTCCTTGGGGTCAATCGCGATGATCTTCTTCCACTGCAGGGCCCTGGGGATAAGCCATTGCAGAAAGGCTCTGGAGACAACCCCCTTGCCATAATCGGAGATGATCAGGCCATCCACTTCGGCCAGCCTCCCCTCCACCTTCGAAAACAGCTTGGTGAGGTTCTCTCCGGAAACCTCCTCCAGGCTCTCCTTGTCGAATCTCACGATTTGCTGGGTGCCGGCGACGATCCGAGTCTTGATCGTGGTAGGCCTGCCTGTATCGACCAGGATGCCGGTGCCATCAATTCCCGCCCTCGCCAGATCGTCGGCAAGGCGTTCCGCCAGCGCATCGTCCCCCACCACTCCGAGGAGGATTGCCTCCCCTCCCAGAGAGCGGACATTGGCTGCCACATTCGCCGCGCCCCCCAAGCGGAGTTCTTCGGTCCTGACCTCTACCACGGGGACCGGGGCCTCGGGAGAGATGCGAGAGACGCTGCCCCAGATGTACTCGTCGACCATGATATCCCCCACCACCAGGAGCCTCTTGCCCTGAAAGTGCGGGAATATCGACTCCAAGCCCCTCATGTCTTGACCTCTGACTTCTCCGCCTGTTGGAGCCAGCCGAAGGTCTCCCTGATTCCTTCCGATAGGGGGACTTTGGGCCTCCAGCCCAAGGTTGTTTCGGCCCGAGATATGGCGAGACAACTCCTCTGCAACTCCCCCTGCCTGGACGGGGCATGATGATGAGGGAGCGCCCGGCCCAGGGTTTCCTCGAAGAAGTGGATTAGTTCGTTGACCGAGGTTTCCCTCTCTGTTCCGATGTTCAGGATATGAAATCCCTTCATGTTTAAAGCCAGGAGGTTCGCCTCGACCACATCGGAGACAAAGACATAATCGCGGGTCTGGGACCCGTCCCCAAAGACCGTCAGCGGCTTCCCCTCCAGGATGTTCTCGCAAAAGATGGCCATCACTCCAGCCTCTCCCTTGGGGTCCTGCCGCGGCCCATAGACATTTGCATAGCGGAGTATCACCGCATCGAGGCCAAATAGAGCCCGATGGAGCTCGAGATAGCATTCCCCTACATACTTGCTGAGCCCATAGGGCGATTGGGGCCTTGCCGGGTGCTCCTCGGAGATGGGCAGGGTGTTTTCTTCCCCGTATATGGTTCCTCCGGAGGAGGCGAAGATGACCATGCGTGTTCCATATTGCCTGGCCCAGGTCAAAAGCTGAAGCGTCCCCAAAATATTGACCTTGGCGTCAAAGGCAGGATCTGCCACTGACCTCCGCACATCGATCTGGGCCGCATGATGGCTGATCACCTCTGGCCTCTCGCGGGAGACTATTTCCTCCAGTCCGGGATCCAGGATGTCCAAATGATGAAAGGTGGCCCCCCGGGGGACGTGTTCCTCTTTGCCCTGAGAGAGGTTATCCACGACGATTACGTCGTGCTTCGCCCTTAAATAAGCCTCCGCGATGTGAGAGGCGATGAATCCAGCCCCCCCGGTTACCAAAATCCGCATTACTTAGATCTCCATGTTTTTTCCATCCCGGAATAAGCCCTTTCTGCGCTTTCCAGGCGCCGGGAGAGGGAATCGGATTTGTTCAACCTTCCTCTGCCTCTTCGACCAGCATCACCGGAATCCCATCCCGGACCGGGTACCTCTTCTTGCAGGCTTTGCAGATGATCTTTTCTTTCTCGGCGTCGAGATAGACTTCTCCCTTGCACGCCGGGCAGGCCAAGATTTCCAACAATTCTTTCTTGATCATTTTTTCCTCCTTTGGGAAGAAAGGAGAGTCAAGCCACGATTAAACCTCAGCATGTTAGCACCTAAGGCCGGGAATTTCAAGGACTTTTTGCAAGATATTCCGGAGCCAGCCTTCCGTTCCCGATGGCATTCTATTGCGGAAGGGGTCTTTAAGTCCGGAAAATGCCTCACCTTCTCGAGTATGCCAGACCGAGGGTGTGCCATTCTTAGTTGAAAATTGACGAAGCGACTCCTTTGTGGTGAAGTGTATTTGGCAACAAACCCACAACCCACAGAGAAAGGAGCCGCTCCATGAAGAGCGTATTCCGAATCAGAAGAAAAGGCAAGGTGAAACCGATCGTCCTCTCTACCCTTCAAGCACCCGAAGACCTGGACGCCAAATTGGCCCTCATCCAGGCCCTGATCCCCCTGGGCCTCCTGGCGGTGGCCCAGGAACTGAAA
>JAZDMQ010000057.1:0-26205 GCA_043800755.1 bacterium | reverse complement strand
GGCCGCGATGCCCGTGAGCACGATCACCGGGATCGAGGAGTAGCGCGGGTCTTCCTTCAGGTAGCGGCAGACCCGGACGCCATCAATCTTGGGCAAGATCAGGTCCAGAAAGATGTAGGCGGGCAACTCCTCCCGCACCTTCCCCAGGGCCTCCATGCCGTCATAGGCCACCAAAACCTCGTAGCCATGGGAGCTGAGGGTATCGGAGAGGAGTTGT
The DNA here is from genome assembly GCA_043800755.1 of bacterium. Taxonomy (GTDB): domain Bacteria; phylum Methylomirabilota; class Methylomirabilia; order CAVQYV01; family CAVQYV01; genus JAZDMQ01. The sequence goes on along the minus strand of JAZDMQ010000057.1, from coordinate 25,988 downwards.
ACGAAGAAATGATCATCATCCACTACCAGGACTTTTTTCCCCAACTTGTTCTCCTCTCTCCAGCCTCTCGATCCGAGTGAGCAACTCCTGTTGTTCCTTTGCCAGACGGCTCAACTCCTCTTTGGTGGCCAGATTCATCTTCTCCAGGGTCCGGTTCAAGATCTCTCCCACCTTCCTCTCGAGCTCGGCCCTATTTCTCTCCAGCCTCTCTCCCAGGTCCTTGACAAACTGATTCCCTTCCTCCTTGCTCAACTGCCCCTGTTCGATGAGATCATTGACGATCTCTTTCACCTTCTCCTCTTTAAGGGTTACCATCCCTAATCCTGCCAGGATCACCTTCCGCAACACCTCAAACATCTGGACCCCCTTGGCCTAGAAATAGCCCCCAGGAACCCCTCATTTCCCTTGGGAAACTAACCTCCTGATGATGGAAGGAACCGACTCCAAGGCCTGATCCACTTTTCCCCGGTCTTTCCCTGATCCCTCCGCCAAATCAGGCCTCCCCCCCCCTTTGCCTCCGGTGATTTGAGCCACCTCATTGACCAGGATCCCGGCATGGAGCCCCAGGCCTTTGGGCGTAGATGTCCCGACCACCCAATGCACTCGATCATCTACCGGGGCGGCCAGCACTACTGCCCCGGTTCCGATCTTGTCCCTGATGAGGTCTGACAGATGCCTCAATTCCCTGGGTCCCATGAAATCCACCCTGCCCGAGATCACCTCGATGCCCTCGATGATCTGTTTCTGCTCCAAGAGCTCGTCCCGTTTTTGCAGAGCAAGATAGCCCTGGATCCGGCTCAACTCCGCCTCTTGGTCGCGGAGGGCCTGCATTAGGCCGTCAATCCGGGGAAGTAAATCATTTGACTTCACCTTGAGCCTCCGGGCCGCCTCCTTAAGCAATTCCTCTCGTTCCTCCACCAAATCCCACGCGGGCCCTCCCGCCACCGCCTCGATGCGGCGGATCCCGGCGGCAACTCCCCCTTCGCTAATGACCTGCAACAGCCCTAATTCCCCGGTGGCACGCACATGGGTACCTCCACAAAGCTCCATACTGACCCCGGGAATCGAGACCACCCGCACCATCTCGCCATACTTCTCGTCAAAGATGGCGATGGCCCCCAGTTTCAAGGCCTCCTCCAGCGGCTTCTCCTCGATCTCCAGGGGAGTATTGGACCGAATATGAGCATTGGCCAGACCCTCGATCCTTTGTAACTCCCGATCTTTGAGAGGTGAGAAATGGGAGAAATCGAAGCGTAAACGATCGGGTGCCACCAGGGAGCCGGATTGCTTGACATGATCCCCCAAGACCTGACGCAGGACGGCTTGGAGGAGATGGGTGGCAGTATGGTGGTTGGCGGTCGATTGCCTTCTCTCTTCATCCACCTGGCAAGAGACCTTTTCTCCCACACGGACTTTTCCCCTCTTGATCTGAGAGCGATGGAAGGTAAGACCCTTGACCCGCGAACAAGTGTCCAAGACCTCCGCCTTCCCCTCTTCCCAGGAGATCCAACCGCAATCGCCCACCTGTCCGCCCGCCTCGGCGTAAAAGGGGGTTCGATCCAGAATGATTTCCACCTCTGAGGGAACTTCCGCTTCCTCGATAAGCTTTCCTTCATGCAATAACGCTCCAACCGTCGCCTCACCCTGCAAGTTCTCATAACCGATGAATTCAGTGGCTGGGGGCAGGGAGTATCCGGAGCCCTTAATCCTAAATGCCGGAAAAGTCAAAATACCGGAGCCTCGGGCCCGGGTCCGCTGCCCTTCCATCTCTCTTTGGAAGCCCTCTTCATCGACCGAGATGCCCTTCTCTGCGGCCATCTCGGTCAAGAGGTCGAAGGGAACTCCATGGGTATCGTAAAGTCTGAAGACCTTCTCACCCGAGAGCATCTGCTCTTCGCGCTCCTGGACGGCCATCAGCTCTTCCTCCACCAAGGGCAATCCCGAGCGAAGGGTGTGAATGAAGCGCTCCTCCTCCTGCAGCGAAAGACGACTGATCTGTTCCCGTCTCTCCTCCAATTCCGGATAGGCGTCGGCCATCAGGTCCACCACAGTCCCGGTAATCTCAAACAGAAAGGGCCTCTCCAGGCCCAGCTTCATTCCATGGCGGAGGCCCCGGCGAAGAATTCGCCGCAACACATATCCCCGGGACTCATTGGCGGGGATCACCCCATCTGCCAGGAGAAAGGTGACCGCCCGCGCATGATCGGCCACCACCCGGAACGAGATATCAGAGCTTCCATCCTCTCCGTAGCGTCTCTCGGTCACCTCCTCCATCCGGGCAATGATCGGAAAAAGGAGGTCGCATTCAAAGTTGCTTTTCCCCCCCTGCAGGACCGCCGACAACCTCTCCAGGCCCACTCCGGTGTCAATGCTGGGCCGGGGTAGCGGCCTGATCGTCCCATCTGCAAATCGTTCATACTGCATGAAAACTAAGTTCCAGAGCTCCAGATAGCGATCGCACTCGCAACCCACTCGGCAATCCGCCTTCCCGCAACCTACCGCTTCTCCCTGATCGATGACGATCTCAGAACAAGGGCCGCACGGGCCGGTATCCCCCATGGCCCAGAAATTATCCCTCTCCCCCAGCCTGACCATCCTCTCGGCGGGGAGGCCGGCCAACTTCTGCCAGAGGCCAAAGGCCTCTTCATCTTCCCGATAAACCGTAACCCACAGGCGATCCGTGGGAAGGACCATCTCGTTCACCAGGAAATCCCAGCTGTATTCGATCGCCTTTTCTTTGAAATAATCCCCGAAGGAGAAGTTGCCTAACATCTCGAAAAAGGTGTGATGGCGCGCGGTCCGGCCTACATTCTCCAAATCGTTGTGCTTGCCTCCAGCCCGGACACATTTCTGGCAGCTCGCCGCCCTCTGATAGGGAAGCTGACGGGCCCCGATGAAGACCTCCTTGAACTGGACCATCCCGGCGTTGGTGAAGAGGAGGGTGGGATCGTTGCGGGGAATCAAAGAGGAGGACTCGACGATGGTATGGTCGTGGCGGCGGAAAAAATCCAAGAACCGGTTGCGGATCTCAAAGCCAGTTAGCTTCATCTATCAATCCTTGAGGCGATCCAATGCCTTGATGATGACCTCGAAGGGGAAACCCTGTCGCTGTAGATAACTTCCTACCTTCTGCCTCGCCTTCAGCGAATCCTTGCCGATCGATGATTTCCACCGCTTGCGGGCGGCCTGCAGGGCCAGCTCCTCCTCAGGGTATTCGGCATAAACCTGCCGGACCGCCTCGGCGATATCTTCAATCTCCACGCCCCTGCCCTGCAATTCATGCCAGACCCTCTCCCGGCCCCACAATTTGGCGGGGACCCTTGAATACGCCCAATCCTGGGCAAACCTGGCATCATCTAACAGGTTTTGCCCCTTTAAGTGCTCAATCTCCTCCTGGGTCTCGGCGGGCGAAAAACCCCTCTTCTCCAGTCCTTTCCGAATCTCCTGGGCTGTGCGACGCCTGAAAGCAAGAAGCCTCAGGGCCGCTTGGTGAACCTTGACCAGCCCCGAGGCCTCTTTTTCTCCCCTCCGCCTATCCAGAGAGCCTCTCCACCTCTGGGGCCTTCGACTCCGCGGAGGGTCCCCAAGTTTGATCGGTCAAGGATTCGATGCCCCTCACCCTCAAGGCAAAGTCGTCTGGATTGCTACTCCGCATCAGGGCTTCCTCATAGGTAATCAAGCCGTTCCGATACAGCTTCATCAGCGACTGATCGAAGGTCTGCATCTGATACTGGCTGACGCTGGCAGCAATGACCTCCGGGATCTTGCGCGTCTTGTCCGAATCGACGATGGCCTCGCGGATTGTCTGGGTGGCGATCATCACTTCCACCGCCGGAACCCTCCCCCTTCCATCTGCCCGGGGGACCAATCTCTGAGAGATGATTCCCTTGATCACCGAGGCCAACTGGAGTCGCACTTGCTTTTGCTGATAGGGAGGGAATACGGAGATAATGCGATGGATGGTCTCGGTGGCATCAATGGTGTGCAGGGTGCTCATGACCAGGTGGCCGGTCTCTGCGGCAACCAGGGCCGTGGAGATGGTGTCGTAATCCCGCATCTCCCCCACCAGGATAATATCGGGATCCTGTCGCAGCGCAGATCGCAGGGCCATGGAAAAGCCCTCGGTATCGATTCCCACCTCTCGCTGGTTAACCAGGCACTTCTTGTCCTTGTGCAGGAACTCCACCGGATCCTCGATGGTGATGATGTGGCCGGTACGGTTGGAATTGATGTATTCGATCATCGCCGCCAGGGTGGAGGATTTTCCGCTCCCGGTGGTGCCGGTCACCAGGATCAGCCCCCTGGGTTCCATGGCCAACCTCTCCAGAATGGGAGGCAGATTCAGCTCGGCGATGCCCAGGATCTTGACCGGAATGACCCGGAGCACGATCGCCACCGTGCTCCGTTGTTGAAAGACATTGGCCCGAAACCGGCCCAACCCCGCCACGCTATAAGCCAGATCCAACTCGTTGTGCTCCCGGAATTTCTCCTTCTGCTTGCTATTCATGATGCTGAAGGCCATGGCGATGGTATCATCAGCGGAGAGCCGGGGCTGCTCCTGCAGAGGGATCAGTCTCTCATCGATCCGTAGCACTGGCGGGCCGCCCACCTTCAGATGGAGGTCTGAGGCCCTTCTCTCGACTGCAATCTTCAAGAGATCTTGAATCTGCATTACCCTACCTGTCTGCTGCGGCTATGTATTTCCACCTCGCCTCACGCCGGACTCTCTGCCGTCATCTTCGAGTCCGGAGAAGGAAGCATCAGCTTCTCTCGCAGGCGCGATTCTATCTCCTTAGCCAGAGGGGAATTCTCCTGCAAAAACCTCCGAGTATTCTCCCGTCCCTGGCCAAGCCGCTCCCCCTGATAAGAGTACCAGGTGCCACTCTTGGTCAAGACCTCCTGGGCCACCCCCAAATCGATAATCCCACCCAGGCGAGAGATACCCTCCCCATACAGGATGTCGAACTCTCCCTCCTTAAAAGGAGGGGCCACCTTGTTCTTCACCACCTTCACCCTGACCCGGGAGCCCACGATCTCCTCCCCCTCCTTGATCGAGGAGATCCGGCGGATATCCAATCGAACCGAGGCGTAAAACTTCAGCGCCCGCCCTCCGGTGGTGGTCTCCGGATTGCCGAACATGACCCCGATCTTCTCCCGGATCTGGTTGGTAAAGATCACACAGGTATTGGACTTGCTGATCCCCCCGGTCAGTTTTCGCAGAGCCTGTGACATCAGACGAGCCTGCAGTCCCATTTGGGGGTCCCCCATCTCTCCCTCGATCTCCGCCCGAGGGACCAGGGCCGCCACGGAGTCGATGACCACCACATCCACCGCTCCGGATCTGACCAGGACATCGGTGATCTCCAGTGCCTGCTCCCCCGTATCCGGCTGCGAGATGAGGAGCTCATCGGTGTTGACTCCCAATTTATTGGCATATTTGGCGTCCAGGGCATGCTCGACATCGATAAAGGCTGCCGTCCCCTCTCTCTTTTGGGCCTCCGCGATGACATGCAAGGCCAGGGTGGTCTTTCCCGAGGCCTCGGGCCCGAAGATCTCGGTCACCCTCCCCCGGGGGATCCCCCCTACACCCAACGCATAGTCAAGCTCTAAGGATCCGGTGGAGATCACCGCAATGGGCAACAAGGGTCCACCCGCTCCCAATTTCATGATCGAGCCTTTTCCGTAGAGTTTTTCGATCTGACTGATCGCCAAATCCAGCGTCTTTTCCCGGTTCTTCTTCTCCATGGTTGCCAGGCCTCCTCTCCCTCAAAGGCCACCTTTTGGAATACGAGTATATTCCACACTAATTTAAATGACCCGGCCCCTCTTGTCAACAGAAAAGGGCGGCCCCTTCACCTTCGAGAGAAAGCAGAGGGGCCGGTTTGTCTCGGGACAGGACTGCCCGGTTTAGGCCATCTGTTCTGCAATACGGCGGAAGAACTCAGAAGAGATCAGGGCAGAGCTGATCTGAGGATCAAACTGGGTGCCCGCTTCCCTCTCCAGCTCCAGCCGCACCTCCTGCAGGGTGAGGGCCTTGCGATAAGGCCGATCAGAAAGCATAGCGTCCACGGCGTCGGCAACGGCGACGATGCGGGCTCCCAGCACGATCTCCTCCCCTCGCAGCCCGTGGGGGAAACCCTTCCCGTCATACCGCTCATGGTGGTGGAGTATGACCGGGAGCACCTCCGCCATGAAGGGGACCGGGCCCACGATCTCCACCCCAATTTGAGGATGCCTTTTCATCTCATCCAGTTCCTCGCGGGTCAAATTCCCCTGCTTGCGCAATATGCGGCTTTCCACCCCGATCTTTCCGATATCGTGCACGATGGCAGCCTGCTGCAAAAGGACAATCTGATGACTGGGAAAACCCACCTCCTGGGCCAACAGGGCGGAGAAATTGGAGACCCTTTCCGAATGACCTCGGGTGTAGTGGTCGACGGCATCAATAGCGGCAATGAGCGCCTTGACGGTCCCGTCGTAGTGCCGCTGGATATCCGTCTTCGCCTTGTCGACTTGCCGGGAGAGGCTCCGGGTCGCCAATTGCAGTTCCTCCATACGCTCCCGGCTTAATTGTCTCTCCATGCGCTTGGCAATCCCCTTCTCCACTACCTTCTCCACATCCTTCTTGTCGAAGGGCTTGATGAGATAGTCCAACGCCCCATGGCGAATAGCCTCCCGGGCCGTATTCACCGTCCCATAGGCCGTGATCATGACCACCTCGACATCCGGATTCATCTCCTTCGCGATCTTCAGAACCTCAATGCCGTCCCGATCCGGCATTTTGATATCGAGGATCACGACATCGTATCTCTCCCTGGCAATCAAACCGAGGGCGGAGTTCCCATCCTCGGCAAGGCTCACCTCATAATGGTCCTTGAGGATCATGCGCAGGGCCTCTCGGGGGCCGAGTTCATCGTCCACCACCAGGATCCGGTTTCTTCCATTCATGGCTTCTATTCAGCCTCCTCACCTGAGGGAGTTGCTGTGGACCTCTTCTGCGACACAGGGGAGATAGATGTGGAAGGAGGTCCCCTTGCCCACCTCACTCATCACCTCAATCTTGCCCCCATGCTCCTCGATGATCTTCTGGCTGAGGGGCAGGCCCAAACCCACCCCAAATCCCTCCGTAGTGCGGAAGGGATCGAAGAGCTTATCCAGGTCGTGAGCCGTAATCCCCTGGCCAGTATCGCGTACCGAGATCCGGACCAAGGGTTCAGCGAGGGTCAAACCTGCGGAGTGGGCGAATTGACCCTTTCCCACTTCCTCGGCCTCGAGGATCAATTTACCCCCCTTGGGCATGGCCCCCACGGCATGAAGGATGATATAGGAGAAGGCCTTGCTCATCTGCTCCTTGTCTGCGTTGATGGTAAGGGGGTGGCTGCCGAAGTCTTTGACGATCTCGACCTCTTTGGAGATGCCCTGCTCCCAGGCCAGAAAAAGGCTATTGTCGAGGATATTCCTCAGGTCCTCCAACTCATAACGGAAATCCAAGGGATGGACGAAGGCAACCAGCTTTTCCACCAGGTCGTTGATCTTTTCCACTTCTTGGCTTACCGTGGTGTAGAAGAAATTCTTGAAATCTGGATCCTCATAGCGTTCTTGCAGTAGCTGGGTAAAAGTGCGAATGGCCACCAAGGGATTCTTGATCTCATGGGCCATGCGAGCCAATAGCTCGTTGAGGATGTTTAAACGATCCGCCCTCTTCCTCTCCTCCTCCAGCCTCTTGCGGGACGAGATATCTTCGAAGAGGATCACCGATCCCATTGGATTCTGTTGTTCATCCACGAGTGGATAGGTGCTGATCTCTAAGGGAAGCTTGCCCTGAAAGAGGGAGATCTCCCGTTTCTGATGGGTCGCTCCGGTCTTCATCGCCTCGTACAAGAGGTCGCCCAACGGAGAAGGCAGATACCGCAGGTCCTTGCCCAACATCTCGGAGGCCCGTCGCCCCAGGATCTCTTCCGCCCGATAATTGAAGATGATGATCCTCTCCTTTTTATCGATGGTCACCACGCCATTGGACATGTGGGCCAGGATCTTCTGGGAGTAGGTCTTCTGGTAGTGCATTTGCTGATAAAGGAAGATATCCTGGATCGCCACTGCCAGATGGCTCGCCAAAGTGAAGAGGACCTCCAATTCGTCATTGCTGAAGGGAATCCCCGTCACCTTCTGATTGAGGCTGAGGAAGCCGATGAGCCTTCCCTTGCTGAGGAGAGGGACGCTGATGGCGCACTGCAAAAGATCCATTTGTCGCGCTAACCCGCGGAACTCGGGATCCGGGCCCATTTCCAGAACCTCGGGCTTCCTCAGAATCCGCCCCTCCCTCCCCAACCAGACAGGGAGCTCATCGTCGGCCTTAAACTGCAAATCAGCTACCAACTCCGGCTTGATCCCCCGGGAGGCCTTGACCCGAAATGCCCATCCCTCCTCCAAGAGCAGGATCGAGATCTTGCTGGTGCGCAGCACCTCCACCACGCTGTCTACAAAGAGGTTCAGCAGTCGATCCAGGTCGAAACTGGCGGTTAGGGCCTTGGAGAGTTCCCGCAGGGCCTTCTCCGAGAAAGAGGGAACCGCATGATAAAAGTCCCTCTCCACCTCGCGGATGCCCTTGCGGGAGGGGGAGAGCAATAGTCCGGGCCGCTCGCACAACTGCTTCGTCTCCAACAGGCTCTGCCGCTCCAAAGATCGGCTGACGACGCCCCTCAATTTCATAGGAGAGAGGGGCTCTTGCAGATAATCGTAGACCTCGCCGGCCAGGTCCTCGATCTCATCGACCGTCGTCTCCTCCGGAAAGATGCCCACCAACCCCAGGTCGGGCTTCATCTTCCGAATTGCCTGGGTCAACTTGGGCAGGTCGGCCGCGAAGGATCCAAAATCCAGGAGGACCACATCTGCCCCATAATTTCCCAGATGCTCCACGCAATCCTCGATCGAGGTGGCGCTAATCACCAAGCTATCCGGGGAAAGGATTTCTTTGCATTCTCGGATGATCTCCGTCCGATTGCTCAGCAATAGGGCGATGTTCATCTTGTCTGCTCCTTTTCGCCATAGAGATTCTTAAACATCAAATTCGCTCACGATGCATCTTCAAGATCTGATAGCCGGCAAGGAAATGAAGAAGGAGGTCCCTTGCTGCAATTGACTCTCGGCGCGAATGTTGCCTCGATGTGCCGCGACGATCTTATAGCATATGGAAAGGCCCAATCCCGTGCCTCCCTGCTTGGTGGTGAAGAAAAGATCAAAGATCTTCCCCAGATGATCCTCGGGGATGCCATTTCCGGTATCGGAGATCTTCAAAACGATCTTCTCTTCAGATCCCGTTCCGTTCTCCGAAAGCCTGGTGGAAACGGTGAGGACTCCTCCCCGCTCCATCGCCTGCACGCTGTTGAGGATGACATTCCAGAAGGCCTGCTTCAGTTGGAAACGATCACCCCAAACGCACGAGGTGGAGGAACAATACTCCCTCTCTAACCTGATCTGCTGCTTCTTGATCTGGTTGGACAGGAGGAGGAGGATCTCCTCGATAATCTCTTCCAGGCGCAGGCTTTCGAAATGGGAGGGGCTGGAATCCCCCTTCAGATCTAACATCTGGGAGACCAAAAGGTCAATGCGATCGACCTCCTTCAGGGCGATGTGAGAGAAGTGATCACGGAATTCCGCATCCCCGTGCCGCTCGGGCAACAGTTGGGCCAAGGTCTTGATCGAGACCAAGGGGTTTTTGATCTCGTGGGCGATGCTCGCCGCAAGGGTGCCGATATAGGCCAGCTTCTCTGCCTTCCACTTCTCCCGCTCCAGCTCTTTCACCTCCGTCAGATCGCTGAAGAGGGCAATGGCGCCCAGCAGGTTCCCCTGCTGGCTTTGCAGGAGGGAGGTGCTGACCCCCACCGGGAGGGGCTTTCCCTCCTTGGTGTGAAGGGTCATCTCCACCCCCGACCTGCCCTTTTGATTCGACAGAGTGGAAAGCAAGAGCTGGGCCAATTTGGGCTCCAGAATCTGGCAATCTCGGCTCATGGTCTCCGAGGCCTTCCACTGGATCATCTTCTCGGCGGCTCGATTGAAGGTGGTAATCCTTCCCTCCTGATCCACGGTGATGACTCCACTCTCCAGGTTGCGAAGGATATTCTCCAAATACTCTTTAATGCTTGCCACCTCATCGTAGAGCTGGGCATTCTTGATGGCCACGGCTGCCTGGTTCGCCAGGGTAGAGAGCAATTGCAGGTCCTCCTCGGAAAATGGGTCCCCGGAGAGCTTGGGTCCCAGGAGCAGGATGGCCAGCAATTCGCTCTGCAAGATCACCGGAATCGCCAGGTCAGCCTCCAACTGGGACATCTCCTGAGATATCTCCTCTGCCTCCTGGGGAGGGAGATGGTCCTTGATCCCCTCGCGCATCAGCGCGCCGGGGCTCCGTTTCAGCCTGCTGACGATGGCCGAATCCTCGGGCAAAAGGGAACGTCGCTCGCCCTCCTCCTGTCGACCGAAAAAGCGATGGGTCGACAAATAAGGGCCGGTCCGCTCCCTATTCCTCAAGAGGAGCGAGCTGCCTTCGACCTTCATATCCACAGTGATGGGAGATAGGAGATGATCGATCAGCTTCTCCAGATCCAGGATGGAGGTCATCGCCTCACTCGTCTTTTTCAAGGTGTTGTAATAATCGTAGGCGCCCTTGAAAAAGAATCGATCGACCCAGGACTGGACCTTGTCTTTGAGGGGCTGAAATACGATGGCCAGAATCAAAGCGGCAATCGCAGTGCCCACCATGGAGGAATAGCCGACATAGCTCTGGAAGAGCTTCTCGAAGCTGATCAGAGAGATGAGAAATAAAGCAGTGAGCGAGCAGACCAGGATAGAATAGACCATGCCCCGGCGAAGCACGATGTTGATATCCATGCTTCGATATTTCACAATCGCATATGTTTCAACTGTCAGGCAAATCGGGATCAAATAGATACTCCAGGGCTGGATATCAATATCCATGGTCGGTAGAAACGTGGATCCTCCCCCCAGAAAACCTATCAACCAAGTCCAAAAGAAGTACCTTAGCTGATTTCTCTTCAAGCGTGAGGCTTGGCGATATCCCTTTAGCAATAAATAGAGACCATGGACGGCCGCTAGGAGAAAATAGATTATAAATGCTGGATAAGCCGGACCGGCGTGAATAAAAAACCGGAAACCCAAAGAAGGAAAGGGCCCGGAAAAAAACCAGGGAGTAAAATTCAAGACTAAGAACAGCAAGCTGGCAACCCAAGCAGGGATTAGAGTCCTCCATCTCTCATTTCCCCAGTCCAGGAGGGAGAAGACATGGTTGAGGAAAAGGACAGGAGTGAATATGGCCCCCACGTTGAGCATATAACGAATCCACCATACTGCCACCTGCTCCTGGGAAGCGGTCGTCATACCGAAGTAACCAAAACTCCATACGGATATGGCAACCATCGCCTGCAAAAAAGACCGATTGACCCGGCTTTCTGGTTTCTTGGCATAAGCGAAGACTCCCAGAGCTAAGCTGGTAATCGAGGTTATAAGTGCACCAAGACTATAGACATTCATAGACTATTCCTATCTTCAGTAATTTCAAATCACACCCCCTAAAGAAAACGGGACGATTCCAACCTTCTTCTTGTAATCCAGGTATCGACTCCCCAGGAAAGCGATCAAAACCCTTTCCTCCGAGGAAATGCGGGCTATCAAAATGGGGAGGTGAACCAAAACAACATACAGCAGAGTCCGAAAGGAATTCAGAATCAGACAGAGGCCCACTAATTCCAATAAGGCGCCCAGATAGTAGGGATGCCTCGAAAACCGGTAAGGCCCCTCCGTTATCACCTGATGGTCCTCCTTCATCTCGATCCTTATGCTCCACCAGCGTCCAAGGGCCAAAACGCAGCGCCGAGTTATCACCACTCCTGCTGTCCCTAACAAATAGCCCATCAGGGAAACCCAGGAAATGATACTCGGATTTAGGAAAAAGAATTCGGCAAGGGAACCCCACACTGCCAAAAAGTAAGAAGCATAGATGATGGGAAAGGTCCAATTATCCTTAAGGGTTCCGCACTTATCCCCCTGCATACGAAAGACGTGTACCTTAACGACGACCACAATCGTAAAGTATACGAGAAAAAGTGCGGTAAACAAGCTCACTCCTCACCTCTTGAAAGAGGCCTGCAAGTCATGCAAGAAGCCTACCTGAGTTTGGACAATACAAACCCTCCTTACCGTCTTGAACAGCTCTTCTCCTTGCTACTCCCCAAAGTGCGACGATCTCGATCTTTTTCTGGAAACCTCCAAGCACGCAGGTGGTCATCGATAAGCCTCAAGAGTCGGGGGCCCAAGTCGTGCTGGCAAGCAAAGATGGAGACGATGTTGTTGCCATTAGCGAAAACCACCTTAGAAAAGCCACACTGAAAAAAGCCTGGACGAATTGGTCGGGAAAACTGCTCCGACGGAAGTTCTCAATATCTGGGCCTTGTTCAATTTCCAGAGGTGAGAGGGCCCCAAAACCCGTAAGGCCCTTAAGAGTCCTGCCATTTCCCTATTCCCGCCTCTCACCCATCGCCGGATCTTTTCTCCACCCCGAGGCGATTCACCAGACGATGATCGCTCCCTTCACGAACCAGGGCCACGGGCTCCACGCCGGAGGCAATCAAGGCCTCCAGTAGATACCCGCCCAGAAAACCTGTAGCCCCTGCAACTACCGCCCGCACTGGGTAGCCCGCCCCTACCACCTCTTAGTGGAATCACCCTGCAGCCGGTGGCGTCGATAGCACTTTCGATCCATCCCTCGCACCCCACCTATGAAGAGCCATTGAAACTCTTCACCACCAGAGCCACATTCTTGCCCCCGAAACCGAAGGAGCTCTTCATGACTACATTGACCCTGCCCGGACGGCAACGATTGGGCACATAATCCAGATCGCATTCTGGGTCTGGTGCGTCGTAATTGATGGTAGGCGGGATCGTCTGGTTCTCGATCGCCAGGGCACAGGAAATTGTCTCAATGGCACCACACCCCCCATGGCTGTGGCCGATCATGGATTTGATGGAACTCACCGACAGGTTGTAGGCATGATCGCCAAAGACCTTCTTGATCACCATGGTCTCCACCCGGTCATTGATCGGGGTGGAGGTGCCGTGGGCACTCACATAATCAATCGCCCGTGGATCTATCTGGGCCTCCCTCAGGGCGAGTCGCAAGGCCCTTGCCGCCTCTTCCCCCTCTGGGGCAGATTGGGTCATATGGTAGGAATCGCAGGTCATTCCAAAGCCGCAGACCTCGGCGTAGATGTGCGCCCCCCTTTTATGGGCTCGATCCAGGTCTTCTAAAACCAGAATACCTGCCCCTTCAGCCAGCACAAAGCCATCCCGATCGATGCAAAAGGGGCGAGAGGCCTTTTGAGGCTCTCCGTTGCGGGTGGAAAGGGCATTGGCAGCACAATAGCTCGCCAGGATCATGGAGGTAATCGGGGCATCGGCCCCTCCCGCGAGAACCGCGTCCGCTTCTCCATTACGGATCGCGTGAAAGCCCAACCCGATAGAGGCCGCGCCCGATGCACAGGAAGCGGCAACTGTGGTGCTTGGCCCCTTAAGCCCCAGTTTGAGGGAGATACTCCCAGCACAGGCGTCGCTGAAAGCCGCGTAAATGATGTGAGGATTGATGTGGCGAAACCCCTTCTCTCGAAAGGTATCATATTGGGCTTGGGCGTATCCCAACCCCGCAGCGGCCGCCCCGAGGAATACCCCTATTCGGTGCCGGTCTTCCTTCTCCAGGCTGAGGCCCGCGTCATTTACCGCCATGAAGGAGGCAACAATCCCCAGTTGGGAGAAGCGGTCGAGCCTCCTGGCTTCTTTGGCCTCCAGAAACTGCAAAGGATCGAAATCGCGGACCTCTCCTGCAATCTGGCTTGGAAACTCGCTGGCATCGAACCGCGTAATCCGCCCGATTCCTGACTTCCCTTCGGTGATCGCCTTCCAAAAGGCCTCTTTGCCGATGCCATTCGGGGCAATCACCCCCAGACCGGTAATGACCACTCTTCTCCTTCTTGGCAATAAAACCCCCTCCTCTTGGGGCAATACCCCACCTGCCCCTCGGATTCCCCTTAGCCCCCAGCGCGAAACCAGAGCGTGGTAAGCGCAGATCGGTGCTGCGGAAAAACAAGAGGAGCACCGTACAAAGGATGAAGTTTCTTTCGAGAAATACCGGAAATGTATGGGAGAGATAAACTGGGGAAGGAAAGATTGAAGGGGAAAAGAGCCGCAAATCTTCTTGCAGGACAGAACCTGGATGGGTAGTCTGATCGGGGGGAATTGCTTACCGGGCTGCAATCGTCCTCTCCAGGCGGAGGCCCGCACTGGAGACCTCGATGACTCCCTCGCTTGTAAGAGGCCCATTCTCTTATCACGGAAAAATTCCCGATCAAATTCCGATCAATGAGTGTCGAGCAGCCTTTTAAACTCCTGAGTTAGCAGCGGTATGGTCGTAAAGAGATCATCCACGATTCCGTAATCGGCAACCTTGAAGATCGGGGCTTCTGAATCCTTATTGATCGCCACGACGAACTTCGCCGAAGAGATCCCGGCCAGGTGTTGTACCGAGCCGGAGATGCCACAGGCAATATAGAGCTTGGGGGAAACCACCTTTCCGGTCTGTCCGACTTGACTCTGATGCCCTCTCCAGCCGGCATCCACTGCGGCCCGCGAGGCCCCCACTGCACCATTTAACACCCTGGCCAGATCCTCCAGGAGCGTAAAATTCTCAGGTCCCTTCATGCCCCGTCCCCCGGAGACGATAATCTCCGCCTCAGTCAAGTCGAGGGTGGCGGTCGCGTCCCGCACCACCTCAAGCACCCTACTCTTCCAGGCTTCTGGCCCCAACTCCAGCTTGGGCTCCTCTACCTCCGCAGATCGGGAAAGATCGGGTTCGGGAAGGGAGGTGACATTGGGCCTCAATGTGGCCACCCAGGGCTTCCTCCCCTCCCATTTCACGGTCGCCAGGGCCTTGCCGGCATAGATGGGGCGAATAGCGGTCAACTCGGCACCTTTTCCCAGGGCGAAAGAGATGCAGTCCGATGCCAAACCCAGACCCATGCGGGCCGCCAAACGTGGCGCGAGGTCCTTCCCCAACGAGGTAGCCCCCATCAAGAGGATCGCGGGGGGATTTGAGGAAAGGAGCATAGACAGGGCTCGCGCATAAGCCCCTCCCTCATAAGAGGAGAAACGGGGATCTGACAACAAGATGACTCGATCCGCCCCGAAGTGAGTCAGGGTCTCTGTGTGGCAGGAAAGGCCCTCCCCCAGCATCACTGCCCACAACTTCCCCTGGGTCAAATCTGCCAAACGGCGCCCCTCGCTCAAAAGCTCCAGGGTAATTCGCCGCAGATGTCCTTCTCGCTGCTCCCCTACGATCCAGATATCTGAACCCATGCCCTTTATCCTGTCAACTAATGCTGGGGCCTTCGCCTCAAAAAACCTTCGCCTCTTCCCGCAGAAGCTGCACCAGCTCCTTAACCTTTTGCTCACTATCCCCTTGCAGGATCCGACCAGGCGACCTGAGGGGGGGGTTCTTCAAAGAGATAATGTTTACCTTACCGGGCCCCCCTGCTGCCTCTTCCTCTCCCAGCTTCAGTTGGGAGCCGTTCCATTCCGGTATCTCTCTTTTCTTCGCCATTAGGATCCCCTTCAGGGAGGGGTATCTTGGCTCATTCAACCCCTTCTGCGCGGTGATCACGCAGGGGATGGGACATTCAACGATCTCGGTCCCCCCCTCAATCTGGCGGTGGCCACGGAGGTGACGACCTTGACCATCGAATTCCAATTTGGTGACTACCCCAATCTGAGGGAGATCCAGGATCTCGGCCAGGGCAGGACCTACCTGGGCAGAGTCCAGGTCCACGGCCTGCTTCCCACACAGGATGAGATCGAATCCCAGGCTGGAAACGGCCTTTGCCAGAATCCTCGCGATTCCTTGGCTATCCAATTCATCGAAACTGGGGTCAGTCAGGTGGATTGCCTGATCGACCCCCATGGAAAGGGCAGTCCGCAGCGCCTCCTTTGCGGCAATCCCTCCCAGGGAGATCGCCGTGATCTCGGCGGAGGCCTGTTTCTCCTTGATACGCAGGGCCTCTTCCACCGCATATTCGTCGTAAGGATTCATCACAAAGGTGAGGCCCTCTCCATCGACGGAGGGGGAGTCCGGCTTGATGCGGATGGAAGAGGCAGTATCAGGAACGGACTTAATGCAAACCACGAGTTTCAAGCGAAAATTAACCTCCCAACTAAAGAAAATAGGGGCAAGTAATGATTTAAGCATAGCCCCTTTTCCTTGTCAAGCCAAAAACACTTTTTTTTTAGCGCTTTACATAAGGTTCAGTCCTCAACTTGAAGCTGGGCGAGCATCGGACTACAGAGCGTTCCCCGAGTCACGAAGGGAAAGGGCATCGCCGGGCTTCAGTTTTTGAGAGAGGGGCCATGCAAGCCATTCCATTGAATCCCCTCCGGCGGAAAGTTCCCTTCCGACCCACCTCCGAGCGATCTTGAGGCCTCCCCTTAGGTATCATCCTGTAAGACCTCCACCCCCTCCTCCTGTACCTCTCCCCCCTGGATCCAGAACCCTCTCAACTCTGGGTGCTGCCAATCGCGCAGGGAGAGGATGAGGTAGAGCACATCGGGATAAAAGGCCATCTCGATATCTTCCCGGGAGGGAAAGGCGGCCGCCTTTACATGGGAATGGTAGATCCCCCGCATCCTCCAGCCCCTCTCCTCGATCTCCTGGAAGATGCGGAATTGCTCGGTCGGATCCAGCAGATAATGGACCGGGCTTGCCTCCTGATTGGAAGCCCGGTAGATCTCCTCCAACTTCCCCTCGGTCCCCGCCAGGATGCCGCAGGCCTCATTTGGGAAGGTAATTCGGGCATGCGCAATCATCGCCTGCTGGAACTTACCGGGGAGCAATAGCATCTTCACCTCTTCACCCTGATATGGGGAGGATCATCGGAGGTGATCTCCCCGATCACGGCCACTGCTAACGCCTCCTCCCTGCGCAACCCCTGCAGCAGTTGTCCAGATTTTTCAGGAGGAACGGCAATGAGGAGGCCCCCCGAGGTCTGGGCATCGCAGAGAAGAAGCTGCTCCTCCGGGGAGATATCCTCCCAAATCACTCCTTCCTGCAGGAATTGATGGTTCGCCCGGGTGCCGCCGGGGACAACCCCCTCCCGGACCAACCCCCAAGCCTCTCCCATCACCGGAACCTTATTCAAATACACCCTGGCTCCGACGCCGCTGGCGCGCGTCAACTCCCAGAGGTGCCCCAAAAGCCCGAAGCCGGTGACATCGGTGCAGGCATCCACCCCTACCTCCAACATGGCCTCTGCAGCCCCCCTATTCAAGGCGGCCATCACCCTGGTCACCTCAGCGATCAGTTGCGCGGAGGCCAGTCTCCTCTTGATTGCGGTGGTGATAATCCCTATGCCCAGCGGCTTGGTCAGGACTAAAAGGCATCCCGCCTTTGCCCCACTGTTGGTCACCACTCGCTGAGGATCGACCAAGCCGGTCACCGCCAGGCCATACTTGGGCTCAGGATCGTCGATGGTGTGTCCCCCTACGATGCAAACCCCGGCCTCCTCTGCCTTGGCCGCCCCGCCTTTCAGGATCTCCACCAGGATCTCCAAGGGGAGCTGGCGGGAAGGGAAAGCCACGATATTGAGCGCCGTCAGGGGCGTTCCCCCCATCGCATAGACATCGCTCAACGCATTGGCGACGGCGATGGTCCCAAATGAATAGGGATCGTCCACCACCGGGGTAAAGAAATCGACGGTCTGGACCAAGGCCAGACCTTCGCGCAACAGGTAGACTGCAGCGTCGTCCAGGGTGTTCGGGCCCACCAGGAGCCTTGCATCGCAAGCGGAGGGGATGAGGCGCAAGACCTGCGCCAGGTCGGAGGGATTGACCTTACAAGCTCACCCCGCCCCATGGGAGAAGGAGGTCAAGCGCACCGGCTGCGCTTGGCTCACCCCCTCCTCCTCGGCTTCCCTTTCCTTTTTCCCATTATTCTCCATCGGCTTCATCCTCAGCTGCCCCCTGCGATGGCGGGGACGATTGCCACCTGATCCCCCGGGCGAAGAGAGGTGGCGAGTCCATCCAGGGCCTCGATATCCGTCTCGTTCAGGTAGATGTTGAGGTGGCGGAAGACCTGTCCCCGTTCGTTGAGGAGGGAAGCCCTCATCCCCGGAAACCGAGACTCCAGGGCTTCAATCAACTCCGCCATGTCCTTTCCCTCTACTTCCACCCTTCCCCGACCGCCGGTCAGCTTATGGAAGGAAGAGGCGATAAGGACGGAAACGGCCATGCCCTTCCTCCCCCCTGCGCCTCAGAAATCTTACCTCACCTCGCATCCCGCCTCCCCAAGCAACCGGGAGGCACGGCCGGCTAACTATCATTCGACTTCGCCCCTGTCAAGACAATTTTGGGGAGCGAGGCCTCGGGGAAAATCTCAAAAACCCCTTGTCGCGGACAGAAGGCTGTGTTACTCCTAAGCGATAAGGGATGGCCAGGCCCTGCTCGACTGATCCATTTTACCTGCCAGGACTTCATAGGGGAAAGGGGGCCCGCCTTGACGCCTGGTCTTGATTCTACTGAGTCCAAGCGCTTATTTGCCCGCAAGGTGCTTTCTTGGTATCGAACAAATGGCCGAAGGCTGCCTTGGCGTAACGTGCGAGACCCTTACCGAATCTGGGTTTCGGAGGTGATGCTGCAACAGACTCAGGTCGCCTCAGCGATCCGCTATTACGAACGGTTTCTCCAGGCCTTTCCCTCTGTGACGCATCTGGCCGAGGCAGACCTGCAAGAAGTCCTTAAGCAATGGGAGGGTATGGGCTATTACGCACGGGCTCGCCATTTGCACCAGTCAGCCCGATTGATCATGGAGAGGCACAAGGGCTTGGTCCCGGATCAGATGGGGGATCTCCTCTCCCTTCCCGGAATCGGCAGGAGCACGGCCGGGGCAATCCTCAGCATAGCCTTCAATCAGCAGGCCCCCATCTTGGATGGCAATGTGCAAAGGCTGCTCTGCCGCATCTATGCGGTGCAGGAGGATCCCCGGCAGGCTCGAGTGAGCCGCCTGCTCTGGCAACTGTCCGAAGGCATCCTTCCGGAAAGGCAAGCCGGCCCTCTCAATCAGGGCCTCATGGACATTGGGGCCCTGGTCTGCACCCCAAAGGCCCCCTCTTGCCCCGGGTGCCCCCTGCCCTCGTTTTGCCAGGCCTTCCACCTCAACGCCCAAGACCGGATTCCCCAGCCCCGGAGGGCTTTACCCCTCCCGCACCGGGAGAAAGCGGTAGCTGTCATCTGGTGGGAGGGAAGGGTCCTTCTCTGCCGCCGACCTTCTCCAGGCCTTTTAGGCGGGCTTTGGGAGTTCCCCGGCTGGCATCTCGAGGGGACCGCTCCGGCCCGCCCCCTGCTCTCCCAGAGGCTCGCCGAAGAATGTGGCCTATCGGTCGAGCTGGAGGAGGAGATCCTTTCCTTCCTCCACGCCTATACCCATTTCCGGGAGGGGATCCAGGTCTTTCACGGTCGCTGTCGCAAACCGGGAAGGGCATCCCGGGCAGACCTCCAATGGGTCCGGACGGAAGAGCTCGAGCGATATCCCCTCTCCGCCTCCCAGCGGCGAATCGCCGATTTCGTCAACGACAGGACTAGGGCGGAGTCGATCTCGATCAGGCGGCATCAGTAAAAGGAAAGGAGGGACCATGACATCTGGACATTTTTGGAAGAGATCTCTTTGGACAGGCTTGGCCCTGCTCTATCTGCTGGCCTCGGCTTGCTCATCCGGGCTCAGAATGGCCCCCAGTGAGCCGATCTATCCCTATCGGGGCCTAAACGAGAGCACAATCCTGGGGCCGCGGTAGGGAGGACTCTCCTCCGTCCTCAGCGCCTGATGCCGGATCATCTCTCCCCTCCCGGATTGCTCAATCTAAGGATGGGGGGGAGGAAAATGCCGCCAGGCCCGACAGATTGGCAGGTTTTGCCCCGGCTGGAGCACCCCCATGAAGGCCAAGCATCTCGCTTAGCAGCCTCAATAGCGGCTTGGAAGGGAGGAGATTCTTGGTGGGTCTCCTGGTATGTTTCTTGCTCAAGCAGCAGTGAGAGCGGCCTGACTTTTACAGAAATCGAGGTAAACCCACCATGAACCCCTTCGATCTCTATCCAGGTGCCATCGTCTCCCTCGAATCTCGCGAGGGAAAGCGGCAGGTTTGGCTCCATGTGGGGGACCAACGCCATCCTTTGGTGAATTGGCCAGACCTGGAGCAGGGAATGATGAACAAGACGCCGAATGGCGACTTCAACAACTCCTCACCCCTCGAAGGAAAGGGCACGGGGGCTTTCAAAAATTAGGGCAAACGATCCCTGGTTCCAGGGGTCCTACATATACCGATAACGCCACGACCTCTCGGAAACGCTCACGGCAAGCGTCATTCGTAAGGCGGCCCCTCGGGCGGATTGATAGGGCCACCCGGGTGAGTGTGGGGGTGATGCTGGGCTGGAGGCGGCTCCATCCCTGCCGGGGGCTCCAAAAGCAATGGAGGGCCCCAGGCTCCGGGCGTATCGGTCATGAATCCTGGCCCCCCAATACCAATAGGCCATGCTTGGGGGGTCTCCGTCATACCACCTGACCCCCCGGGAAAGCGGCCACCTGGGGAAACGGTAATGCTCCAGGCTTCGACGGTTCCGGTCATCACTCCGCCCCCCCCTCCCCCTCCCGGCCCTCCGCCAGAAACCGAAGGTCCCCCCGAGGGAGGACCCCCTTCTGCTCCGCCACTGAGGGAGGGTCGAATCCGGAATTCCCCCAGCAGCTGCTGCAAATACTCCGTTGCCACGCGGTAGGGAGGAATCGGGTCCTTACCCGCCTCTACCATGGTCATCAGGTTAGGCGTCAGGAGGACCTCCTTGGTCAATCCCAGGCCGTGCACATAGATCTCTCCGGTGAGGCAGATGGCCTGGGTGGGACTCTTCATCACGGCAATTCCATCGGTTCCTCTAATCCCCATCACCGCAGTCGTCGTCTCCACCTCGAACCGCGAGTTCTGCGGACTCATCAATTTGGAAACCAGAAATCGCATCTTTCCGCCAAAGGCCTTCACCAGGGCCCGGCGAAATCTCTGAGCGGGCTTATAGGCGAACTCCTTGACTTGTATCTGAGAATTCTCGGCCAGAAAAAGGAGGCTGTCGTCTCCCAAAAAGATCTTCACCTTGGAGCCCGGCCCGGTCTTGACCAGGTCCCTCTCATAGACATCTTCTGAGATCCGGGCCTGATGGAAGTCCGCCTCCTTCTCTCTCTTAAGCTCCACCTTTCCCTGCAGGGCGATCACCTTCCCCACCTGGCCCGCACTCGCGCCAAGGACGAGAGAAAGGAGGAGGATCAGGGCAACCCCTACGGAGAAGGTGGCTTGGAAGAGCTTGTGGGAGAGATCCTTATCAGCTTTCATGGAAGTTCCTCCTCCGAGATCTCGGCTCAAAAATTCCAGGAAAGAAACAGAGAGGATATGGTGCGATGGTATTCGAAATCCTTGATCGTCGAATCATTAATCAAATGGGTGAAACGGACGGATGCACTCAGCCCCCACAGGAAATCCTTTCTCAGCTGCAGATAATAGGAGTAAAGGGTATCGGTCCGGTGCCGGTGGAACAGAGTGTTCAATTGGCGAAAGAAGAGGCGCCCATACTCCCCTTCTGCATTGAAGGTCATGGATAAGGGGAGATGGAGGCGGAAGCCTGCCATGGCCTTCCCTCCCACCTCGTCATAATTTTTCCCCTCGGGGAAGTCTCTTTCGTAGAGACCACCAAGGCGAAAGTAGCTCTTACCCTCCGAGAAATAGAGGTATTGGAACGCTCCTGCCTGATGGAAGCTTCCATCTCTGTCATTCTCGGGATTGATGGGATAAAGGAAATCCCGGTATTGATAACGATAAAAGGGCTGGAGGGAGAGGGATGCGGTCTCAGGGATGTAGAGATCGAGACCTCCCTCGTGCACTTGGGAGAAGGGGTTCCAGTGCAAATGGGTGTATTCGTAACGATAATGGGGCCTGATACTCAGGGGGCCCCAATTATATGCGGCAAAGACCTCGCCGGCATTGTTAGTCACATCGTAGTCGTGAAGGCGAAAGTGTAGGTTCTGATAAAAGTTATAACGAAGGCCCACGACTCCTTTGCTTCCGGTCCAGGGTCGATATTCCGCGGCCAATAGGATCGGGACGGACCAGTCTGACTTCTTCGGCAGATGATAGTGGTAGGTTCCTTCCTCCGGCTTGAGGATCACATTGCTGTCCCACTCGATCCCGGCGGTGGCAGAAAGATTGAGGCATTTTACCTGCAGCAGGCGCAGATAATCCTGGGCCGAACGACCATAAACGCTCTCCGGATCAATCCTTCTCGCTTCTTCGAACTTCTCTCTGGCCACGGAACGGGAATTGAGCTGGAGGAGGGCAATCCCTTCCCGATAAAGGCAGGCCTGGGTCAGGGAGGGGTCCAGGGTGCGGGCCTTCTCAAAATAGAGGAGGGCTCGTTGCAGATCTCCGGAGCCCGAACAGGCCAGGGCCAGGTAGAAAGGGGCCTCGGCCCCTTGCGGGTCCAGATCTACTGCCTTCTGCAGGGCAGCCAGCGCCCCGTTCACCTCTTTCGTCTGGAGAAGGACCCTGCCCAGGAGGAGTTGAATATCTGGGTTGTTCGGGTCCTCCGAGGCGGCGACCCACAGGTCGGCAAGGCAACCCTGGAGATCCCCTGCTTGCCACTTGATCGTCGCGGCGGCATAATGGTACTCTGAGAGGTCGGAAGCCCAGACCCCTCCCTGGGACAGGAGGAGCAGCAGGAAGACGGAAACCCAAAGAGGTTTACCCATAGGTCTTCTCCTTCCTTTCTGGTGGAGCTAACTCCCTTGAGAATACTGCCCAGCGGCAACGCTGCCTGTCAAGGCAAAAGGCGAACCAGATTCCAGATTCGGTTTTGGTCAGATCATGAAGGAGGGTGGTCAGCGAACAGAGTACTTATCGAGCGCCTTTGGGTCCAACTCGATGCCCAGACCGGGCCCTTGGGGGATTTCCACTCGGCCATCGCAGGTCAACACCATCGGCTGCACCAGGATCTCTTCAATGATGCTGACCAAGGCAGAAGGGGCAAGGCGAGTCAGGCATTCTCCCACAAGGGAGCGCAGAGCACCTGGGCCTTAACCTGGGTGATCCTTACGGATAGCCTCCTCAGGCCCGGATGAAGTCGTGGACGGCGGGACGCACGGTAAGCACTGGACAGGGGGCCTTTCGCACCACCACCTCCGCCGTGCTCCCCATAAGCACATGGTCCAAACCGGACCAGCCGTGGGTCCCCATGATGATGAGATCGATCTCCTTCTCCTGGGCATAAGAGATAATCTCCAAGAAGGGTGAGCCACGACGGGTCTCGGTCACCACCTCGATGCCCTGCTGGGCAATCTCCGCCCTCAGACGCTCCAGGTTCTCTTGCTGCACAGATTCCCGATTCGCATTCAGGTCATAGATGATGAGGGGATCGAGGAAGGCCATATCAATGCGCTGGTCCACTGAAAGCAGATAAAGCCGCGCTCCGAACGCCTTGGCAAAGGAGATGGCGTACCTCTTTGCGTTCTCCGAGGCCTCGGAAAAGTCGGTGGGAAAGAGGATTTTCTCCAGCTGGATCAGCATTCTTTATCCTCCTCCAGGAAAGGCACCCCCCCACCAGGCCCCTTTTCCCTTATCCATCTTTGAGCAGGAAATTGACTTTCCGAGCCTGATCTGCTCATAATCGCCGGAAGTGGGGGCCCACGGTGTCGGTCAGCTGGACATGCGGTGTTCCTAATCCTTCTTGATCATACCCGAAACCGCCACCTCCTGCAAGGGTATTTCGCAGCAGGGGCCGCCCTCCTCCCCCGCCACCTGTACCAGTCTTGACAAACGAAGGGGGATGGAGTAATCAGGAGGGGAGATCGGGAGGGAGATATACAAAAGGGTGCCTTGGGATCGACTCGGATTGGAAAGGGTGAGACGCCATGGGAAGGACCATTGACCTGCGCAGCGATACCGTAACCAAACCCACACAAGAGATGCGCCAAGCTATGCTGGAGGCGGAGGTGGGGGATGATGTCTTTGGGGAGGATCCCACCGTCAATGCCCTGCAGGAGAAAACTGCCAGGCTCCTGGGTAAACAAGCCGCCCTCTTTCTGGTGTCGGGAACCATGGGAAACCAGTTAGCCATCAAGGCCCACACCCAGCCCGGAGACGAGGTGATCATCGAGGCCAGCTCCCACGCCATGAACTTCGAGGGGGGCGCCGGCGCCATGCTCTCCGGGGTACAGTTCTTCGCCATCCCCGGGAACCGGGGCGTCTTCGATGCCGCTCAGGTCGAGGCAGCCATCCGGGTGGAGGATGTCCATTTTCCGGTGAGCCGCCTGGTGGTCATCGAAAACACCCATAACCGGGGGGGCGGCACGGTCTTCCCCTTGACAAAGATCCGCGAGGTGGCCGATCTGGCCTCGGACAAAGGTCTGCGGATGCACATGGACGGGGCGCGCCTGTGGAATGCCTGCGTCGCCTCCAAGACGAGTCCTGCCGAATACGCCACCCCCTTCGATTCGGTCTCCGTCTGCCTCTCCAAAGGACTGGGCTGCCCGATCGGGTCTTTGGTCGTGGGCTCGCAGGAATTCATCAAGCGGGCCCATCGCTTTCGCAAGATGGTCGGCGGGGGAACCCGACAGGCAGGGGTTTTGGCCGCGGCGGGCCTCTACGCCCTTGACCACCACCTTCAAAGACTGGAGGAGGACCATAATAAGGCCAAGCAGCTGGCCCAGGGACTATCCCGGATCCCCAGGGTGATCATCAATCCGGCGGAGGTGGAGACCAACATCCTCTACTTCGATGTCTCCCGCACTGGACAGACCGCCCAGGAGATCGCTGCCCTCTTGAGGCACCGCGGGGTGCTGGTGCATCCTACCACCCGGAACCTTATCCGGTGTGTTACCCATTTGGATGTCTCATTCCCGGATATCCGTGAGGCCCTGAACGCCATAGAGGCGGTAATGGCCGCATGAGTCCCACCAGCCGGGCGAGGAAGGCCTCCGTGAGGTGGACATGAATCTCCTCCTCTTCGACATCGATGGCACCCTTCTCCTCTCGGGAGGGGCGGGGAATCGGGCGATGGACCGCACCTTCTCCTTCCTTTACGGCGTTCCTGGGGCGACGGAGGGGCGGGATTTCTCCGGCATGACGGATCCTGCCATCCTTAGGAACCTCTTCCTTCATTTTCACCGGCGGGATTGCACCGAGGAGGAGTTAAAGGAGATGGCTCGGGCCTACCTTGGATTCCTAAAGGAGGAGGTGCAGACCTCCCCCAATTTCCGGGTCCTCCCCGGCGTGGTCGAGCTCCTGCGGCATTTGTCGGGGCGGAGGGATGTGTTGCTGGGAATCGCCACCGGAAACCTGGAGCCGGGCGCCCGTATCAAGCTCGGGCGGGCGGGCCTCTCCACCTGTTTCCGCTTTGGAGCTTATGGGAGCGATTCGGAAGACCGCCCGCGCATCGTGGCCCTGGCCATCGAAAGGGGAAAGGGCCTGGTGGGAGGAGGCCCCAATCAGCACCTTTCCTTCGTCATCGGGGACACCCCCCTGGACATCAAGGCGGGCAAGAGGGCCGGGGCCTTGACCATTGCCGTGGCGACGGGCACCAAGTCCTTGGAGGAGCTGCGGCGGCACCGGCCAACCCATCTCCTCCGCGATTTCTCCCAACTGCAAGAGTTCCTGCGGATTCTCTCCTGAGCCTGCTCTGACCTTCCTTTCCTTACCTGCTCTTCGGCCTTGGGATGGATAGATTAAGGACTTATCCGTAAATAGGTGCTACCTTCCTCCAACAGATGATAGCAGCGGCCAAATGAACCAGCGCCTCATAGCTTTCGGCCAGTTTCTCATACCGCACCAGGAGCTTGCGGAACCGATTGAACCAGGAGTGGA
>JAZDMQ010000040.1:0-2372 GCA_043800755.1 bacterium | reverse complement strand
AGAATAGAGCTGATACAGAGTGGGGGCCTTGAACCCCGTCCCGTAGCTCCCTTTGATCTTGGTCCCGCTCGGCTTGATGAGGAAGGCAGGGGCCAGGCGCCAGGTCGTCTGGGTGCCGAAGCGGCTGTGCTCATCGAGCCGTAGGCCTGCGGTGGCGAAGAACCAGCCCCCGAGCCTCACCTCATCCTGAAGGTAGGCGCTTCTGGTCCTCGCCTTTCTCTGCTCCAGGGCGCTCTCAAAGACGAAGCCAAAGGCCTCGGAGCGATAGTCGCTCCTCCCCTTCTCGACCTCGTATTCCAGCCCAAAGGTAGCGGTGTTGGTTTTGTGCAAGTAGAGGTTGTGCTGCCAGTCGAGTTTGAGGAGGCGGCCATCGTAGGAGGCCGTCTCCTTTTCGGTCAGATGATCGGCATCCGGATCATTGCGATAGTCCCGCTCCTGATTGGAGAGGGAGACCCCCAGCCTCTGCTCCCAGAGTCCGTCAAATAAGGTAAGGCGGGCCTGTCCCCGGGAGAAGAGTTGCTTGGAATCCTGATTCGCGTTGGGGTCATCTCCCCCCTTTCCGCCGAAATTATCCAGGTCGGCCTGGGCGTCCAGGTAGCGGAGGAAAAGGTCAAGATCCAGGTTGGAGATCGGCGTCCAGCCCAACCTTCCCGAGGCCGAGCTATTTCGATACCCATCCTTCTCCCGGTTTCGATAACTCTCTCCGTCGAGGGTAAAGCCCTTCGCCTTGGCGGCGGAGATCCCCTCCGAGGAGAGATGAGAGGCCCCCAGGGAATAATGGAAATCCTGGGATGAGCCGCTGACGGCCGCCTTAGTCAAATAGGTCTGATAGGTCCCCGCTTCGGTGGAAAGGGAGGCCTTGAGGCTTCCCTCCCCTTTTTTGGTGATGATGTTGATCACCCCTCCGGCCGCATCCGAGCCGTAGAGGGTGCTCTGCGGGCCCCGAACCACTTCGATCCGCTCGATATTGTCGGCGCTCAGGTAGGCAAAGTCGTAAGAACGGGTGGGGGAGATGGGATCGTTCAATTCGATTCCATCCATCATGACCAGCGTATGGCCGTCTCCCGCTCCACGAATGGACACCGATGCCAGCCTCCCCGGCCCGCCCCCCTGCACCACATCCAGGCCTGGCACTGCCCGGATGATCTCCGCCACCGAGCGCTGCTGTCTCCTCTCCACCTCTTCTTGGGAGATCACCGTGACCGAACTGGCAACCTCCCTGAGGGGCTCCTCCAATCGGGTCGCGGTCACCACCACCTCCTGCAGCTCTTCCACCTCCTCCAACTCCTCTGCCCAGAGCCCGGAAGGCACAACCAGGAGCCATACCCCGAACAAACCCGCCCACCATCTTCTCATCTCATTCCTCCTCCCCCCTCGGGGATTTAGAAGGCCCGGGGCACAGGACAGGTTTACTGGCTCTCGTTCTCCCTACTCTCCGCGCCTTCCCAATCCCGCCCAAGGGGATCAGTGGCTTAATCCGCGGATTTCGTCCCGAATACAGTCGCGGGGCGGCGAGGGCTCTTCTCCCTCTTCCCTTCCCCTGTGCCCAAAATAGAGACCATTCCAAAAAAACAAAAATCCTCAGGCCCATAGGTCCTGAGGATTCCCTTCTTATCCGCTGACCAAGGTTGGCAATCCAGCCTCGAGATTGCGCACGGTCCTTTTCTGCAGGCAGGTTTTCTGACTCCCGGATCTTTCTACTCTCCGCGCCTTCCCGTCTGGCTCAGACGGTGGCCTCTGCGGATTTCGTCCCCGGCTACAGCGGCGGGTCCGTCCCTGACTTCGACAGGGTTCCCTCTTGGCCTAAGTGGACCTGCAGAGATTATTTTCGTATTAGATAACACAATGGGCCGAGGAGATCAAGACAAAACGGAAGGGCAAAACGAAAGGGCCTATTGGCCGGCGGCCCCCCCGTGATGATACCAGATCCAGGCCTCGCGGATCAGGTCGGACAATCCCATGAGCAGGGCCGCCCCTAAGAGGCTCCCGGCAAAGAGCAGCAGGTAGGATCGGCCACGCTCCACCTTCAGCAGATGGGCCAGGAGGACCCCGCTCCACATCCCTCCCCCCTTGATGGGCAAGAGCGCCATGATCACTACCCCCAGTTGCCCCCAGGGGAGGAAACGCTTCAGGATGCGCGAGTTGGCCCATCTCTCCTTTCGCCGCTGCAGCCGCTCTCCCACCACCTGGGGGGAGAGGATGGTTCGGTCGGTCGCCGCATAGAGGGAGAAGAAGATCGGAACCTGGATCATATCGAGGAAGATGGCCAGGGGGAGGTAGAGGGCCATATTGAAGCCCGCCAACCGGGCGGTCACGATCGAGGCGGCCCTCCCCCCTAAACCGTGGAGGATTACGAAGGAGCCCAGGGGGTG
>JAZDMQ010000016.1:0-25137 GCA_043800755.1 bacterium | reverse complement strand
AACAGACGGGGAGGTTCATCTGAGGACCTAACCAAAGTCATCCCAACCTCTTGCGAACAGAGCCCAGGGACGTTGGGACTCTTAAAAGAGCCTCCCGGTCTCTCAGGGGACCCATGAGGAGTTCTATCGCTGTTCTTGGGGTGGTATTCTTCGGTTGTCCTCTGGATGATTTTCTGATATGGTCTTGCCGCAATTCAATTTCCGAGGAGGAATACTGAGGGAATAAAACGGCCGTTTTCGCCGCTGGTCCTGGAGAAAGTTAATTCAGGCCTCGGAAGGATTTACTGGATTGACTTTTTTCTGAACACAGGGACAGAAAGAAAGGGGGCTATTGCTTATGAGCCTAGTGATGGTGGTGCTACTGGCTGCGGTATTATTCTTGCTGGCCTTCCGTTTTTACGGTGGCGCATTGAGTCGGCTCTTGAGGCTGGATCCTAATGCCAAAACGCCTGCCGTCGTGATGAATGACGATGTAGACTATGTACCGATCAGTCCCAAGTTCCTTTTGGGTCAGCATTTTTCCGCTATAGCCGCTGCTGGCCCCATTGTGGGCCCCATATTGGCCGGCGTGATGTTTGGCTGGGTTCCGGCTCTACTCTGGATCCTGGTGGGCTGTATCTTCATCGGCGCGGTCCATGATATGACCGCACTGGTCGCTTCGATTCGTCACAAGGCTCGATCCATCGCCGAGGTGGTACGAGAGTACATGACCCCCCGCTCCTATGTGCTCTTTCTCACTTTCGTCTGGATCGCGCTCGTCTATGTCATTGTTGCCTTTACTGACATTGTAGCGGGTTCCTTCGTAGGTAGGCAGACTCTGGAGAGCGGCACGAAAGTCAGCGGCGGTGGCATTGCTTCCTCCTCCCTTCTCTATCTGGCGTTACCAGTGATCATGGGCCTGCTGATGCGTTACGCCAAACTGTCGCTGAAGTGGGCAACCATCATCTTCTTGCCTTTGGTGGGGGTAGCGATTTGGGTCGGCCAGTATATCCCTTTTGATCTCGCCTCCCTTCTTGGCATTTCCGATATGGAGGCGCAGAAGGTCTGGGACGCCCTTCTCCTGCTCTACTGCTTCGTCGCTTCCTTAATGCCGATGTGGATACTCCTCCAGCCGCGCGGCCACCTGGGGGGGTATTTCCTCTATGCGGCATTAGCAGGTGGCATGCTGGGAATACTGTTCGGCGGTAAGGCGATTCTTTACCCTCAATTTACCGGATGGATCTGGCATTCGCCCAAAGGGGACCCGTTTCCCCTGTTTCCCATACTATTCATCACCGTTGCCTGCGGCGCTTGCTCAGGTTTTCATGCGATTATCGCTACCGGCACTACCTCCAAGCAATTACGGAGCGAGCCGGACGCAAAGGTGATTGGCTACGGTGCCATGTTGATGGAAGGGATGGTGGCGGTGATCTCGCTTTGCTGCGTGATGGTGCTCTCAAAAGAGACGGCAGCAGCTCTCAGCGGAAAGCCTAACCTGATTTACGCACAGGGCATTGGAAGCTTCCTCGAGGTGATCCGCATCCCGGCAGCTTTTGGCATTTCGTTCGGGCTATTGGCTTTTACCACCTTTGTCTACGATACCCTCGATGTTTGCACGCGCCTGGGACGGTATATCATCCAAGAGCTCACCGGCTGGCACGGAAAGTTCGGGAGGTGGTTTGCCACCGCCTTGACCGCTGGCGTTCCCCTCTACTTCGTGATGCAAAAAACGACCGATGCGGCCGGCAACCCGATTCCTGCCTGGAGGGTCTTCTGGTCCTTGTTTGGCGCGAGCAATCAATTGCTGGCGGCGTTGACCTTGCTTGGCGTGACGGTATGGCTCTATCGAAAGTATAACGCTCGCTGGGTCTTCGTGGTGACTGGATTGCCAGCTCTGTGGATGTATATTATGAGCGCGTGGGCTCTGCTACGATTCGTCAGGAATGGGTTCTTCACGCCAAGCTGGGTCTTCAAAGGACTTACGCCTGACCCCGTTCCATGGGTGGCAATCGTGTTGGTGACACTGGCGGTTCTATTGCTGGTAGAGGCCCTCAGGGTTTTTCTCGGCGCGCCGCCCCCACGGGTCGAAGAAGCACCCGTCCCCGCCTCAACATAAGAACCTGCGGCCCTCTCTATTCTCTTGGGCCTCTTGTGGCTGTGGCTAATCCACTGCCGACTCCTGCTTCAAGCAGGGCTGCCGGATATGCAAGAAGGGGAGGGAGGGACGTGCAGCTTGATGTTGTTTACCAGCTTCAAGTCTTCCATTCCCCGGGCTCCCTACATTGCATCAGGCCTGGGTGGATAACCTTTCTCGCGGATTAAGTATCCTTCGCTTCTACCCGAGAGTGGAGAGAACGCCACCCAGGCCTGTTTACTGAGTATTTGGCCGCCTGGTTTTCTATTGCGAATTGGGCCGAAAGACCGTATAATATAATAAGCTAACTTTGAATCGGAAAGAGGAGATGATTTGGCGGAGTTTGACTCCCGAATCGAGGGCCTGCAAGAGAAGGCCCGTCAGATTCGCATTCATATCCTGAAGATGCTCACCGCGGCCAGCTCCGGGCATACCGGGGGTTCCCTTTCGGCGGCGGACATCGTGACTGCCCTCTACTTCTGCCAGATGCGGCACCGCCCGCAAGATCCCACCTGGAGGGATCGGGATCGGTTCGTCCTCTCCAAAGGCCATGCGGTGCCCGCCCTGTACGCCGCAATGGCCATGGCCGGCTATCTTCCCGAGAAAGAGCTCATGACCCTGCGCCAGATTGACAGCCGACTGCAGGGGCACCCTGATATGAGGACCCTCCCCGGCATTGACTTCTCGACCGGCTCCCTGGGGCAAGGCCTATCCGTTGCCAATGGCATGGCCCTGGCAGCCCGTCTGGATCAGCGGGAGGTCCGGATCTATGTGCTTTTGGGGGATGGGGAGATCCAGGAAGGACAAAACTGGGAAGCGGCCATGGCAGCCTCCCACTATAAGCTCGACAACCTGTGCGCGATCTTGGACTTCAACAAGCTGCAGATCGACGGGCGGGTACTGGAGGTGATGTCCATCGCCCCGGTGGCGGATAAATGGAGGAGTTTTGGATGGGAGGTCATGGAGGTGGATGGACACGATTTCTCCCAGCTCCTCCCGGCGCTGGATCGATGTCAAGGGGTGAAGGGCCGACCCAGCCTGATCATCGCCCACACCATCAAGGGGAAGGGGGTCTCCTTTATGGAAAACCAGGTAAAGTATCACGGCATCGCCCCCACCCCGGAGGAGCTGCAAAGGGCCCTGAAAGAGTTGGGCGCTTAGCGGCTTGAAAAGCTCGACATTTGCGGATTTACCGTAGCGTGCTCTGTTGGCCTCAACCCCTGAAACCGAGATGGAGATGGACCTGAACGACCTTCTTTCAACCAGAGATGCCTATGGGGAAACCCTGGTGAAGTTGGGCCGGTCCAATCCCGATATCGTGGTGTTGGACGCGGACCTGTCCGCCTCCACCCGCACCCTCCTCTTCGCCCAGGAGTTCCCCGATCGTTTTTTCAATTGTGGCGTGGCGGAGGCAAACATGGTGGGCACGGCCGCTGGCCTGGCCGCCTCCGGCAAGATTCCCTTCGCCAGCAGTTTCGCCATCTTCGAGACCGGAAGGGCTTGGGAGCAGATCCGCCAATCCGTCTGCTACCCTCGCATGAATGTCAAGCTCGTCGCCAGCCATGGGGGACTTACCGTGGGGGAGGATGGGGGATCTCACATCTCTATCGAAGACATCGCCCTCATGCGCATCTTACCCCACATGACGGTCATCGTCCCGGCAGACGCTTACGAGACCGCCAGGGCGGTAGAGTTCGCCGCCTCCTTTTCCGGGCCGGTCTTTATCCGGCTCTCCCGGGAGAAGTTTCCTGTCTGCTTCACCGACTCCTGTGCCTTCCAAATCGGCAAGGCGCCACGCCTCTGCGAGGGAGATGACCTGACCATCATCAGCGCGGGCCTGATGGTCTCCCGATCCCTGGAGGCCTCCGAGATCTTGCGGAAGGAGGGCGTGGGGGCGCGGGTCGTCAATTGCTCCACCATCAAGCCCCTGGATGAAGAAGAGATCCTGGCCGCTGCGCGCCAGACGGGGGTGATCGTTACCGCGGAGGAGCATTCCATCATTGGGGGACTGGGCTCGGCCGTGGCCGAGTTCCTAATGGAAAGGGAACCGGTGCCTCTCGTCCGCATCGGGATTCGGGACTGCTTCGGCATCTCGGGAAGGCCGGCTCAGCTTCTGGAGCGTTTTGGGCTCACCACCGAGGCCATCGTGCAAGCCGCCAGGGACATCCTCCTCCGAAAGAAATCCTTCCCCAAGGTTGCCTCTAAGACATGATCCAGATGTTTCATGTGAGCAAGACTTACAATGGGAATGTCACGGCCCTCATCGACATCAACCTCCACATTCCCAAAGGGAAGCTCGTCTACCTCACCGGACCCAGCGGGGCGGGCAAAACCACCTTGCTCCGTCTGCTCTATGGGGACGAGGTGCCCACGGAAGGGCAGATCCTGGTGAACGGGAAGAATGTAGTCCGGCTGCACGAGGTCTCCCTGCCCCTGCTTCGCAGGTCCATGGGCATCATCTTTCAGGACTTCAAGCTGCTCAAGGATCGGTCGGTCTATGAGAACCTGGCCTTCGTCTGCCGCATCCTGGGCCATTCCAGGGCCGAGGAGAAAAGGAGGGTGGGGCAGGCCCTGGCCCTGGTGAACCTGGCCTCCAAGGCCCACCTCATCCCCTACCAGCTCTCTGGGGGAGAACAACAACGGGTGGCCATTGCAAGGGCCTTGATTCACGATCCCTTTATCCTGCTGGCCGATGAGCCGACCGGCGATCTCGACCCGGAACTGACCCGGGAGGTCTTGGGACTTCTTAAAGAGATCAACCTGCGGGGGACCACTATCCTGATCGCCACCAACGATCCGGAACTGGGCCGCATGGGAGATCACCAGATCAGCCTGCACAAGGGGCGGATTGTGGAGGAGAGAGGTGTCTCTCGCCCTTTTTAAATACGCTTTGAGGGAGGCCCTCCGCAGCTTGAAGCGAAGCGGCTGGGGAGGTCTCGCCTCGATCGGGACCATCGCGGCCTCCTTCCTCATCATGGGGGTCTTCCTGCTCATCTCCTCCAACCTGAGCACCGTCGTCTCCCAATGGAAAGAAGGGGTGCAGATGACGGTCTTCTTGAAGGATGGCCTCTCTTCCACCCAGATCGCCTCTTTGAAGAAGGGGATCTCCTCGGAGAAGGCAATCAAGTCTTCCTCCTATATCAACAAGGAGCAGGCCCTGGCCGATTTCAAGCGGGATCTGCGGGGCCAGGAAGGCCTGCTGGAGGGGTTGGGCTACAATCCTCTGCCCGCCTCTTTCCAGGTTCGGGTGAACGAGGCCTACCAGAGCCCCCAGATGCTGCAGCAATTGGCCCAGACGCTCAAGAAGTTGGACGGGGTGGAAGATGTCCTCTACGGCCAGGAGTGGGTCGAGCAGCTTTCACTGATTATTCGATTACTGAGGCTGGCAGGTATCGGCCTGGGGGCCCTCTTGCTCCTGGCCTCCATCCTCATCGTCTCCAACACCATCCGTCTCACCATCTATAGCCGAGCGGAGGAAATCGAGGTGATGCGCTTGGTCGGGGCCTCCTGGTCCTACATTCGGATCCCCTTCCTCTTCCAGGGGATTCTGGAAGGGCTCATCGGCGCCACCCTCTCCCTGCTCATTCTGTTCCTCTCTTTC
The DNA here is from genome assembly GCA_043800755.1 of bacterium. GTDB lineage: Bacteria > Methylomirabilota > Methylomirabilia > CAVQYV01 > CAVQYV01 > JAZDMQ01. The sequence goes on along the minus strand of JAZDMQ010000016.1, from coordinate 19,423 downwards.
TGGATCATCCTCTGGCGGATCGACCTCTCCTCCGCCGCCTCTTTAGGTCTCATCAAGCTCCAGTTTCTCAAGGCCCCCTATCAATTGCTCACCCTGGTTGCCGGCGGCCTCATCGGGGGAGGCGGGGGCCTGCTCTCCATCAGGAGGTTCTTTGCGACCTGAGATGAACCAGATCGTATGGCCTCGGCGCGTCTTCCTCATCTTCCTCTTCTTGTTCCTCTCGCACCCGGCCACCGCTTCCGCCCTCTCCCAGGACGAGGCGATCGAGGACCGGTTGGAGCAGGGACGCAAGAACCTGCAAAAGATCAAGAGAAAGATCGCCACCGAAAAAGAGAGGGTACACGAGGATGCCCGGCAAGAGAAGAGGATCGGCCTCGATCTGACCAAGATCAAGAAGCAACTGGAGGAGAAGAAGCGGGAGGCCGCCAAACTGCAAAGGGACATCGTGCATACCCAGGGCCGAGTGAGCCAATTGAACAAAGAGATTGAGGCCTCCCAGGCCCATTTGACCCAGGCGAAATCCCTTCTGGCGAGCCGCCTGCGGGCCATCTACAAACAAGGGAAGATGAACCTTACCGGCCTCCTCTTCTCTGCCAATAGCATCCAGCAGGCTGCCGTGAACCTTCGCTACCTTCAGGCCATCGCCCATCAGGATCGCCAACTGATCCAAAACTTCAAGCTGGCGATTGAGGCCCACAAGGAGAAGAAGGAGGGGGTGGCGCGTCAGCTGTTGAACCTAAACTCCAGCCAGCGCGCCTTGAAGGCCAAGCAGGAAGAGATTGCCCAGGATGAGACAGAAAAGAGGCGGCTGCTGGCCCAGGTGAAGAAGGACAAGGCGAATCGTCTGCGGCGCCTCTCCGAATTGCAGCAATCCTCGGCGGCCCTCCAGGTCCTGATCGGCCAACTGCAGAGAAAGATGAAGGCCCTGCAGGCGTCCACTCCCCGAGGGGCGGATGTGGTCTACCTGAAGGGCTTGCATTTCGCTGCGGCCAGGGGTAAATTAGCATGGCCCGCGCAGGGTGAACTCCTGGTCGCCTTTGGTCGGCAAGAACACCCACGCTATCATACCTTTACCCTCAACAAGGGCATTGATATCGGGGCGCCCCTGGGCCAAGAGATCGCCGCGGTCTTCGAAGGGATCGTGCTCTTTGCGGACTGGTTCCGGGGCTATGGCAAGATGGCCATCATCGACCATGGGCAGGGATTCTTCTCTCTCTATGCCCATACCTCAGAATTATTGGTGAAGGTGGGGGATAAGGTGTCTCCTCGTCAGGTCATCGGAAGGGTGGGGGACACTGGCTCCCCCGAGGGGCCGCGTCTCCATTTCGAGATCCGACAGAATGGAAGGCCAGTGGATCCTTTACAATGGCTGGTCCCTAGTCCATGAGGGAATGCCAGCTCGGGAGGCTTAGGGCATGAAGCAGGGATTGAGCAACCGAATCGTCAAACTCGCACTGGGGGCACTGATCCTCTCCTTCTTCCTCTTGGGTGGAGGCGCGGGGCCGAACTCAGTGGCCGTCCAGGAACCTTATCCCCAGCTCAAGGTCTTCAACAATGTGCTCTTCCTGATCCAGAACAATTATGTGGAGAAGGTGGAGCTGAAGGATCTGGTCCGGGGGGCCATCAAGGGCATGCTGCAGACCTTGGACCCCTACAGCTCCTATCTGACCCCCGAGCAGTATAGCGAGATGAAGGTGGATACCCGGGGGAGCTTTGAGGGCCTGGGGATCGAGATCACGGTCAAGGACTATCAGCTGACAGTGGTGGCCCCCATCGAGGGAACCCCGGCTGAGCGTGCCGGGATCCTCGCCGGAGATCGCGTCATCAAGATCGACGGCCAGCCCACCAAAGATATGACCCTGCACGACGCGGTCTCCAAGATGCGGGGGCCCCGGGGGACCAAGGTTACCCTCAGCATCCTGCGAGGCGAGGACCAGACGCCCCGGGACTTCATCCTGGCCCGGGAGGTCATCAAGGTCAAGAGCGTGCGGGCCAGAGAGCTGGAGGACGGCATCCGCTATATACGCATCGCCTCCTTCCAGGAAAGGACCTCTGAAGATCTGCAGAAGGCCCTGGGGGGGGCGCCCGGCAATGAGATGAATGGACTCATCCTCGATCTGCGGAACAACCCCGGCGGACTTCTCGACCAGGCCATTCAGGTGGCCGACCAGTTCCTGGAAAAGGGGAAATTGGTGGTCTACACCCAGGGGCGCAGCGAGGACCGGCGCGAATATGCGGCGCGTTCGGGTCAGAAGAAGGGGTCTCGCTTCTCCATGGTGGTCTTGATCAACGGCGGTTCGGCGAGCGCCTCCGAGATCGTGGCCGGCGCCCTCCAGGATTGGAAAAGGGCGGCCGTCCTGGGATCGCCCTCCTTTGGCAAGGCCTCGGTCCAGACCATTATCGAGCTGGAAGACCACTCTGCGCTCCGCCTCACTACCGCCAAGTACTACACCCCACTGGGAAAGATGATCCAGGGTAAAGGCATCACCCCGGATATCCTGGTGGAAGAGCCCAAGGCCGAGGGGGAGGCGGGGGCCAAGCCTCTCAAGCACAGGGAGCTGGAAACGAAGGGGACAGAGCCCAAGATCTCCGAGGACGAGGGGATGGGAGCGGAGGAGATGGTCGGAAAGAAGGACCTGGACCTGAACAAGGACCTGCAGCTCCGGAGGGCGATGGAGATCCTAAAGGCCCATCGCCTCCTTTAGGAGACAACCGACCCCTTGAAAAGAAACCGATCCCTCTTCTTACTCCTCCTAATCCTAGCCCTGGTCTTGGCAGGGATGATCTGGTGGCTCCAGGAGATCCAAAGGTCAGAGAAACCTCCGCCGAGGCCCGCGGGGGTGGAGAGGGCTGGGAGGGAAGAGGCGGCCATCCCGCCCCCGACCCCTCTGCCCCCTCCGGAGAGGCCACAGGAGAGAATGGCGCCTGCTCCTCCCCCGGGCTGCCGCCTGGCCATCATCATTGACGATCTGGGATATAACGGTCACGACTATCATTCTTTCCTGGAGATCGGCTATCCCCTGACCTTGGCCATACTCCCTTCCCTGCCCTATTCACAGAGAATCGCCAGGGAGGCCAGGGAACAGGGCCGGGAGGTGATGCTGCACCTCCCCCTGGAGCCCCGAGAGTATCCTGGGAAGAACCCGGGGGAGGGGGCAATCTTCAGCTCCATGGGCGGCGAAGAGATGCGCAGGGTCCTCCTCCGGGACCTGAAGAGTGTCCCGGGGGCCATGGGCGTCAACAATCACATGGGCTCGCGACTGACCGAGGAGCGAGGGGGAATGAGCATCCTCCTCTCCGAGCTCAAGAAGCGGAATCTATACTTTGTGGATAGCCTGACCACCAGTGGCACGATCGGTCTCTCCCTGGCCCGGGAGATGGGAATCAGAGCCGGAGCCCGGGATATCTTCTTGGACAATTGGCAAGACCGGGACTATATCGAGGGGCAACTCAAGATGTTGATCAAGGTCGCCCGAAAAAGGGGAACGGCCATCGGGGTCGGCCATCCTTATCCCCTCACCGCGGCGGTGCTGAAGGACTCTCTCCCCCGTCTGGAGAGGGAGGGGATCCGCCTGGTCCCTGCCTCGCAGGTCGTCCGCTGAGGGAAGTTGAGGTCAGATTTGAAGAAGATCTTGGGAATCGAAACCTCCTGCGATGAAACGGCCGCTGCCGTCTACGAAGAGGGGAAGGGCATCATCTCCAGCCTTATCTCCTCCCAGGTGGACATCCACGCCCATTTTGGGGGAGTGGTCCCAGAGTTGGCCTCTCGCAGACACCTGGAGATGATCTATCCGATAGTGGAGCAGGCGCTCTCCGGGGCCGGCCTGGATCTGAGCGCCATTGAAGGGGTGGCGGTCACCGTGGGGCCCGGGTTGATTGGATCCCTGCTGGTCGGCCTCTCGGTGGCCAAGGCGGTGGCCTATGTGGAAAGGATCCCCTTCCTGGGGATCAACCACCTCGAGGGCCACATCCTGGCCGCGCTGCTGGACGATCCTTCCCTCTCCTATCCCTTCACCGCCTTGGTGGTCTCGGGGGGCCACACCCACCTGTTTCAGGTGCAGGAGGAGGGACGCTATCGGCTGCTGGGAAGGACCCGCGACGATGCGGCAGGGGAGGCCTTCGACAAGGTGGCGAAGCTCCTGGGCCTGGGTTATCCTGGCGGCCCCATCATTGAGAAGGTCGCCCAATCCGGAAACCCCGGTTATGTCCGTTTTCCCAGGGGGATGATGGGCAATGGCTCCTTCGACTTCAGCTTTAGTGGACTGAAGACCGCGGTACACTACTATTTAGAGGAGAGGAGGGCCAGGGGGGAATACCCCCTGAAAGACGAGCAGAGGAGGGCGGACATCGCGGCCAGCTTTCAACAGGCGGCGATTGAGATGTGTGCCAAGACGGCCCTGAGGGCGGCTAAGGCCACCGGCTCTCCCCGGATCGCCCTGGTGGGCGGGGTGGCCTGCAATGGGGCTCTGCGCGCCTTGATGCGCCAGCTCACCGAGAAAGAGGGTATCGCGCTCCACTGCCCGCAGCCAGGACTTTGCACCGACAACGCCGCCATGATCGCCTTTGCAGGCTGGAGAAGGCTGGCGCGCGGGGAGCGCTCCCCCTTTTCCCTCAACGCGGCGGCGCGGCTGCCGCTGACCTGAGAGGAAAGGAAGGGGATTGAAGAGGGGGGGGATTGCATGAGCCTATTGCCCATTATGACCTACGGCGCAGCGGTGCTGAGGAAGGTCGCCCAGCCCGTATCGGACATCGACCAGGAGTTGCAGAGGCTGATCGATGATATGGCGGAGACCCTGTTCTCCGCCCCCGGGGTGGGACTTGCGGCCCCGCAGGTGGGGGTCTCCAGGCGCATCGTGGTCATCACCTCCCTGGAAGACCTCGAGAAGAGGGACTTCGTCGCGCTGATCAACCCTGAGATCATCAGCACGGAAGGGGAGGAGGTCGCCGAGGAGGGATGCCTTTCCGTTCCCGAGCTACGGATGGAGGTTCCCCGCGCGGAGACGGTGCGGGTTCGCGCCCTCGATCGCCAGGGGAAGCCGGTGGAGATCAAGGGTGCCGGGCTGATGGCCCGCATCCTGCAGCACGAGATCGACCATTTGAACGGCCTCCTCTTCATCGACCGACTCAGCCCGGCCAAGCGGGATATGATCAAGAGGAAGCTAAGGAAGGAACGGGCGTAATTGACTGGGAATGCCGCCTAGGGGGGAGGGAAATGACTTCCAAGTACAGGCCATTGGATCTCTCGCGCACCAAGAGGACCTCCCTCGCCCAGCGGAGGAGCAAGGTTCAGACGGAGAAGCTCGCCCAGAAGTGGAGTCCAGGCGGGAGTCTGCGCGAGTTCCTCGATTCCCTTCCCCGCCTCTTGGCCTCTCAATCCCTGCGGGAGGTCATCGCCGCCCTGGGTCAGTCCCGCCGCCAGGGAAGGGTCTTGCTCTGGGGGATGGGGGCACATGTCATCAAGGCCGGCCTCTCCCCGATCCTGATTGACCTCATGGAGCGAGGATGGATCAGCGGCCTGGCCACCCATGGGGCAGGGAGCATTCACGACCTGGAGATGGCGATGGTGGGCCACACCTCGGAGGAGGTGGGTGATGCCCTGAAGGACGGGACCTTTGGGATGGCAGAGGAGACCGGACAGGTCCTCCATTCTGCCCTGGAGGAGGGGATGGCCAAGGGATGGGGCTACGGGAAGGCCCTGGGGATGAAACTCCTGGAGCTCAATCCCCCCTATTTGGAACAAAGCCTCTTTGCCGCCGCTGCCCGGCGGGAGATACCCCTCACGGTCCATGTCGCGGTGGGCACCGATATCGTACATATGCACCCCTCCTGCAAGGGAGAGGTCCTGGGCGCCGCTTCCTACCAAGACTTTCGCCTTTTCGCGGCCATGGTGGCCGACCTGCAAGGAGGGGCTTACCTCAATCTGGGCTCGGCGGTCATCCTCCCCGAGGTCTTCCTCAAGGCCCTGGCCCTGGCCCGGAATCTGGGGCGCGAGATCAGCCCCTTCCTCACCCTGAACATGGATTTTCTCTCGCACTATCGGCCCGAGCAGAATGTGATCCGTCGTCCCTCCCTCCTCGGGGCCCGGGCCTTCTCGCTCATTGGCCACCACGAGATCATGGTCCCCCTCCTGGCCGCGGCCCTGATCGAGGAGGAGGCAGGCCTCTAATGGGAGAGATCCTTTCCCCGGATTGCCTGATCGAGCGGGTCAGGTCCCTGCAACAGCAGGGGAGGAGGGTGGTTTTTACCAATGGCTGTTTCGATCTCCTCCATGTAGGCCATGTTCGCTATCTCAGGTCCGCAAGGGGCCTGGGGGATTGCCTGGTGGTTGCCCTCAACAGCGATGCCTCGGTCAGGGCGATCAAGGGGGCAGAGAGGCCCATCATCCCCCAGGGGGAGCGAGCTGAGCTCCTGGCCGCGCTGTCCTTTGTGGACTATGTGACGATCTTCGAGGAACCGGATCCCTCGCACCTAATTGCCCTTTTACAGCCCAATGTGCTGGTGAAGGGGGGGGACTGGACCCCGGAACAGATCGTGGGGAGGGAGGAGGTGGAGACCAGGGGGGGCAAGGTCTTCAGCCTGCCCCTGGTGGAGGGGGCAAGCTCCTCTTCCATCATTCGCACCATCACCGAAAGATACGGCAAGTCACTACGGAATTCATTACCACCTCGAAAAAACTCATAGACCTCCTGGAGGACCTTGGTCCGGGGGCGGGAAGCCTCATGGCTCAAGGGCTCTGGGGAGCCTCCAAGGCCTTTATTGCCGCCAGCCTCTATCGGGAGCGGAAGAGGCCGGTGCTTGTAGTTTGCCCGGAGGTCGAGGACGCCGAGGCCTTCTGGCGGGCGCTAAAGACCTTTCTCGGTCAAGAGTCTGTCCTCTATCTCCCTCCCCTGCCCGGGGGGGAGAAGCCTTCTCTGCCCACCCGCGCCGAGAGGATCCTCTCCCTCTCCGATTTGCTCCAGGGGAAGGCCCCCATCCTGGTCTCCCCCCTGGCCTGCCTGTTCGATCTCCTCCCCTCCCCGGAGTCGCTGCGGTTCTCCTTCATCAGCCTCTACCCTCAACGCCTCCTCCCCCTTGCCCACCTCGTCGCCTCCCTCTTGGAAAGGGGCTATCGCGAAACCCCTCAGGTGACCGAGTGGGGGGAGTTCAGCCGCCGCGGCGGGGTGCTGGATCTCTTCTCCCCAGCGGCTGAGCACCCGGTGCGGGTGGAATTCTTCGGGGATGAGATCGTCTCCCTGCGCCAGTTCGACCAGGAGACTCAACGCTCCATCTCTCCCATCGAGCAAGCGAACATCCCTCCCCTGGAAGAGGGATGGGGGGGGGAAGGGCCTGACCCCGCGGCCAATCTACTCCAGTACTTCCCTCACCCTCCCCTCGTCCTCCTGGATGAGCCGGATTCGCTGCAGCGGGTTGCCACAGAGCTGCAAGGCCAGGGTGGGGGACCAACCCCTCCTGCCTGGGAGGATCTGATCCAAGGAAGCCCCCGACTCTCCCTCACCAGCTTTCAATTCCCCCAGCCTCCACCCGGGATCGATCGGACCATCTCCTTTGAGACTATCGGCATCCCCGCCTTCCGGAGCAAGATCTCCTTCCTGGCCGAGGCCGTCTCGGGCTGGCATCGCGAGGGCTACCGCCTGCGCCTCTTCTGCAAGAGCCTGTGCCAGGCGCGAAGGCTCCAGGAAGCCCTGAAGGAATATGAGCTTCACTTGCCCCTGGGCGAGGAGTTCTTCTCCGCCCCTCCCCTGGCGATCCTGGTGGGGAACCTCTCCTCTGGTTTCCGCCTGCCGGAGTTGAAGCTGGTTGTGATCTCCGAAGAGGAGGTCTTCGGCGGGCGCCTCCACGAGGCACCCCAGCCTCACCGCCCTCCCCGGGGCGCCTACCTTCCCCTGGAGAGTTTGAAATATGGCGATTTCGTGGTCCATGTCGATCACGGCATCGGCCTCTACCGGGGGCTGAAAAGGATCATCGCCGGGGGCATCGAGAGCGAATACTTAGAGATCAAATACGCCGGGGCCGATAAGCTCTACGTCCCCTTGGATAAGCTGAACCTGGTGCATCGCTATGTCGGGGCCGACGCCGCCCCACCGCCCCTCGATCGCTTGGGTGGCAATACCTGGCTTCGGGCTAAGGAGAAGGCCAAGGCCGCCACCAAGAAGATCGCCAAGGAACTGCTCGATCTCTATGCAGCCCGACAATTGGCGGAAGGGTTTCCCTTCCCCTCCGACGCCCCCTGGCAAGCGGAGTTTGAGGCCGCCTTCCCCCATGAAGAGACAAAGGATCAGCTACAGGCAATCCACGAGGTAAAAAGGGACATGGAGAACCCCCGCCCCATGGATCGCCTGGTCTGTGGGGATGTGGGGTACGGGAAGACCGAGGTGGCCATGAGAGCGGCCTTCAAGGCCTGCATGGAGGGGAAGCAGGTGGCGGTCCTGGTCCCCACCACCATCTTGGCCCTCCAGCATTATCAGACCTTCTCCGAGCGATTCTCCCCCTTTCCCCTGCGAGTGGAGATGTTGAGCCGATTCCGCACCCCGGCAGAACAGGCTAAGGTCCTGCGGGGCCTGGCCAACGGGGAAGTGGACCTGGTGATCGGTACCCATCGCCTGCTGCAGAAGGATGTGGAATTCTCCCAGTTGGGCCTCTTGATCGTGGACGAGGAACATCGCTTCGGGGTGACGGACAAAGAGCGCATCAAGCAGCTCAGGAAGGAGGTCGATTGCCTCACCCTGACGGCCACCCCCATCCCGCGCACCCTCCACATGGCCCTGGTGGGGCTTCGCGACTTGAGCGTCATCAACACGCCACCGGAGGAGCGGCTATCGATCAAGACCTACCTTACCGGCTTCCGCTCCGAGGTGATCAAGGAGGCGATCGGCAGGGAGCTAGATCGTCAGGGCCAGGTCTTCTTCGTTCACAACCGGGTGCAGAGCATCCAGCGGATCCAGAGATACCTGCAGCGGCTCTTGCCTTCCGCGCGCATCGCCCTGGCCCACGGGCAGATGCCGGAGGAGGAGCTGGAACAGATCATGTACGAATTCTACGCCCGAAAGCACGACATCCTCCTTTCCACGACCATTGTGGAGTCTGGCCTGGATCTGCCCAATGTCAATACCATCCTGATCCACCACGCGGACCGTCTGGGTCTGGCCCAACTCTACCAGCTCCGGGGCCGGGTGGGCAGGAACCGCCATCAGGCCTACGCCTACCTCCTGGTCCCCGATGCCTCCCTGCGCTCCCGGGAATCCCGGGAGCGCCTGCAGGCCATCTCGGAGCTTTCTGAGTTGGGGTCCGGGTACAAGCTGGCGATGCGGGACCTTCAGATTCGGGGGGCGGGCAACCTTCTGGGCTCCCAACAGCACGGACATGTGGCTGCGGTGGGCTTCGAGCTCTGCTGCCAGCTCTTGGAGGGCACCATTCGCGAGCTCAAGGGAGAGCAGGTCGAGGCTGCCCCGGAGCCGAGCATCCGCCTCAAGGTGGAGGGGCATTTCCCCGAGGCCTATGTCCCGGATCCGGATCAGCGCTTCATCCTCTATAAGCGCCTCTTGGCCCTGGGTCGGGGCGAGGAGCTGGCGGATCTCCAGGGGGAAATAGAGGACCGCTGTGGGCCCATGCCCCTTCCGGCCCGGCGCCTGTTCCAGGTCGCCCAGATTCGCCTTCTGGCTCGCCCCCTGCGGATCCACGAGATCGAAGCAAAAAAGGGCAGGGTGCGGTTGACCTTTGGGGAAAGGCCGCCCATTGACCCTTCCCGGGTGATGCGGCTCCTCTCCGAAAACAAGGGGGCCCTGCACTACCTCCCCGAGAATATCCTAGAGCTGAGACTCCCGGGGGACGATCCCCAGGAGAGGCTGGAGGCGGTCAAAAATCTATTGCAAGGACTATCCTGATATGTTAGGTTAGCTCCGTCTTGCCAACCCCAACCCCCAATATCAAGATGCATCGTCAACCCCATCCCCGAGCGAGTCGCGGGATGGGCCAACCGATATCAAGACCGAAAATTCCTCTCAAGGAGCAAAAGGTGTCTAAGATTATTGCCGCATTGATCATTCCTTTGTTGGCCCTCTATTCCGGATGCAGCAAGGATCCGGATCATCATGTGCTGGCGAAGGTGAACAAGGTCGAGATCACGGCGGGGGATCTGGAAAGGGAGATCGATCAGCTCCCCTTTCACTCCCGGGCCGTGCTGGTAAGCCCCGAGGGACAAAAGAAGCTGTTGGAGGAGATGATCAAGAGGGAGCTCTTGATGCAGGAGGCAGAACAGCGCAATCTGGGCGCGCAGCCCGAGGTCAAGGCCCGCCTGGAGGAGAGCCGGAGGAACATCCTGCTTAACGCCCTGCTGACTCAGGAGATCCGCGATAAGGTCAAGGTCGCCGAGGCGGAGGTCCGGGCCTATTTCGACAAGCACCGGGACGCGCTGGAGACCTCGGAGGTCCACCTCAAACAGATCCTCCTCAAGGATTCCAAGGAGGCGGAAGAGGTGCGCGCCCGCCTGCTCAAGAAGGAGGGATTCGAGGAGCTCGCCCGTCAGTTTTCCGTCGATAAGGTGAGCGGGGCCAAGGGCGGGGACCTGGGATTCGTCTCCCGGGGCCAACTGCCGTCCGAGGTGGAAAAGGCCGCCTTCTCCCTCGCGCCCCAGGAGATCAGCACCGTGATCAAGACCCCCAGGGGCTATCATATCTTCAAATTGGTGGAGCGGAAGAAGACGGCCAATCTGCAATATGACCAGGTGAAAGATCGCCTTCGGCCTTTCGCTGAGGCCGACAAACAAAGAGGCCAACTGGACAACTGGCTCAACGCGCTGCGAAGTGATGCCAGGGTGAAAATCTACGAGGCCCGATTGCCCGTCTCCCTCAAGATGGGCCCTGAGATGCCTAAGGGACCCGAGGATCTCGCTCCGGGAAAAGTCCCCTCGCCTCCCCACGCCTCCCCCAACCCCTCGGGGAAATAGAAGATGGGTTTCTGGGGGAGGTCGCTGGCCCTCTGCCTACCTTTATTGGCCGTCGCCCTTTGCCCGGTCTCCTGCGGGGCCGTGGTGGTGGAAAAGGTGCTCGCCGCGGTGAATGGCGAGATCATCACCCAGACGGAGGTGCAGGAGCAGAGCATACCTTTTCTCCGCCGGATGTACCAGGAGTCTGCTGCCAGAGGGGGCTTGCCGAAAGCGCAGGAGACGGAGAGGCAAATCCTGGAGGGCCTCATCGACCAGAAACTCCAGTTGCAGGAGGCTAAGAAGCAGGGCATCGCGGTCTCCGCGCTCGAGGTGGATGAATACATCGAGGACTTGAAGAAGAACGCCAAGATCGGGACGGAGGAGGATTTCAAGAACGCCCTGGCCCGGGAGGGCCTCAAGCTCGAGAAGTTGAGGAAGGATGTGAAGAATCACCTGATCCTGCTCAGGATCGTGGGCAAAGAGGTGCGCTCCAAGATCATCCTCTCCGAGCAGGAGATCCGCAAGGCTTACGAGGAGCAGATAGACAAGTTCGTCGAGCCCTCTCAGGTGCGGCTGCGCTACCTCCTCATCCCTCTCCCTCCCAATGTCAATCCGGAGGCCGCGGACCAGGAGAGAAAGAAGGCGGAGGCCGCCCTGCGGCGATTGGACCGGGGCGAGGACTTCTCCGCCATCGTCAAGGGGTACTCCTCCGGGCCCATGTCCGAGGCGGGTGGAGATATCGGGTATGTGAAACAGGGAGAGCTCCATCCAGGGGTGGACAAGGTGGCCTTCTCCCTGAAGGTGGGCCAGCATAGCGAGATCATCCCCATCCCCTCCGGATTCGTCATCATCAAGGTGGAGGAGAAGCGTACCCCCATCAAACCCTACGCCGAGGTCGCAGAGCAGCTTCGAAATCAGATCTACGAGAAGAGGGCAGAACAGCGCTATAAGGAATGGACCCAGGGCCTGCGCGACAAGGCCTATATCGAGGTCAAATGATGTTTCGTCTCCTTGCCCGTAAAACCTTAGCCCCCTCCATCCACCTCTTTGAAGTCGAGGCCCCCCTCCTCTCCCAGCGGGTGAAGGCAGGCCAGTTCGTGGTGTTGCGCGTTTCGGAGAAGGGCGAGCGCATCCCCCTCACCGTGGCCGACTGGGACGCGGAGAGGGGAACGCTGACCCTCATTTTTCAGGAGGTGGGAAAGAGCACGGCCGAGCTGGGACAGCTAAAGGAAGGGGATGCCATCCAGGACCTCATCGGCCCGCTGGGCAGGCCCTCGGAGATTGCCCTTTATGGCACCGTCATCTGCATCGGCGGCGGGATCGGCATTGCCCCTGTCTATCCCATCGCCCGGGCCCTCAAGAGGGAGGGCAACCAGGTCCTCTCCGTCCTGGGGGCGCGGAGCAAGGATCTGCTCATCCTGGAGGCAGAGATGGCGGCCCTGAGCGAGACGCTTCTGGTCACCACTGACGATGGATCGTATGGCCGCCATGGCCTGGTGACCGATGAGCTGCGGTCCCTCATTGAGGAAGGATTGAAGATCGCTCTGGTGGTAGCCATTGGCCCCCCGGTCATGATGCAGGCGGTCTGCAAACTGACCGAGGCCTATTCCATCAAGACGACCGTAAGCCTGGATTCCATCATGGTGGACGGGACCGGGATGTGCGGGGCCTGTCGGGTCACGGTGGGAGGGAAGACCCGGTTCGTCTGCGTCCATGGCCCGGAGTTCGACGGCCATCAGGTCGATTTCGACGAATACATCCTGCGCAAGAGGATGTACCTGAAAGAGGAAAAAGAGGCGATGGCCCGATATCATGCTTGCTGCGGGGAGGGCCCCCATGGCTGAGGCGAGGCCCAGGAAGCCTCCGGTTCTACACAAGCAGCCCATGCCCCGCCAGGATCCCCAGGAACGGATCCACAACTTCTACGAGGTAGCCCTCGGCTATGCGGAGGAGGCGGCGCGGGCCGAGGTGGAGCGATGTCTCCACTGCAAGAAGCCGCCCTGCATCGCCGGCTGTCCGGTGGAGATCGATATCCCCTCCTTCCTCTCCCTCATCCGCGACGGCGACTACGCCGGGGCGATCCGCAATATCCGGGAGAAGAACTGCCTTCCTGCCATCTGTGGTCGCGTCTGCCCCCAGGAGGATCAGTGCGAGAAGGTCTGCGTCTTAGGGGTCAAGGGGGAGCCGGTGGCTGTCGGCCGTCTGGAGCGCTTCGCCGCGGATTACGAGATGTCAAAGATGCAGGCGGATCCCCCGCCGCGCCCGGCCCCCACCGAAAAGAGGGTGGCGGTGGTGGGCTCGGGGCCCGCAGGATTGACCGTGGCCGGGGACCTCGCCAAGCTGGGCCACCAGGTGACCATCTTTGAGGCCCTCCACAAGGCAGGAGGGGTCCTGGTCTACGGGATCCCCGAATTCCGGCTCCCCAAGGCGATCGTGCAAAAAGAGGTGGACTATGTGGTCTCCCTGGGGGTGGAGCTGCGCCTGGATGCCGTGATTGGCAAATTGCTCTCGGTGGATGAACTCTTCGCCGCCGGCTACCAGGCCGTCTTCCTGGGCAATGGGGCCGGCCTGCCCACCTTCATGAACATCCCGGGGGAGAACCTCAATGGCGTCTATTCCGCCAACGAATACCTCACCCGCTCCAATCTGATGAAGGCCTATCTCTTCCCCGACTATGGCACCCCCATCCTCCGGGGCCGCAATGTGGCCGTGGTGGGCGGGGGGAATGTGGCCATGGACTCCGTGCGGACCGCCCTCCGCCTGGGCGCGGAGAACGCCTATATCATCTATCGCCGGTCGCGGACCGAGATGCCCGCCCGCCACGAGGAGATCGAGAACGCCGCCGAGGAGGGGGTGCAGTTCCTGATGCTTACCAACCCAGTGCGGATCTTAGGGGATGAGCGGGGCTGGACAAGGGCCTTGCAGTGTGTTAAAATGGAATTGGGAGAGCCGGACGACTCGGGAAGAAGGCGCCCCCTCCCCATCCCTGGCTCAGAGCACCAGATCCCGGTGGATGTGGTAGTGATGGCGATCGGCAACGGGGCCAACCCCCTGCTCGCCTCCACCACGCCCGGCCTGGCAGTGAATCGCTGGGGCAACATCGTCGCCGATCCCGAGACGGGAAAGACCAGCAAGGAAGGGGTATTCGCCGGAGGGGATATCGTCACCGGCGCGGCCACGGTGATCCTGGCCATGGGGGCCGGGAGGAAGGCCGCTCGGGCCATCGATGCCTATCTTTCGAGCAAGTAGGAAGTCGCCTCTCGTCGCGATCGCTGGACCACATCTTGATGCGAGCAGGCAGCATTCCCCCCATCCCTCCTTCAGACTCGCGAAAGGAATGGTGTCATGAAGATCCTCCTCATCTCCCCTGACCTTGAGGGCTCCCTCTATCGTTACTCGCGGAGGGAGGTGCGTTCCTTCTCCTTTCCCCGCCTGACCCTCCCCATCCTGGCCGCCCTCACCCCCCCGGAGCACTCGGTCCGCCTGGTGGACGAGAGTGTGGAGGACATCGACTTCGAGGCCGAGGCGGACTTGGTGGGGATCTCCCTGCTCACCTTCCTGGCCCCCCGGGGCTACGAGGTGGCAGACCGCTTCCGGAGCCGGGGAACCCCAGTCGTGCTGGGCGGGATGCACGCCTCCGCCCTGCCGGAGGAGGCCCTGCTTCATGCCGACTCGGTGGTGATCGGGGAGGCGGAGGAGACCTGGCCGATCCTGCTCCAGGACTTTGAGAAGGGGCAGCTGCAGAGGATCTATCGCGCCGAGAAGAGGCCTTCCCTGGAGGCCCTCCCCCGGGCGCGCCTGGATCTTCTCAAGAGGGAGGGCTACCTGAACGCCAACTGCGTGCAGGCGACCCGGGGATGTCCCTTCGGCTGCGATTTCTGCTCGGTCACCGATTTCTTCGGCAACTCTTTTCGCCTCAGGCCGGTCAAGGAGGTGGTGGCCGAGGTGGCCGCCCTGCCCGGGGACTTCATCTTCGTGGATGACAACATCGCGGGCAATCGGGCCTACGCCCAGGAGCTCTTCTCCGCCCTGATCCCACTCGGAAAGATGTGGGGCAGCCAGTGCCACCTGGGCCTGGCCGATGACCCGGAGCTCTTGAGCCTGGCCGCCCAGAGCGGCTGCACCCACATGTTCATCGGCATCGAAACCGTCTCCCAGGCCAACCTCAAGGGAGTGCACAAGTCCTTCAATAAGGTCTCCCAATATGAGGAATTGATTGCCCGCTTCCATGACCAGGGGATTGTGGTCAATGCCGGGATGATCTTCGGCCTGGATGAGGACGATGACTCCGTCTTCCCCACCACCGTCGAATTTCTGGAAAAGAACAAGGTGGAGCTGACCCTGTTCAATATCCTGACCCCTTTGCCCGGGACCCGCCTCTATGCCCGCCTGGAGGAGGAGGGTAGGATCATCCACCGCAATTGGTCCCATTACGATGGCCGGCATGTGGTCTTCCAACCCAAGAAGATGTCCCCGGAGACCTTGAGGGACGGCTTCTTCTGGGCCTTCCATCGCCTTTACTCCCTAAGGTCCATGCTGACTCGGCTTCCCCGGAACAAGCCTCGGACCATCCCCACCTACTATATGAACTTCGCCTATCGCCGCATCCTCAAGCGC
This sequence comes from bacterium, assembly GCA_043800755.1. Classification (GTDB taxonomy): domain Bacteria; phylum Methylomirabilota; class Methylomirabilia; order CAVQYV01; family CAVQYV01; genus JAZDMQ01. The sequence goes on along the minus strand of JAZDMQ010000016.1, from coordinate 3,885 downwards.
ATGCCCAAAGGAGGGCTCAGCCCCCTCTGCAAGGTGTTGCAGAAAGGACAGGGCCGCATCCCGCTCAAGGAGAAGACCCCCCTGCTCATCCCCAATGCCCTGGAGGCGATCAAGAACAAGGCCGAGGGGATCTCTGACCGGTGGGATGCCTTCCTTCAGGTCAAGATGCAGAAGATGGAGAGGCCTTCCGCCCTGCGCATCTCCCTGGAAGGGGTCATGGACAAGGCGGGGGGCAAGGCCCTACGGAAGCGCATCGAGGGGGCGATGAAGCGGAAGAAGACGGAGATCGTCATCGACTTCGAGCGGCTGCGCTACGCCACCCCCAAGGGGATTCAGGCCCTCTGCGCCTGGAAGGACAGATCCAAGAAGAAGGGGGAGGTCTGGAAGGCGCGGCTGGTCAATGTGGGGCCCGTGCTCCGCGAGGTCCTGGCCCAGCTCGACCCCGCCTCCCGCCACTTCGAGTTAGCGGACTGATAGAGGAACTCCCTACCCTCCAGCGCCCCGGCGTTTTCGCCCTCGCCGATACCAGCGGGCGATCCGCGAGGGCGAGATGTTCAGCAGATAGGCCGCGATGACTGCCTGGTTGATCAGCGTGGTCTGCCAGAGGCCCAAGGTCATCCAGCGGCGGGCGGAGGTGAGGGCTGGCTCCGGGATCATCACCATCCTCCCTCTTCGTCGCATCCTCCTCGCCAGCTCGAAATCCTCCATGATCGGCATTTCCGGAAAGCCCCCCAGGCCCCAGAAGACATCCGCCCGGATAAAGATCCCCTGGTCCCCATAGGGCAGCTTTAGCCTTTTCGAGCGCCAGTTGGCCAGGCGCTCAATGAGCCGCAGGCCCCGGAGGGGGGCGTCAATGCGGAGGGCAAAGGCACCACCTATCACTTCCGGCTTGGCCAGGGCCTGGCGGATTTGGGCGTCGAACCCCCGAGGCAGGCGGGTATCAGCGTGGAGGAAGAGGAGCACCTCGCCGCTCGCCTGGGCCGCGCCAGTGTTCATCTGTGAGGCGCGCCCGGGGGGAGTTGTCAAGACACATGCGCCCCGAGATCGAGCGATCTCTCGGGTTCCATCCTCGCTCCCGCCATCCACCACAATGATCTCCAGGTTTGAGCCGCGCCCGGCCTCAACCAGGCTGGTCTCGATCTCCTCCGCTTCGTTCAGGGTCGGCACGATGATCGAGATCCGCCCCGGTCGGGCAACCCCCTTGGTCTGATCCTCCCAGAGAGAGAGGTCCTCCGGCCGATCTACATCATCGAGCGGCTCCAGGAGGGCGAGAGATAACCCCAGGCCCTCTGCGGCCTTCACGGTCTGCGCGAAGACCTGCCCTGTGCCCCAGGCGATGCCGGAGAACAATGGAGAGATCGCAGCCCACGAGATCTCGCTCCTCAGCCCGATCAGGTAGTACCCTCCGTCCGTCGCCGAACCCAAGACTAAGTCATGCCCCGCCAGCTGCTCGAAGGCATTTCGCAGGGTCTGTGCGCTCATAGCCGGACAATCCGTCCCGATGGCCACGGCCTTTTCTGTCCCGGAACCGAAGGCCTCCTGAAAGGCCCGAGCCAGGCGGACGCCCAGGTCCCCTTCGCCCTGAGGCCGATAACCCAGATCCGGGCCGAGCCATTTCCGCATTGAGGCCTCGCTCCCCCCCTCGAATCGGACCTGGAGCGAGGTGGCAGCGGTGGCCTCCCGCAGTAATCTGCGCGCCTGGGCCAGGGTGCGGACGGCCATCCAATGGTGTAGCTCCGCCGCTCCCTCCTCCCCCAAGGCCGGGATGAGCCGCGTCTTGGCCTTGCCCGGCTCCGGATAGCGGGTGAAGACGATCAGCCTCTTCATTTCTGCACCTCAGAACCACTTCACCTGGGATGGCCGCCGCTCCATCCAGTTCCGGAATGGGAATTGAGGATAGCCCAGGGCCAATCCGCCATAGACCTTATGGCCCTCCGGCAGGGAGAGAAGCCGTGGAATACGCCGGTCCCGATTACAGGTGGAAACCACATAGCCGGTCCAAAAGCTCCCCAGGCCCAGGGCTTGAGCGATCAGGGTGGCGTTCTGCAGGGCCAGGTTGGCGTTGGCCTCGGCGAAGATCGTGCTTTGATCCGCATGGAAGAGGATCAGGGCCGGGGTATGACGCAGGATCCGATCCCTGCCCTGCCGGTGGGCCCTGATCAACCGCTCGAAGCCATCCAGAGCATAGATCGCCCCCTTCACCTTCTCCCCCTCGACCAACCGCAGAAAGGCCCTGGATAAGGGATTTCTCAGGAGCTTGATGATCTTCCCCAGGTAATCGGCCGTCAGTTGGCTGATCTGCTTCAGCACTGCCGGGTCCTGGACCACGATGAATTCGGTACTCTGCGTATTGTGGGCAGAGGGCGCGAGCCGAGCCCCCTCGATCACCTTCTCGATCAGCTCCCTCTCCACCGGCTGATCCTTGAAGACACGAGCGGAACGCCGGGATCGCAAGATCTCCAGGAGCTGCTCGCTGGAGGGGATCATCTCCTGGCGAAGGGAATGGACGCTCCCCGGCGGGAAATCCGCGTGGCTGATCGCCCCGTGGGGGCAGAGGCAGACGCAGTGGCCGCAGGCGATGCAATGCTCCTCATAGGCCACCTCGGGAAGGCTGCCCTTCTCCATTTGGACGAAGACCTGCGCGGGACAGCTCAGAACGCAGATCCCATCCCTCTTGCAAAGGTCTGGATTGATGACGGTATTGGCCATGGTACCTTCCCTCCTTTTCAAGACTCGGCCGAAGCATAATATCTGATCCGCTTCCGGTCAAGGCTTCCTTTCCCTGCCACCGCCAACGATAATGGAATTGACAATACACCAGAGAGGGTTATAATCTCCTCAGGGCGGCACAATTGAGAGGGCGTTGAAGGTGACGCACTCATCGAAACGGCTATCGTGTAGAGGCTGCAGGATTTGAGGTATGGAATGTAAGCAGGTAGTTTTCAGTGGTCATGCCGTGCAGCGGATGTTCGAGCGGGGTATCAGCAAGTCCGATGTCCTTGCCGTGATCGCTTCTGGCGAGGTCATTGCCGAATATCTTGACGATGAGCCGCTTCCGAGCTATTTGATTTTAGGTTTCATGGAAGGGCATCCTCTTCATATCGTCGTGGGGGTTGACCACCTCACCCAAACCGGCTATCTCATCACGGCTTACACTCCCGATTTGAGCCTGTGGAATTCGGATTTCAAGACGAGGAGAGCACCATGAAATGCGTTTTCTGTAAACAAAGTGAGACTCAACCTGGGAAGGTCACTGTGACGCTCCAGCGCGGAGAAACCACAGTCATCATCAAAGGGGTTCCCGCCGATGTATGCAAGAACTGCGGGGAATATTATCTATCTGAAGACATCACGGGGCAGGTGCTGGCGAGAGCGGAGGAAGCTGTAAAGAAGGGCACAGAAGTAGAGATCCTCCGCTTCGCTGCATGAGGGGTTGCCCTCGTATGGTTCAAGGGCGGCCGGCGTTATCGTGAGGTCAAGGGCTCAAGCCTGAAATCATGGATTTGATTTCAACGGTTTTGCTGTGAAGTCCCGAGACACGGGTCCCACGAGCATAATGGGCTGGGCTACAAGGACCAAAATGATTCAGACTGAAATGCACAGAATGCTTCATAAAGCGATTTCGGGCGCAGAGAAAACAGAAATGCTTCAGATGATGCATTTCCATTGTGCATGAAGCAATACGCCGCCGGATAGGATTCCACGCGAAGGGCGAGAAATGAGTGGACTTGCCTCGGGAGGCGGTACGATGAAAGGGCTTGACAACGCCTTTCTTGTTTCCATAATTAGAATCGAATTTGCTCCCCGTCCGATACGCCGCAAGGCCCGGGCGGGGTTATCTTTTTTTGGGGGGTCATCATGCCTGCTGATCCCCTGATCAAACGC
>JAZDMQ010000150.1:0-12325 GCA_043800755.1 bacterium | reverse complement strand
CAGCAACCTGTTGATCCGTACCCGGTTGAACGGCCAGGTGGTTCAGGAGGAGTCCACCGCCGACCTCCTGTTCGATCCTCCCACCATCGTGAGCTGGATCAGCCAGTATGTTACCCTCACGCCCGGGGATGTGATCTACACAGGCACGCCCGGGGCGACCCAGAGGATGAGCCCGGGCGATGTCGTAGAAGTGGAGATCGAAGGCATCGGCATCCTACACAACCCGGTGAAGAGTGCCTGAGCCAGGCGGCAGAAGTGCCATGGGGCTTAGCCAGATCGAGGGATCAAGCCTTGCCACCAGCCATGATAGCTAAACGGGACATGGTGTTGCAGGTGGATGTTGGCGACTGGTCCATCGGCCACGCGGGCCGCCCGCAGAATAGCCAAAAAGCTCTTGCGGGTCCTACTGTCATAGACCTCGGTCAGGAGCCAACCTGGTTCCTTTTCCGCCTCCGGCAGATAGGGGTAGCCCGGTTGGGGGGCGAATACCGGCTCGCTGCAATAGCACCCCTCTCCGAAATCATAACCTCGAAGGCGTAGAGGCTGCCGTTCCTCCAATAGACAGAGATCCCCGCCTGGCTCTTCATTCGGTTGGTCGCCCAGAAATTTGCCCACAGCCCTCCCGGGCCTGGGTGCTCCATGTGGGATAGATAAATCTATTGACCGCAGATTCCTCCACATATTTGGGGGTTCGTACAAATCGATTCTGATAGTGGACGCCTTGGTCGTGGATCCGAAACGCCTGTACCATCCCATCTCCATCTAACAGGTTCCGCTTGCGCAGCCCTCCCCGGTCAAACAGGCCTGGCCCGTTGCGGTAGAGCGTCCCACGCAGATCGGAGGGGATCCTTCCCTCTACTCCTGCCTCGTAGTCATACTCCTCCGGCAGCGAAGTGGCCAACCCCAAATAGGGCGCACCCGGGCCGCCAAAATCCGGGAACAGGTCCTTCCTGAACGGGGGCTGCCCGCGCATCCTGGCAGCAAGAGCGCAATCCCGGCACCGCCCGCCAGCCTTAGAAAATTCCGACGCGTGACCATTCGGCCTCTCTGGAGAAAGCTCTGGATGAAAATATGACAAAGGACTGGTGAAGCCTCAATATGGCGATGCCCCATCAATATCGGAATACAATCTGCGCACCGATCCCCCGCCGGGGAAATGCCGGCGCGAGGACAATTCTCCGGTTTTCGCTTTCCGTCTGCTCCACGCTGGAGGCGGACAGATAAGCCATCCACCAACCCAAGCTGACCTGGGAGAGGTAGTGGGCATCCTCATTGATCCTTGCTAGCCCCACCAGGGCGGAGGCCAGGTAGAGGGGGATCTTCCATCGTAGCTTTGGCGTCATCTGGGCAGCCACGATAAAGGGAGTGGCTCCGATGAAGCTGTGTCCGCTCACCCCATCGTGATCGTCGAAGGGCCTCCAGCGGGGACTGCCCTCAGTGGGTCTTGATCCGCCGATGGCATATTGCAGCAAGATCGTCGGGGGAGCCCCCACCAAAAGCGCCCTCAACGACCTCTCACCCCACGCCCCAAAGATCGAGCCAGCTCTGCTTTCTCTGGTAAGCCCACCCAGGACCGCCGCTCCCACCAGAAGGGGAACAGCAACCAACCCCCGCCCGAGGTATTCTGTTCCCTGTGCAAGATCATCTGTAACCTCGCTCCTCAAGGAATCCTGATACCACTCCCTGAATTCCCTGTCCGCTTCGGTGTTGGCCAGGCCCCCGGCCATCGTGGCCCCTATGCCCAACATCGCCATGCCCCTCCCGGAATAGAAATTCCTGTAATCCTGAAAAATGTTATCAGTGGTCTCAGCGGGCCAGGAAGGGCCCCCCCTACCTGCTTCGGCCAAAGCCCTCTCCTCGAACAAGAATAATAGACTAAGAATCAAGAGCCCACCCGCCAGCCACCTCAGAGTGGAGGGCGGGGTCAAGTCTTGAATTATCACTTTTTCTCCTCCATCCTCTTCACCGCTCTGCTGGCTGAAGTGTAGTGAATCCCCAAATGTGCGGCAATCTCCTTCAGCGTGTAACCAAAGCTTACATGGGACTCATGAATTCGTCTGTCCATTTCGTTTCTATTCCAGCTGTCTTTTCTTGAAAAGAGATCCTTCAACGAAGGCCTGGTCGCGTAGCGCTGCACTCTGGGGATCTCTGCAATCTCCTGGCTATCTGCAAGCAGGATCTGTAATCTCTGGACGAATCTCTGGCTTCCAAGGAAAACCTGGCCGGTAATATTCCGCCAGGGGCTATCTTCCGTGATTCCCCCTCTAATAAATTCCCGATACCCTTTTTCAGCCTTTTTTCTTTCTTTGTCAAATTGGGCGAGCAACCAGTCCACCATGAGGAAGTCTGGCACCCTCCTAATCCCGGCCGTGGCTGCATAGCTGCTCCATTCCCATAGCTCTGGCCGTCTGACTCTATTCACCCTCACCGGGTTTAACACTACATAACGGCAGAGCTCCAGGAGATAGCCCTCCTTTTCCACCACAATCGCCTTGAACCTCCCCTGAAACAGGTACCCAACCCTTCCATGTTTTCTGTTGAATCTCTGAGTATAGATACCGTTTAATCCTCTTATCCCCTGCGACAGGTCCCCTTCTGGGGTCTCGATCAGCAGGTGGTAGTGATTATCCATCAAGCAATAGGCGTGACAGATCCAGTGATATCTCTTCACCACGGACCGGAAGGTGACAAGAAAGTTCCTTCGGTCCTCGTCGTCCAGAAAGATCTCATTGCCCGCATTGCCCCGGGATGTTACATGGTAGACCGCTCCCGGATATTCTATTCGTAAGGGTCTCGCCATGAGCTACCTTATAGCAGGGGAAAAGTGATAAAGCAAGACCTGACCCCATTTCATTTCGCCGCCGGCGATGGGAGGGAAGACGCTGATGGTGTCTCCCTCCACCACCACCTTATCCAACTCAGCATTCCGGCCATTCACCAGGAGAATCTTGGGCATCGCCTCCGGGATCTTTAACTCCTCCAGAATCCCTTTGACCGTAGTCCCCTCGGCAAGCTCCAGGATGGCCGTCTTGTTTTCTGCATTTGATGGCAAGTACTTAGCCAAAATGGCATAAAGTTGCACTTTAACTTTCATGTTGATCATCTCCCGGTCAAAACCCTCCCCCAGCTCAGGGGAAAACGAAGTGCATGTTCCTTCAGGGACCCCAAGACCCTGCGAGTTTGGATCAAGGAGTAAAGGGTGCCAGCGTCTTCGATCCGACTGATCAAAGAGGCCCCCACCAGTTGCCCTTCCCGTAAAACCAGCCGGCGATAGACGCCGGCCTCTGGGGCCGCATAGGCGTAAACCTCGAAGGCATCCCCTCGGGCCCGGGCCAGGCCCAAGGCCGCCATCGGCTGGCCAAAGAGGTGGGTCACATTTCTACTGATGAAACCATCGAAACAAGCCAGCAGGCCGGCCATATTGAATCCTGCAATTTCCCCTTGAGCAGCTGCGGTGGGCCAGATGGCGCTTACCCTTCTCTCCTGAGTGAGGAAGTCAAACCCCTCCGCCACATCCCCGGCGGCATAGATGTGATGGATGTTGGTTCGCATGCGCTCATCCACCAAGATGCCGTTCCTGATCTCTATGCCGGTTTCCTCCAGCAAATGGATGTTTGGCCGCACCCCTTTCCCCACTACCACCATCTGGGCGGTCAGGGTCTGCCCATCGTCCAGGAGGACTTCACACACCGAGCCCTTCGAATCACAGCAGAGCTCCTGGACATCCAGGCCCTTCAGGACCCGGACGCCCTTCTGCTCCATTGCCTTCTCAATCAGAGCGGCCCCCTCTGGATCCAGGACCTGGGAGAGAACCTGGGGCGACTTCACCACCACGGTGATTTTCAAGTTGCGAGGGAGCAAGGCGTCGGCCACTTGAAGGCTGACCAGGCCCGCTCCCAGGATCACCACCTCCCGGACCTTCCCGCAAAAGGAGTCGATAGCTTGAGCATCTGCAATGGTCCGCAATCCGAACACCCCTTGATGATCGATGCCGGGGATAGGAGGAAAGGTGGGAGAAGCCCCCGTGGCAATCAGCAGGTTATCGTAGGGAATGGGCCCACCCCGGTCGAGAAGCACCCTCTGCCGGGAAACATCTATGGCCAGAGCCCGATGCCCCAGGAAAGGCTGGATATTCCGCTGTCCATAGAAGGACAGGTCACGATATTGAAGCTGCCCCCTCTCGATCTTCCCTTTCAGGTAATAGGTGGTCAGCACTCGGGAATAGGCCGGGCAGTCCTCTTCGGAGATGATGGTGAGGAGGCTGGAAGGATCTTGACGGCGAATGGCCGTGGCCGCTGCCAATCCCGCCGCGCTATTGCCTATGATTACTTGTCGAAGGTGTCGCTTGCACCTCATGCGATTTTACCTCGACCTGGACGTACTTGACTGCCCAGCGAGCGTCTTCTTATGGCCATTCCCGTCGCAATCAGATCCAGTCAAATCCAGAACTTGTGGGCAAAGCGTTCGCTGGTGAGCTCGGCTTTAATTCTCTCTCTTTCCGCTGCAGTACGGTCTATTATCTCCAGAATCCCCTCGGTGGCCCATCCGGCGGCCAAGGCAATGGTGCACTGCTCTGGCGTCCCGCATCCCTTCTCGCTCGCTATCTTGAATAGCTCCTTGTTCCTTTCTGGGACGCGGGAGTTGAGGGCGATCCCGAAATTCTTGATCTGTATCTCTCTACAGGTCAGCGCCCCCCACCTCTCTACGAATTTATCGCCGATGTATTTCTTCACATCGCGGTAAGCCAGCCATCGGCTCGTCTTGTCCCGGGCATTCTCCTCTTTGGTCACGCCGGTCGCCAGGCTGAGCGCAAAGGCGGCTCCACTAAGGGCCCCGCAGGAGCCGATGCCCATGTTTCCAAATCCGCCAGTCAGTCCCACCAGGCCGGAGAAGGCCTTCTCCTCCGCCTCTTCCGGGATCAGGAGAACCCCTTCCAACTTCAAGGAATCTATAACCGCGGCAAAAGAGCAGTGACCGCAGCCGACCAAAGACCTCTCGTAGGCTGGTCCCAGCTCCTTCGCCTTTTGGATGCAACATCTCCTCTGCTCATGATCCATGAGTAGTTCCCCTTATGATGAAGTTATAATAGCTTGTGCTCTTCTTTTACCTGTCCCAGGGTCTTGGGATTCTCCAGCAGCTCCAGTATCGCCTCCACGGCCCACCCCGCCGTTCGGGGGATCGTGCAAGGGTAGTCCTTGGGGTTGGTGACGCAACCCCTGGCCAACTCGTCCTGGCCGAACTGATCCTTGGCCGAGGGGTTCCAGGAATCATATTGTTTTCCGAATCGCGCCCAGGTCACGTCCCTGCACCGGAGACCCCCGTAGCTCTCCGCAAACCTCTTGCCTATGGTCTCCGCCACCGCGTCAAAGGCAATCCATCGGTGGTCTTTGTCCTTCAGCTGGTCCGCTCGGGTAACGTTGGCCGCCAGGCTTAGAGCAAAGCTTGCTCCGGTGATCGCCCCGCAGGAGCCGGTATTCATATTTCCGCAGCCCCCGGAAAGACCAACCAGGCCGGGGAAGATCTGATCTTCTATTTCAGGAGGTATCAGCTCGATTCCTTCCGACCGCAAGGCCCCAATGGTGGCGCAAAAGGTGGACTGAGCGCATCCCCACCAGGTCTTCACATATTCTGTTCCCAACTCATAGGCCTTCTTTACGCATTGTTCCTTCTTTTTCTCATCCATTCCTTTTCTCCAGGGAGGTGGGCGGACGAAGGGGGATAGGGATTTCCTACCCCCCTTCGTCACCGAATCAGGCCAAATTCAACTCTTTCATTTTCTCTTTCGTCGGAACTCCGTTTTCGTCCCAACCGCGAAGCTGGTAATATTCGGGGAGCATCTCCGAGAGCCTCACTACCTGCCCTTTGGCCGGCCCCTCCGGCAATGGTTCCTCCAGGAGTCGCTTGGGCAGGGTATCATCTTTGCTTGAAAGCCCGGCTTTCAAATTGAAGAGGCGCTCCAGGTTCCAGATGCGCTCTCCAGCCTTCAACATGCTCTCTTTTGTATATTCGATTCCGGTAGCAGGCACCAGGAGCGCATGGATCTCATCTGCCCCAATGGCGAAGGTGTTGAACAGGCAGATTCCGCAGCTGTCCAACATCGCAGTCGAATCCTGAAACCCGATGGTCCAGCCCGCCTTTTCCTTGGTAGCAAAAGGATCGAGCTTCTGCGGGGTGCCCAGGATTTCCGGAGCGATCATGTAGCCCCGAACATGGCAGGCCCCGCGGTTAGAGGTGGCATACTGCAGTCCCATCCCTTGCGCCCCTCTTCCATCATAGGCCGGAAACTCCTGCCCCTTGACGGCCATGGAGAGCTCGGGGTGGCCATACTTCTCCGCCATTCGCATGGACCCCTCTGCCAATATATCCCCAAAGCCCTCTCGCCGCCCGGTCTTGGTGGCCATCTCCACCAGGGCATCCTCATTTCCGAAGTTGAGGACGGCTCCCGTCTCCTTGAAGCAGAGATAACCTTTTTCATACATCTCCATCGCACAGGCTAATGTCACCCCGAAGGAGATGGGGTCCATCCCCAACTCGTTGCAGATGTAATGGGCCTTGGTAATCGCATCCAGGTTGTCGATGCCGCAGCACGCGCCCATAGACCAGGTGGTCTCATATTCGGGCCCTTCTCCGGAGCCCTTGAACTTGGGATTCTTGATCTCCGTGGCGGGACCGCAGGCAATGGGGCAGGCAAAGCATGCTTTGTTGCGGATCTCGATGGTCGCCCGAATGGTCTCTCCCCCGGTCTTATCCGCTGTGGGAAAGACCCCGGTCTGGAAATTGCGGGTGGGGAATATCCCGTGGGCATTGATCACGTTCACCAGCGAGGCCGTCCCATAGGTGGGCAGGCCAACGGCCGTGGTGGGAGAGGATTTGATCTTTTCCAGGGCCATGAGGGCGGCGCGGCGAAATTCTTCTGGCCGAGCCACCTTGATGCCCCTGGTGCCGCGCACTGCTACCGCCTTCAGGTTCTTGGAGCCCATCACGGCACCAACGCCGGAGCGCCCCGCCGCCCGCGCCTTCTCATTGACGATGCCGGCAAAGCGAACCAGCTTTTCTCCGGCCGGGCCAATACCGGCGATCTTGGCATCGGGATCGGTCTCCTGATGGATCAGATCCTCGGTCTCGTGAGTCGTCTTGCCCCAGAGTTGGTCTGCCGGACGGATCTCCACTTTATCGTTGTAGATCCAGAGATAGACGGGCTTCTCCGCCTTTCCCTCGAAGATGATCGCATCGTAGCCAGCGAATTTGAGCTCGGCGCCAAAGTGCCCCCCGGAATTGGAGGAGGCAATCCCCCCGGTGAGAGGGGACTTGGTAACAACCATATATCGGCCCGCCGCCGGGGCAAAGGTCCCGGTCAGGGGGCCAGTGATCATGATCAGCTTGTTCTTCGGGCCCAGGGGATCCACCTTGGGGTCCACCTCGTCGAACAGGATCTTGGTGCCCAGTCCCCGGCCACCCAGGAACTCCCTCGCCAGGTCCGGGTCCAGATCCTCCACCGCCCAGGTATTCTTAGAGAGATTGACGCGCAGTACCTTCCCAATCCAGCCGGCCATTAGAGTCTCACCTCCTTATGCGATCCCTTCAGTTTGGCGGAGACTGCCTTCTTCTTGTTCAAGGATGCCCCTTCGGGTTCCCGATACTGGATCGCCTTTGGTACACAGAAGAGGACGCACTCCGGTTCTCCCCCGCAGAGGTCGCATTTCTCCGCCTTCCCGGTCCGGGGGTTGACGGCAATATCCCCGAAGGGGCAGGCCATCTCGCACATCCGACAACCGACGCACTTCTGGATATCTACCCACCAGACGCCCAGGTCATCGTTGTGGGTGATGGCACCCGCCGGACAGGACTTGGCACACCAGGCATCCTCACACTGGGTGCAGGCCAGGGGGATGTAGACCGCCTCCTCGGGAAAGATGATGGTATGGATACGGGAGCGCGCGGGATTGAATTCCTCCTGGTGGTGCATGGAGCAGGCGAGCTCGCAGGCGCGACAGGCCGTGCACTTGCTGTAATCGTAGGTTAAGACCTTGCTCATAGACCCTCCTTCGCGAGAGACGCCACGGGCAAAAGACCTGCGAATGGCTGCAAAGCGTTGCGAACCACCTCCCTTCATTTCCTTCTGGATTTATGGGTGATGGAGAACCTCCTGAAGTTGCTGATAGGCCTCTTCGCTGTGATAGGAGCTGCGCACAAAGGGGGCGGAGGTCACGGAGGCAAAGCCGAGCTCCTCTCCCTTCTCTTTGAGTTCAAAGAAGAGAGAAGGGGGAACGAAGGCCTGCACCGGGATCTGGCGGGGGGTGGGCTGGAGGTATTGGCCCAGGGAAAGGAGGTCGCAGGATACCTTGCGCAGATCCTCCAGGACCTCTTCTACCTCCCTCAGTGACTCTCCCAGGCCCAACATGAGCCCGGATTTGGTGAAAGGCCCATCTCCCCTTTCCTTTGCCAGGGCCAGCAGGTGCAGGGAACGCCCATAATCGGCCTGCGGCCGGACCAAGGGATAGAGGCGAGGCACGGTCTCCAAGTTGTGGCCCAGGATGTGAGGCTTAGCATCGAGGATCGCCTGTAACGCCTCCAACTTCCCCTGCAGATCGGGGATGAGAACCTCGATAATGGCTTGCGGCAGGAGGGCACGGATCGCCTCGATGGCGGCGGCGAAGTGCTGGGCCCCTCCGTCCGGCAGGTCATCGCGCGTGACCGAGGTGACGACCACATGGCGCAACCTCAGGTCTTGGGCCGCATGAGCCACCCGCAGGGGCTCCCCCGGATCGAGGGATACAGGAACTCCGGGGGTGACGGAGCAGAAACCACAATCTCGGGTACACACCTTTCCTAAGATCATGAAGGTGGCAGCCCCGTGGGCAAAACACTCCCCTTGGTTGGGACAGCGGGCCCCCTCGCACACGGTGTGCAGGCGGTGCCCCTGGAGCAGTGTCGCCATTGCTGAAAGATCTTCAGGCCGGGGGGCCCTTTGCACCAGCCAGGGCGGCCTCTTGCCTCTCGCCATGGGCAACCTCAATGATCTCTGTCTCGCAAATCCTCTGGATTTTGGCCCTGAAAACGGAGGAGAAATGGTGGAGCAGTCTCTCTTTCACCTCGTCCAGGGGGATCTCCCTGTTTAGTAGGCGGGCCAACGAGGTGACGCCGCGATCCTTAATCCCACAGGGGTGGATGAGGCGAAAATAATCCAGGTTGGTGTTCACATTGAAGGCCATCCCGTGGAAGCTGACCCACCGACGCACCCCCACCCCAATCGCCATGACCTTTTCCTCTCTCACCCAGACCCCGGTGAGTCCCTTCACCCTCTGGCCACTCAATCCATAATCAGAGAGGATCCGCAGCCCCACCTCTTCCAGTCCCCGGCAGTAGAGGTGGACATCCCTTCCCTGCTGCGTAAGGTCTAAGATCGGGTAGGCGACGACCTGCCCGGGACCATGGAAGGTGATATCCCCACCTCGATCCACCCGCCGGAAGTCGACTCCCCTTCGGACGAGCTCTTCAGGGGCGATCAGGATGTGTTCCGCCCGCCCGCCTTTGCCCAAGGTGAGCACCGGCTCGTGCTCCAGCAGCAGCAAAAGGTCCGGGACCGAGCCTGCCTGGCGCAGGCGCACCAGGTCTTGTTGCAGGGACCAGATCTCGCCATAGGGATGCAGGCCCAGGTCAGCCACCCACAGAATCTTTTGGGCCTGGCTCATCCTTTCACCTGAAAAAGGCCCTTTTGGGCCGCGTATTCCAGGATCCGTTCGTGATCCAAGACCAACGGGCCATCGGGCGAGAGCTCCACCGTGAAGTCTTGGCCCCGGTTAGCAAAAATCTCCCTCTCCCCATCCAGGGCCAGGGTGCAGGGATAATGGGAGACCTTCACCGGCTCCCCTATCCGCAGGGGACGAGCACGGCGGATGGGAACCGACTCGATCAGGCCGGGGGCAATGGGGGCCAGGACCTTGTGATCTTTTCCCCCCACGAGAAGGTGCAGACCTTCCCCCTGCTCCGGATTCAAAGGCCGGAAGCAACCGACGATCGAGGAGAGGCCGACGCTGCTCGGCCTTCCCCGGGAGGAAAAGATCTCCTTGATGTGGGAGACCTCCCAGACTGCCTTGGTGCCCGGGAAGAGGTCATCGGTGACCACCACATCGATGAGGGCCAGGTCCACCACCTCCCCCGCCCTTCTCACCAAGAGCCTTGGGGTGGGGACGGCAAAATCCCCGATTCGGGTGCCATTGGTGGCGGCAACCCCTGCGGCCAGCCCGGCGGTGGTCCCCTCAATGAAGCGGGGAAAGACATTATTGGTGCCGGTAGAGATAGGAACCAAGGGAACCTTGCCGCAGCCCTTGGCCACGGCCCGATTCGTCCCGTCTCCGCCCAGGGTGATGATGCAGGAGGCGCCCGCTTTGGCCATGAGGGAGGCGGCCAGCTCCGAATCCTCGGCCGTGCCCTCCATGGGCATATCTAAGATCAAAACCTGAAGCTTGAGGCGCGCCTTCAGTGCCTCATAGGCCCGCAGTCCAATGGGAAAGGTATCCGGCATGAGCCACACCCGCTCCACTCCCATCGCGTCCAATCCGAGAAGGATGCGGGAGACGACGCTCACCTTTTCATGGTTGTCGGTTGCAGACCCAAAAGCGACCAGGCGGCGGATATCCTTACCCGCCGCCGGATTAGCAATAATTCCTACGGAGGCCATGGCAGATCCCGAGGAGGCATCTGCGAAGAGGCCTCCTTCAAATATTTCCATACTCTTTATGCTGGGTTCTTCACCAGCACAGTGGCCAGTCTCATGGCATCCATGAGGCTCTGGGGATTGGCCCGGCCCTTTCCTGCCTTCCCGTAGGCGGTCCCATGATCCACCGAGGTGCGGATGATGGGAAGGCCCATGGTGATATTGACTCCGGCCACTGCGGTATAGGTCATCGTCTTCACATCCAAATCGAATCCCAAGACCTTGGTCGGGATGTGGCCCTGGTCGTGATACATGGCCACCACGCCATCGTATTGCTTCCCCTTCAGCTTGGCAAAGACCGTATCCGGGGGAACGGGTCCGTCCACCTTGATCCCCATGGCCTTCGCCTCGGCAATGGCTGGGCTGATCTCCTCGATCTCCTCCCGGCCGAACATTCCCCCCTCGCCGGAGTGGGGGTTCAACCCCGCGACCGCCAGCCTGGGCTCCACGATCCCCATGCGCTTCAGGGTTATGTTGAAGAGTTTGATGACGGTCAGGACCCTCGGCTTTCGGACACGATCGCAGGCCTCGCGCATCGAGCAATGGGTGGTGACATGGGCCACCCTGAAATCCTGATCCACCAGGAGCATCGAGTAATCCTTGGTCTTGGTGAGGTCGGCCAGGATCTCGGTGTGCCCGGCATAGTGGTACCCACCGGCGTTGATCGCCTCCTTATGGATGGGACCGGTCACCACCGCGTCGATCTCCTTCGCCATCGCCAGCGCCACTGCCTTCTGGATATACTCCACGGAGGCCTTTCCCGCCATGGCGTTCACCTTGCCGTGGACGAACCCCCTCATATCAATATTATCCAGATCCAAGACATCCGCAGTTCCCAATTCGAACTTGGCCTCGGACACGGACTTGATGGGATGCAGCTTGAGATTCACCTTGGCGATCTGCTCAATCGCCTGCTTCATCGCCTGAGCATCCCCCACCACCAAGGGGTTGCACATCTGGTAGGTCTCGGGATCCGCCAATGCCTTGGCGGCGATCTCGGGCCCGATTCCCGTCACATCTCCCATGGTAATTCCGATAATGGGCTTTCCATCTTTCATGCGATATTTCTCCTTTTTGAAGAATTAAATGCCCGGTTTTTTATGAAATAAATTACTCCATTTTGCCCATTCGGTCAAGGCAAATCGCCCAGGCAAATCGCCGGGAAGGTCATGTTGTAAACAGACATGGGAACACCCTCTGCGCCTTAAATAAAAAAACCGGCGGTCGCCCGCCGGTTTTCATTTTTCGGTCTAGTGAAGGCTACAATTTTTCTACATTTTCCGCCTTGGGGCCTTTGGGGCTGTCAACCACTTCAAAGCTGACCGCATCGCCCTCGCGTAAAGACTTGAAGCCCTCGCCACGGATAGCGGAAAAATGAACGAAAACGTCGGTGCCATCCTCCTGTTCAATGAACCCAAACCCCTTGGCATCATTGAACCACTTCACCTTACCTTGTGCCATCTGTACTCTCTCCTTTACGATTTCCGGAAATGGCTTCCGGTGATGACGGGGATTGCCCGCCGAAGCTATCAGGGCTTTTGGGAACAAAAAGGCCGCAAGTCCAGGGGACTCTTCTGAGCGGTCTTTACTGCTGCGACAAAAAACACC
>JAZDMQ010000117.1:0-2420 GCA_043800755.1 bacterium | reverse complement strand
CCAGGATGGCCCCGGTCAGGATCCCGGGGATCGCGTTCGGCAAGACGATCTTCCAGATGGTCTGCCATTGGGTCGCCCCCAGGGCCAAGCTGGCCTCGCGAAATGACCGTGGGACGGCCAGAAGAGCCTCCTCCGAGGCCGTAATGATCACCGGCAGAATCATGATGGCCAGGGTCAGGGAGCCGGCCAAGATTGAGGTTCCAAATTTCAGGAAGATGACGAAGAGGCTCAGGCCAAAGAGTCCATAGACCACTGAGGGGACCCCGGCCAGGTTGGCGATGGCCAGGCGAATCCAGCGGGTGAGCCGACCTTGCCGGGAGTATTCGGTCAGGTAGATGGCCGCACAGACCCCAAGGGGGAGGGCGAAGAGGGCTGTTCCCAAGACCAGGTAGAGGGTTCCCACGATGGCTGGAAAGATCCCCCCCTCCCTCATCCCCATCGTCGGTGCTTTGGTCAGGAAATCCCAGTTGAGGGCGGGTAGGCCCTGATAGAAGATGGTGCCCACGATGAGTCCCACCGGGATGATGATGATCAGGGTGGCCAGAAAGAGGAGGAAGAAGGCGACCCGCTCCGCCACCCGTGGCCCCCAGCGGAGCCTTCGCCCCAAGATCTGATGCCCGATTCCCGTCACCGGCTCATAAGAGATGGCTGAGTTTTGGTTTCTCACCTCTGGCAATTCACCTCTCCTTTTCCTTTCGGGAGAGCACGGCCCCGGCCCCGAAGTTGATGAGGAAGGTGATCACAAACAGGACGATGCCGATAGCAAACAGGGCAAAGTAGTGTGGGCTCTGCTGGACCGTTTCTCCCATCTCGGCGGCGATGGTGGCGGTCAGCGTGCGCACCGGTTGGAGGAGGCTGCGAGGGATGACCGCCGCATTGCCCGTGATCATCATCACTGCCATGGTCTCTCCAATGGCCCGCCCCACCCCTAACATCACCGCGCCCAAGATCCCGGAGGCCGCGCTGGGAACCACCACCCGATAGATGGTCTGCCAGCGGGTGGCGCCGAGCGCCAGGGAGGCCTCCCGGTAAGCGGAAGGCACCGCAGTCAGGGCATCCTCGGCAATGCTCACGATGGTGGGCATGGCCATGAAGGCCAGGGCGAGGGATCCGGTGAGGGCGGTCAGGCCGGTGGGGAGAGAGAAGAGGCCCCTGACCCAGGGCGCCAATACGGCTATTCCGATAAAGCCGATCACGATGCTCGGAATCGTGGCCAGAAGCTCCACCCCTGATTTGAGCCAGTCGCGAATCCAGGCGGGGGCGACCTCCGAGATGAAGACCGCCGCGCCGATTCCTAAGGGGATAGAGAGGATCAGGGCACCGAGGGTCACCAGGAGGGAGCCGAGGATCAGGGGGAGGATGCCAAATCGGGGAGGATCAGAGATGGGATACCAATTCTCGCCCAGAATGAAATCCTTGAGGGAAGTGAATTTGAAGACCGACAGCCCCTCCCGGAGCAGAAAAAGAAAGATGAGGACCACCAGGAGGATGGAAGCCATTCCGTTGAGGGAGATCCACCTCTCGATCAGGAACTCCCATATAGATCGCACACGCCTGGGTACCAAAATAGAAAATCCTCCACTCGAGCCCCCTTGCCGAAGATAAGGGAGGGAAGGGAGGCTTGAAAGTCTCCCTTCCCTGTTCGCTGTGGAAAGGGGCCGGTAGAACGAGCCCAGCCTACTTCACCGGGACGAAATCCAACTTGGATACGATCTCCCGTCCTTCCTTGGAAAAGACAAAGTCCAGCATCGCTTTGACTGTCCCCTGAGGCTCCCCCTTGGTATACCAGTAGAGGGGCCGGGAGATGGGGTACCTTCCCTTGCGCACATCCTCGATGGAGGGCTTTACATAGCGGCCCTGCTCCTCCTTGGCCACCGCGATCACCTTCTGCTCGGGGCTAATATATCCCATCCCGTAATAGCCGATGGCGTTGGGATTCTTGGCGACTTCATCGGCAATGGCCTGCGAGGAGGACATCAGCAGGGCAGTCGGTGCGAATTCCTCCGGTCCCTTCTCCTTTCCCCTCCGCAGGATGTGTTCCTTGAAGTAGATGTGGGTTCCCGAGTTCACCTCGCGGGAGAGCACCACGATCTGGCCGGGCTTTCCGCTCACCTGCTTCCAATCGGTGAGGCTGCCCATGAAGATCCCGCGCAGCTCTTCGAAGCTCAATCGGGAGACTGGATTCTTGGGATTGACCACCACGGCGATTCCATCCAGGGCGACCTTGAATTCCTTGGGGGTGATGCCCTTAGACTTGGCCTGCACCACCTCCGCCGGTTTCATGGACCGAGAGGACTCGGCAACATCGCAGGTGCCGTTGATGAGGGCGGCGATGCCGGTGCCCGAGCCGCCGCCAGTGACCGCCACCATGGCCGCAGGATTCTTTTTCATGAAGGCCTCGGCCCAGGCCTGTCCCAAGC
>JAZDMQ010000108.1:0-2313 GCA_043800755.1 bacterium | reverse complement strand
GTGCGAGGGGCGTTCCCGATGAGAACAATATCGCCCTCCTCGATGGGGAACTGTCTCAGGACCTCAGGGCCCACCGGGCTCTTCGGGGGCAGGTCCTGGCAATTCACCAGCACGGCCGGTCCGAACAGGTGGGAGAGGGGGATTTCGCTGATATCCTCCGCCTTCCGGCCGTACCGGGCGGTCACATAATGCATGGGAGCCTCTACATGGGTGGAGATATGACTTTCCATGTCAATGTAATGCATGAGCTCTCCGGGCGGGAAAGTAAATCTCCTGATCTCGTATTTCCTTTGGCCGATGCCTACCGGACCTTCGCCCCTACCGGGTACGACTTTCTTGGTTAGATCTACCATGCGGGCCCGGGATAGATGGGCCCACGCTTCCTCTATGCTCATGTTTCCTCGCTCATTCTAAAGTTAAAGGCACTCCCCAACCCGGCGGCCTATCTCAGCCCGCCGTGGGTTACCCTTCGGGCCTTCAGGAGCGGGCCTTCTTGATCTCCTCGATGAAGCGCTTTGCCAGATCCGTCAGGACCTCGTACCTCTTCTCGGTCACCGCCTTCTTGTCCACCAGGCTGCTGCCGACCCCCAAGGCTGCGGCCCCCGCCTTGATGAAGGCCCCGGCATTGGCCAGCTCCACGCCGCCGGTGGGACAATAGAGGATATGGGGCAGGGGGGCGCGCAAAGCGGAGATGTACTTGGGCCCTCCCACCATGTCCACCGGGAAGATCTTCACTATATCGGCGCCCCATTGCCAGGCCGTGACCACCTCGGTGGGGGTGAGGGCCCCGGGGACGGAGATCTTGCTATAGCGGGAGCAGACCTCGATAGTGCCGCGGTCGAGGTTGGGGGCCACGATGAACTCCGCCCCGGCCAGGATGGCCATGCGGGCGGTCTCCCCGTCCAGCACTGTCCCCGCCCCCAGCACCACCTCTTTTCCGAAGCGGCGGGAGACCTCGCGCATCACCTCGAGGGCGCCGGGGACGGTCATGGTAATCTCGATCACCGGCAGGCCTCCGGCCTTGAGGGCCTCCACGATCTGCATCGCCTGCTCCGCCGACTCGGCCCTGACCACGGGGATCATGCCGCAATCCAAGATGACCTGCATGTTTTGCGCTTTGCTTGCCATTTCCTTCCTCCTGATCTCTCCGTGAGGCCCAGAGGTCCATAAGGGCAGGGCCTTCCGGAATGGAAATCCCTATTGTAAATTGGGCCGAAACGGAATCAACGGGCGATCCGGAGTCCCGCCCCCTTGACCTGCGCCTCCACCTCCTCCAGGGTGCACCAGTTGAAATCCCCGGGGATGGAGTGCTTCAGGGCCGAGAAGGCCACCCCATAGTCCACCCCCTTCTGAATATCTCTCTCCTTGCGATAAGCCCACAGGAATCCGGCGGTGAAGGAATCCCCTCCGCCCACCCGGTCCACGATGTCCATCTCATAGGTCCGGGTCTTGTAGAGCTTGCCCTCCGCATAGGCGATGGCGGTCCAGGAGTTCTTCCACACCGAGATGTCCCCCCGGAGCGTGATGGCCACTACCTTGAACTTGAAGCGCTCCGCCAGCCTCTCGGCTACCTTTTCATAGCTCTCCTCCTTGATGCCGAAGACCTTGAAGGTGTCCTCCTCGGTGGTGATGAGGATGTCCACCGAATCCATCATGGGAGTCAGGCACCGGCCTGCCTCCTCCTGGCTCCAGAGCTTGGCCCGGTAGTTCAGGTCGAAGCTCACCGGGCAGCCCGCCTCCTTGGCAGCCTTCAAGGCCTCGCGGGACACCTCGGCGGCCGAGGCGCTCAAGGCGGGGGTGATTCCGCTCATATGAAAATGGGGGCTCCCTTCGAAGACCTTCTTCCAGTTCACCTCTCCCGGCTTGATCAGGCTGATGGCTGAATTAGCCCGATCGTAGACCACCGAGCTGGCGCGGGGGGTGGCCCCGAACTCCACGAAGTAGAGACCCACCCGACCCTCCTTCGACCAGATGATATGGGAGGTATCCACCCCGTGCTCCTGGGCCTTGTTGCGAATCAGCCTGCCCAGGGGATTCGTGGGCAGCTTGGAGACCCAACAGGACTTCAGGCCCAGGCGGGAGACGCCCACTGCCACATTCAGCTCCGCTCCTCCGGGCTTGATGTCCAGGGTAGGCGTCTGCTCCAGGCGCTGGAAATTGGGAGGCGACAATCTCAGCATGGTTTCGCCGAAGGTGACGACGTCGAACATCTTCCCCTCCTTCATGAGAGCGATTCGGTTGGAGAATGGGTCGTGGTCATGGGCAATGTAGCACCTCGGGCCTTTTTCTGTCAAGGCAAAGGGGATTGAGCGG
>JAZDMQ010000079.1:0-18713 GCA_043800755.1 bacterium | reverse complement strand
ATCGTAGGAATTCTTCTTTTAGGGATCTAACCCCCTGGAGTTCCGAATTCAGGTCGGGCTCAGAGAAGATGATATCGAAGGTCACCACCTTGGCCTTTGCGTGGGAGAGGTAATTGATCAGCTCGGAGAGCTTGGAACGGGACCAGGGCCAGCGACCCAATCGATCGAGGCTCTTCTCGTCCACCGCGGCAATAACTACCTCGTCTCCGGGCGCCAGGGGGCCTCGCAAGCGAAAGTGGGCGTCCAGGATCTTGAGCTCCACGATCCCCAGGAATTCGAACCCCAGGAAATAGAGGAGGACCACTCCCAAGAGGGTCAACAGACCGATGAAGAAGGCCGGGTTTTTAAGCTTCAGCCTCAGGGGGGGCATGGAGGTTTCTCTCAAGAGAGATGTTCAAACTGCTCCTTCATCTCTAAGTACCGGAGGAATCTTTCCAAGAGATCCTGACTGGTGATGATGATCTGATCCTCCTCGACTCGCAGAATGCGGGCGTTGGCCAACTTCTTCACAATTCCCTCCACTTGGTCGGAAGGGATCCCGGCCTCACTGGCCAAGTCCTCAGGACGGTAATGGATCTGAATGCCCTGCGTTGTCCTTTGGCCTTGCCGGGTGGCGAGTTTGGCCAGGGTGTTCACCAATCTGCTGGTATTATCGCGGAGCAGAAGACTCTCGATCTGATAGTCAGCCTCCTGCAGCCGGGCGGCCAGATTCTTGATGAGGCGCACCGCGATCTCGGTATTGCTCCGCACCATGACCTCGAAGGTTTGAGAGTCGATGACCAAGAGTCGCGCGTCCTCGATCACCTCGGCAGTGGCGGAACGCGGCTTATTGTTCAAGATGGACATCTCTCCAAAGAAGTCCCCTTTCCCCAGGATGACCAGCGTCTTTTCCACATCTCGCACCTTCTTGCTGATCTTGACCTTCCCCGACTGAATGATGTACATCTCCTGCCCGGGCTCATTCTCCCAAAACAGGATGGTGCCTTTCGGGATTTCCTTCCCAAAACGGACGAACAGTCGCTGCTCGACTTCCATTTCCCTACCTCCCCCCTGCCGAGATGCTCATGCAGAGACCTCCTCCATGATCTTCCTAATCTCTCCGGCCTCATGCGCCTTCAGGAAAGCCTTGGTTGCCCCCTCGTCAAATTGGCTGCCGATGCATCTGCGAATTTCGTCCACCGCCTCTTCCTCACCCCGCTTTTTCCGATAAGGACGGTCGGTGGTCATGGCGTCGAAGGTATCGGCTACCGCGATGATGCGGGCCACTAAGGGTATGTCCCCGTCTCGAAGACCATCTGGATAGCCCATTCCGTCATTTCGTTCTTGGTGATGGCGGATTCCTGGAATCACCTCCTGCAGTTGCTTGATGTGTGCCATGATCTCGGCCCCGACCCGGGGATGCTCTTTCATGGCAGCGAACTCTCGGTTGGTCAATTTCCCCTTTTTTCTCAGGATATCGTCCCGCACGCTTATCTTCCCAATATCGTGGAGAATGGCTGCCAGGCGCAGGCTCTCCTTCTCTTGGGCGGATAGGGAAAGATGCTTGGCCATGGTCAGGCAGTATTTCCGCACCCTTCTGGTGTGGCCTCCGGTGTAGGGATCTCGTTTTTCGATTGCCTCCGCCAGTGCCTCCGCAGTGCTCAGAAATGTGCCCTTCATCTCTTCATAAAGGCGTGCATTCTCGATGGCAATGGCAACCTGATTGGCTAGGGCAGCAAAAAGGTCCAGGTCTTCCTTGGCGAAGGGTTCGTCGTGAAGCTTGTTAACCGCCTGCAGGACCCCAATGACCTGGTTCTTTACCTTTACCGGGACACAGAGCATGTTTTTGGTGACGAAGTGAGATACCTTATCCGCTTTCCGATAGTGGCGGGGGTCTTTGCGGACATCAGGCACCAGCAAAGGTTCGCCGCTCTGGGCAACCCATCCAGCGATCCCTTCTCCTAACTTGAGTCGGATTTCCTTGACCTTCTTGCCCTTTTCGCCCAGCGCAACCTCGAATACCAACTCCTGAGTCTCCTGGTCGAGCACGAGCAAAGAACCCACTTCCGTTCCCATTAGGCGAGTCGCAGCCTCCATAGCCCGTTGCAGAACCTGCTTTTGCTGGAGGGTCGAATTGAGAATGGTAGAAAGCTCCATCAAGTTGTAGACCTGATTAACCCTCTTTTCCATCTCCCTGAAGAGCCGGGCATTTTCCAAAATCACCGCCATCTGGCTTCCGATGGAGGCAAGGAGATCCAAGTCCTCTTTACTGAATGGCTCATCTCCCAACTTGTTGATCAGCTCAATGACACCCACGGTTCTCTCTGCAACCTTCAAGGGCACGCAGAGGATCGATTTAATGGGAAATGTCCCTTTCTTCTTCCATTGAGGATCCAGATCGAGATCGGTGGCAAAGTAAGGTTGGCCACCCTGGGCCACCACAGAAGCAATTCCCCTGCTGGGAGAAGCGCCCTCCGATTTGAGGGCCTTCGCGTGCTCTCCCTTGGTCACCTTGAAAGAGAAGTTCCCCGTCTTCTGATCGATCAAGAGGAGCGAGCCGGTTGCTACCCTGATGGCCTTCATAATCATCTCCATATAGGAGTCAAGGAGGCAGTCAACCTCGAAGGTATCGGTGGAGACCCTGCAGATCTCGTGTAAGAGGGTGAGCTTTAGTTCCTGGATATTCAGTTGCTTCTTCAGTCGAGCCAACTCGAACTTCTGATTCAAGATCTGCTGCTCATAGCTGGCTATCTTGGTCTGTGAGAGATCAGAGTCTGTCCTCATCTTCCAGGCCTCGAATCAACAAGTCGGGGGCGGACACCGCCGTTTTTCGTCAAGGATTGAGAAAGGGGGTCGTGCTTGAGACACGGCGAGGGCATTATTGAAGGCACGGAGCAAGCAAAAGCAAATTGGGAATAGGCCTCGCCCATCTCCACCCTACTTGAAAGCACCGGTTCCGTGCCATTGATTAAGGAAGGGCTCGCCTGAATCTGTCGAGAAAATCACCGGCCTCTTGCAGCAGGTTAGGTCGGCCCAAGTTCTTTTTGATATGTGCGATGAGAGCCGATCCGATGATGACTCCGTCGGCCAAGTCGCTCACTTTCTGCGCTTGCAATGGAGTAGAGATTCCAAATCCGACGGCGATGGGCATCTCAGTCTGTCCCCGGATGCGGAAGATGGCCGATTTGAGGTCCGGGGCCAATGATCTTCTTGTCCCGGTGGTGCCAGTCACCGAAACATAATATATATAACCTTTGCCCACCTTTGAAATCAAGCGAATTCTTTTCTCGTCGGAGGTGGGAGCGAGAAAAAAGATAGGATCAAGGTCAAACCTCTCACTTGCTTTCAATACCTCCCCTGCCTCTTCCGGGGGAAGGTCGGGCACGATAAGTCCATCCACACCCGCCTTTTTGGCGGCTTTCATCAGATCTTCAATTCCCCAACGGAAGAGTGGATTGTAGTAGGACATGAGCACCACTGGGGTGCAAGATTGGGCCTTGATGCCTTCGATCAGCTTCAGGGTCCCTCTCAGGTTGGCGCCGGAGGCCAGGGCGGTTTGGGAGGAAGATTGGATGATGGGGCCATCCGCTATCGGGTCAGAGAAGGGAACTCCAATTTCCAGAATATCCGCGCCCCTCCTGGCCAATTCCAAGGAAAGCTGGAGGCTCAATCTAAGGTTTGGAAATCCAGCGGTGAGGAAAGGAATGAGGGCCTTCTTTCCTTCCCTGCGCACACGCAGGAAGGTCTCATCGATCAGATTCATGGCTCTTTCCCCTTAAATGCCTCAACCCGACCTCGACATCCTTATCGCCCCTTCCCGAGAGGTTGATGACGATAATCCCTTGTTTCCCCATTTGAGGAGCCAACTTAATCCCCTGAGCCACAGCATGTGCGCTCTCCAGGGCCGGAATGATTCCTTCAAATCGACTCAATGTCTCGAAGGCTTCCAAAGCCTCCTGATCAGAACAAGAGACATAGCTCACCCTTCCAAGCTCGCGCAGCATGCTATGTTCCGGCCCTACTGCAGGATAGTCAAGCCCTGCGGAGATGGAGTGAGTAGGCTCGATCTGTCCATCAGCATCCTGGAGGAGGAAGGTCTTGGTACCATGCAGAACCCCCAAGCTGCCACCTGAGAAGCGCGCTGCATGTTCCCCGGGGCGAAGCCCCTTCCCCCCTGCTTCAACCCCAATCATCGCTACTCTTTCATCTGAAAGGAACTCGTAAAAAAGCCCCATGGCGTTACTCCCTCCCCCCACGCAGGCCAAGAGGCAATCCGGTAATCTGCCTGCCGTCTTCAGGATCTGCCTCCTGGACTCCTTTCCGATGACCGATTGAAAATCCCTCACCATCATGGGATAGGGATGGGGTCCGAGAACCGATCCGAAGACATAATAGGTCGTTCTCACCTGGCTGACCCAATCACGAATGGCCTGGTTGATCGCATCCTTCAGGGTCTGAGATCCGGCATCCACCGGGGTGACCTTCGCCCCTAATAGCCCCATTCGAAAAACATTGAGCGCCTGGCGCTTCATGTCTTCCGATCCCATGAAGATCTCACATTCCAGGCCAAATAGGGCAGCCACCGCCGCAGTAGCCACCCCATGCTGCCCCGCTCCCGTTTCCGCAATAATCCGACTCTTTCCCATCCGACGAGCCAAAAGGACCTGCCCCAGGGTATTATTGATCTTGTGGGCACCGGTATGGCAAAGGTCCTCTCTCTTCAGGAAGATCTTCGCCCCGCCCAGACGCTCGCTGAGCCTCCGGGCGTAATAGAGGGGGGTTGGCCTTCCAGCATAGGTCTGGAGGTAGTCCCGGAGTTCCCTTTGAAATGCCCTATCCCTCTTTGCCCGGAGATACTCCCTCTCCAGTTGCTCCAACTCTCCCATGAGGGTCTCGGGGACGAACTTGCCTCCATAGATGCCGAAATGGCCCGCTTCATCCGGGAAAGAAGAAAAATCAATCGATCTCTGCCCTTGCCACTTCTTCAAGAAATCTCCTCACCTTTCTTTCATCCTTTTTGCCCGGACACTCTTCCACTCCGCTACCCACGTCGACGGCGTAGGGCCTCACCACACGAACCGACTGCCCCACATTCTCTGGGGTGAGACCTCCCGAGAGGATGAGCCTTCCATATCTCTTGGCCTCCCCTGCCAGCGCCCAGTCGAAGGTCCGCCCGGTGCCGCCCAAAAGCCCTGGCCGGTGGGAGTCCAAGAGAAACGCCTCGACTCGATACTGACCCAGTCCTTTCAGGCTGGTCGAGTCCTTCACCCGGAAGGCTTTGATCACCCTCTGCTTCAGGGAAAGGCAATAAACCGGCGATTCCTCCCCGTGCAGCTGGACAAGACTCAGGCGGCAGGCTTCTGCCACCAACCTGACCTCCTTCAAAGGGGCATCCGCGAATACACCCACCAGGGACAGGAAGGGGGGCAAATGCCTCTGGATTTCTTCTGCCTCGGAAGGATCGATATAACGAGGTGACCCCGGAACGAAGACGAAACCCAGGGCATCTGCCCCTGCTTCTGCCGCGATGAGGGCATCTGCCAAGTTGGTAAGACCGCAGACCTTGACCTTGGTCATGTCGATGCCAGCAACCTCTCCCCCAGGAGATGGCTAACTTGGTATTTTGGGGAGGTCCTTCAACGATTCGGCGATCCTCTCCTGCGGGTACTCATAGTCTTGCAGTTTCCCCGCAAAGTAGTCCTCGTAAGACTTCAGATCGAAATGTCCATGCCCGGTCAGGTTGAAGGCGATCACCTTTTTCTCCCCGGACTCCTTGCACTTGAGGGCCTCATCCATGACTACCCGGATCGCATGGGCAGCCTCGGGTGCGGGAATGATGCCTTCCGCCTTGGAGAACTGGACTGCAGCGTCGAAGACCGGAAGTTGATGGACTGCCTGACATTCGATCACCTTCAGGTCATAGAGAAAGCTAACCAAGGGTGCCATACCATGATACCGGAGTCCTCCCGCGTGAATCGGGGCGGGGATGAAGCTATGGCCGAGAGTATACATCTTAACTATGGGCGCCATGCCCGCGGTGTCACCATAGTCATAAACATAAAGTCCCTTGGTCAGACTGGGGCAGGCCAAGGGCTCAACGGCGATTACCCGCAGATTGCGCTTATTCCCCGTCAGCTTATCCTTGATGAAGGGGAAGGTGAAACCGGCCAAACTGGACCCTCCGCCAACGCATCCCACCAGGATGTCGGGATACTCTCCGGCCTTCTCGAATTGCTTCTTGGTCTCCTCGCCAATAACGGTCTGGTGGAGGAGGACGTGATTCAACACGCTCCCCAAGGAGTATTTGGTATCTTCGCGAGAGGCTGCCACCTCAACCGCCTCGCTGATTGCCAATCCCAGGCTGCCCGGCGAGTCTGGATCCTTGGCCAGCATGTCTCGTCCTGCCTTAGTCTCCGAACTGGGGCTCGGGGTCACCTTGGCCCCCCAGGTCTCCATCATGATCTTGCGATACGGCTTTTGATAGTAGCTCACCTTCACCATGTAGACCTTGCACTCCATGCCAAAAAACATGCAGCCCATGGCCAAGGCGCTTCCCCATTGCCCGGCGCCCGTCTCCGTGGTGATCATCTTTACCCCTTCCCTTTTGTTATAGTAGGCTTGGGGCACGGAAGTGTTGGGCTTGTGGGATCCGGCTGGGCTGACACCCTCCCACTTGTAGTAGATCTTGGCGGGCGTATCCAGCATCTTCTCCAGTCTCCTCGCCCGGTAGAGCGGAGACGGCCTCCAGAGCTGATATATCCTCTGTACCTCCTCCGGGATCTCGATATACCGCTCTTGGCTCACCTCTTGCTTGATCAATTCCATGGGGAAGAGGGGTGCCAAATCCTGCGGACCAATCGGTCGTTTCGTCCCCGGATGAAGCACAGGCGGCAGAGGGGAGGGAAGATCTGCCTGGATGTTATACCATTGGGTAGGCATCTCCTTTTCGTCCAACACGATCTTCGTGAAATCCATCGCTTTCCTCCTTTTCTTGAAGTGATCTCAAAGCGGGCTCTCCAGGGCAGATCAAGCCTGCCCCAGGAGTTCCCTCGCTTTCCTGCCTGGATCCCTGTCTCTCATTAAGGCCTCGCCCACTAAGATTGCGTCGAGGCCCGCCTCCTCCAACCTGACCACCTCCTCCCGTGTAGATATTCCGCTCTCGCTCACCACCACCCTCTGCGGAGGGATTTCCGCGATGAGATTCAGGGTGGTGTTCAGATCCACCCGGAACGTCGCCAGATCTCGATTATTAATCCCGATGACCCGTGCGCCAGCCCTTAAGGCCTTCTCCAAGTCCGACCGATCGTGTACTTCAATCAGAGGCTCCACCCCGATCTCGCAGGCGAGATGAGATAGGCCTTCCAGGGTACCCTGATCGATCAAGGCAGCGACCAAAAGGACGGCGTCCGCACCCCAGACCCTGCCCTCCCAAACCTGATAGGCCTCCAAAATGAAATCCTTCTGCAGAAGGGGGAGCTCCATCCAACCCCTCGCTCCCCTCAAGTATTCCAGGGAACCTTGAAAGAAGAGGGAATCCGTGAGGATGGACAAGGCCGATGCCCCGGCCTGCTCATATCCTTGGGCAATGGCCTGAGGATTGAAATCCCCCCGCAAGAGTCCCCTGGAGGGGGAGGCCCTCTTGATCTCAGCAATCAGGCGGATGGGGGAGATTCGACCTCCCCCCTTGCTCTTCATCTCTCGAGAAATGGCCTTCAGGAAGCCCCGGGCTGGAGGAAGATCTTGAGTCTGGTTCTTCAGATCCTCTAAGGGGACTCGGGTCTTCCTGGCGGCCACCTCCTCCCTCTTCTGGTGCAGAATGCGCTCCAATATAGAACCCCTTGAGCTATCCCCGACTCGCATCCTTCAGCGCCTCCAGTTTGGCCAATGCCAGATGCGAATCAATCGAATCTGCCGCGATCTTCATCCCTTCCTCGAAATTCCTCGCCCTTCCTCCTACGATGAGGCCGGCGGCGGCGTTGAGTAGGACGATGTCCCTGCGCGGGCCCTTCTCGCCTTTGAGGATCTGTAGGGTGATCTGGGCATTCTCCTCCGGTCCTCCCCCGGCCAGGTCTTGGGGATTCGCCCTTTGGATGCCCACCTCCTCGGGTTCCCAGAGAAAGGTGCGAACCTCCCCATCTTTCCATTCCGATATCTGGGTGGGGGCGGTGGTGGTGATCTCGTCCAGTCCATCCATTCCATGTACCACCAAGGCATGATGGGATCCCATCTTACCTAAAACATGTGCCAGCTTCTCGGTGAGGTTTGCAGCAAAGACCCCTAAGATTTGTGCCTTGACCTGGGCCGGATTGGAGAGCGGACCCAGGATGTTGAAGATCGTTCGAATCCCGATCTCACGCCGGGGGCCAAGGGCATATTTCATCGCCCGGTGCAGGAGGGGTGCAAAGAGGAAGCCGATTCCCACCTCCCGCAGACACTCCTCCACCTTTTCCTTTTCGATCTCTATTTCAATGCCCAGGGCCCTCAGGAGGTCAGCGCTTCCACACCGACTGGAGACGGATCGGTTTCCGTGCTTGGCAACCGGGACCCCCGCTCCCGCAACGACGAAGGCGGCAGTCGTCGAGATATTGAAGGTCTTTCCCCCATCGCCTCCGGTGCCGCAGGTGTCTACCGTAGCGGGGTTGACCGTGGCAATAGAGGTGGCATGCTGGCGCATTGCCTTAGCGCACCCGGTGATCTCTTCTATTGTCTCGCCTTTCATCCGCAGGGCTGTGATGAAGGCCGCAATTTGGGCAGGGGTGGCCTCTCCCCGCATGATCTCTTCCATCGCAGCAGATGCCTCTTCCTCAGTGAGACTCTTGCCTTCTACCACTCTGCCGATCGCCTCCACCATCATTTCGTTTCCCCTCCGTCTCTTCTCTATACGCTTTATCTTTTCAAGGCTAAGAAGTTCCGCAGCAACGCCTTTCCTTCCTGGGTCAGGATGGATTCCGGATGAAATTGGACCCCCTCGGTCGGGTATTCCCTATGACGGATGCCCATGATCTCCTTTTCCTCGGACCACGCCGAGATCTCGAGGGAAGGCGGAAGGCCCTCCTCCTCAACAATCAGCGAGTGATACCGAGTTGCCTCCATAGGGTTAGGTAATTGGAAAAAGAGGGTCTTGCCATCATGATGGATCGAGGAGGTCTTGCCGTGCATGAGTCGTTTAGCCGGTCCAATTCTTGCGCCAAATGCCGCCCCAATGCATTGGTGCCCCAGACAGACCCCCAAGATCGGCAATCTCGGAGCGAGGGTGAGGATCAGGTCGCAGCAGATCCCCGCCTCCCTGGGGGTCTTAGGTCCGGGGGAGATTACCAGGTGAGAGGGCTCCATCGCCGCCACCTCGGAAACCCGGACCTGATCGTTCCGGAAGACCCTTACCTCCTCTCCCAGCTCGCCCAAATATTGAAGTAAATTATAAGTAAAAGAATCATAATTATCTATCAATACAATCATTTTCTTCTCCCGATCTTTGTTATTCCAGGCCTTCTTCCGCCATCTTCAAGGCCAAGATCATCGCCTTCGCCTTATTGAGGGTCTCCTGATATTCCTTTTCCGGTTGCGAGTCCGCAACGATCCCTGCCCCCACCTGAGTATAGGCATTTCCGTCCAAGATGATGATGGTGCGAATGGTGATACAGGTATCCATGTTTCCCGAGAAACTGAAATAGCCGATGGCGCCCGCATAGATACCCCTGCGCACTCTCTCCAATTCCTCGATGATCTCCATGGCCCTGATCTTGGGAGCCCCCGATACGGTTCCGGCGGGAAAACAGGCCCGAATGACATCGAAGGCACTTTTCCCCTCCTGGATGTGACCCTGGACATTGGATACGATGTGCATCACATGGGAGTATTTCTCTATCGCCATGAGCTCGTTGACCTTTACGGTTCCAATCTGTGAAACCCTTCCCACATCGTTTCTCGCGAGATCGACCAACATGATATGCTCTGCCTGCTCTTTGGGATCTGTCAGGAGCTCCGCGGCGATCCTCTCCTCTTCCTCTTCACTCTTCCCCCGCGGCCTCGTGCCCGCAATGGGGCGAACATCAATTTGCCCGTCTTCCAGTCTCACCATCACCTCAGGCGAGCTCCCCACAATCTTCACCTCTCCCAATCGCAGATAATACATATAGGGGGAAGGATTCACCACCCGCAGGGCCCGATAGACATCTAATGGATCTGCGGTGAGGCGCGTCCGAAATCGCTGCGAAAGGACTACCTGGATGCAATCGCCCGCTTTGATGTATCGTTTAGCCTCCTCCACTGCCCCTTCAAATTCCCGCCGGGAAAGATTCGAGGAGATCTCCTCCCGAGGGTCCCCTAATTGAGGAGAAAGAGGGGCGCCCAGAGGACGGCGAAGGGAGGAGCCCAGGGCATCGATCTTGCGGAGAGCCTCTTGATAGGCGGACTGGAGCTGAGAGCGATTGCGATCGTCCAGGTGGACATTGGAAACGATTTTGATCTTGTGCGTCAGGTTGTCGAAGATGAGGAGCGTATCCGTGAGCAGAAAGAGGCAGTCTGGCACCTGCAGATCATCGGAAGCCGCACAGGGCAGGCGCTCTATGAAGCGGATCAGATCATATCCCATATAACCGACCAACCCTCCATAGAAGCGAGGGAGGCCCTCCACTTTCACCGGACGGTATTTCTCTAACAAGGACTGCAAGAGGTCGAGGGGATCGGTTTCTACGGTCAACCGTCGCGCCCCACCCTGATCGATGATCTCCGCAGATTGACCTTTGCTCTTGAAGACCAAAGAAGGATTGCTCCCCAGGAAACTATACCTCGCCCATTTCTCTCCTCCCTCAACGCTCTCTAAGAGGAAGGCATAGTTGCCACTGTCGATCTTGCGAAAGGCCGACAGAGGGGTCTCCAGATCGGCCAGGACTTCTTTGTATACTGGGATGAGGTTTCCCTCTTTGGATTTCCTTTGAAAGCCCGCAAAATCAGGATAGTACATCGGCCGTTCCTTTTAGTAGAATAAACATGAATCTTCTCTCCTTCTCCGGTGAAAGGAAAAAGGAAAGGTTCCATAGGGATCGACAAAGAGGCAACTGTGGAATTAAAGGGAAATAAGGCAGGGTAAGACGGGGGAAATTAGCGTCGCCAGAGAGGACCGAGACGGGAGGAAAGCGAGGACTTCCTCATCGCTTGCTTGGTGGAAAAAGCGGAGGGATCAAAAGGGAAAGTGTTTTTGGGAAAATCTGTCATAGCAATCCTTCTATCTTGGACTTGAGGGCTGACTTGGGAAGAGCCCCAATGATTTGCTCCACCGGCTTTCCCCCCTTGAAGAGGATAAGGGTGGGAATGCTCCGAATTCCGTAATTGGCCGCAATCTCGCGCTCCTCATCCACGTTCAATTTGCAGACCTTGAGTCTTCCCTGGTAATCCTGCGCCAACTCCTCCACGATAGGGGCGATCATCTTACATGGACCACACCACTCCGCCCAAAAATCAACTAAAACCGCGCCCATCGATTTCAGCACTTCCGCTTCGAAGCTGGCCTGTGAGAGCCCGATGACTTCATTCGCCGACAATTCTTGGCCTCCTCGAGGAATATACGGCAATGTATACGATGAAAAAAGGGGTGTCAAGCATTTTTTGATCCTTCTTGGTCGACCCGAGCTACCTTCCTTTTGGTAAGCCTTCGCCGTAGAAAGTCCCAGAGGAAGATTGCCTCATCAGATCGGAGGGCAAGGGCGCTCCCCAGATAGGCGGCCAACCCGATTATGATCTCCAGGGCCAACAGGCCACTCCTCGCTGCAATTCCCACCTGTTGCAGAGGAGAATGCCTCTGGACAAGATAATAACCCAGCAAGCCCAGAGGGGCGGTGGACAGCCCGATACGGAGAAGAGAGCGAAGGAGTTCTCTCCCCCCGAGCGGGCCTATCTTTCGCCGGAGCATCGCCAGTAAAAGGGAGAAGTGGGCCAAAGAGGCAATCGAGGTGGAAAGGGCCAATCCCCGGACCTGCAACGGTCCCATCAAGAGCAGGCTGAAAAAGATGTCGCACCCAACGGCAATGGCAGAGATGACCACCGGGGTCCTCGTATCCTGAAGCGAGTAAAAGGCCGGCACCACAATACGGTCCGCCACATAGAAAGAGATCCCGAGGGAGAGAAAGAGGAGCGTACCGGCTACTTCCTTGGTCATTAGTGCGTTGAACTCCCCTCTCTCAAAAAGAATGGCGACGATCGGTTCCCTAAAAATGATGAGTCCGACCGTGAAGGGGAGGGTTAGGAAAAAACCTAAGCGGATGGCGAGGGAGGTGATCCGCTTCAGTTCCTGGTATGAGCCAGCGGCGGCAGACGAAGAGAGGAAGGGAAGTATGGCTGTTCCCAAGGCCACCCCTACCAGTCCGATGGGAAGTTGCACCAAACGAAAGCTGTAGTAGAGAAAGGAAACGCTCCCCTCCTTGAGGAAGGAAGCGAGGAAGGTCCCTATAAAAAAATTGGCTTGGGTGATCGCCAAGCCAATGATTCCGGGAACCATTAGTCTTCCGATCCTGCGCACTGCTGGATCGTACAACTCGAAAACGGGATAGAACCTGGCCCCTTCTCTTCGCACGGCAGGGACCTGGATGAGTATCTGACCGATCCCTCCCAGAACGACCCCGATCGCCAACGACAAAACCGGAGGCTTCAC
Source organism: bacterium (assembly GCA_043800755.1). Taxonomy (GTDB): domain Bacteria; phylum Methylomirabilota; class Methylomirabilia; order CAVQYV01; family CAVQYV01; genus JAZDMQ01. Next base: position 6,088 of record JAZDMQ010000079.1, on the reverse strand, counting down.
GCAGGGCGACAGAAACAGGGCGGAGAAAATCATGGCCAGATTGAGCATGACCGGAGCAAGGGCAGGAGCGATGAAACGGCGCAGGGAATTCAAAATCCCCATGAGCAGGGCAGCCATGCCGACAAAAAAGATGTAGGGAAAGGTAACCCGGGTTAGGAAGACGGTGAGCCTAAGCTTTTGGGGATTGATGTGAAAGCCGGGGGCCATGACCCACACAATGGCGGGGGCGAGGACAAATCCAGCAACGGTAACCAGAAAGAGAGTTGAGGCCAGGAGGGTAGCCGTAATCCTGGCGACACGCCAAGCCTCCTCCCTCCCTTCTCGATTCAGGGTCTGGGTGAAAACCGGGATGAAGGAGGCGCTCAGTGCTCCCTCTCCAAAGAGCTCTCTGAGCATATTTGGGATGCGAAAGGCGACGAAAAAGGCATCCGCAGACATGCTTGCGCCAAAGAGCTTGGCGATGATCATATCCCGGACAAAGCCCAGGACTCGCGAGACCAGGATGCCGGAGCTGATGGCCCCTGCCGCAGTAGTTATCCGATGTGGCCCAGATTCCCTATCTGCCACGAAATTGATCCGTTTTCCCAGGAATTAATGATTGACAGTTCAGGTCCTTTTGGTTATGCTATCTTTCAAAACTTGGCAGAAAGTATGACTTCATTGAGGAGAGATAAATGCCCATTACCAAATCAGCGATCAAACGACTGCGACAGAACAAGGTACGAAATCTGAGGAATCGAGCCTCAAAAACGAATCTCCGGTCCACCATAAAAAAGCTGCGGGGGACCATTGAAGGAAGAGACCGGAGCCTGGCCCAAACCACCCTTGGTGCGGCCATTTCGGTAATCGATAAAGCCGTGAGCACAGGGATTATCCACAAGAATGCTGCCGCTCGCTTCAAGTCCAGGCTCTCCCGGCAGGTAAACGCCCTCCAATCCCCTTAGGCGACCGGCTCCCGCCTCTGGCGCTCTGGCAAAGCCCGCTCACGCTCAGAGACCAATTTCGACTGCCCCGTACGGAGAATAAGTCTTTCCAGGACCAGGATGCCCAGGGGCTTTTCCGATTTAAGCAGGGAGTCCGCGCGGAGAAGATCGCCCAACACCCCTTCCAAGGCATCCCAAGAGATGGATGCGGCATGCGAGAGGAGGGCCCCCAGATAGGAGGGAGGGATTTTCAGCTCACGGGCAATCTCCCCCCTGGACTTCCTGTGCGCGTCCAACTCCTTAGCCTTAGAGAGGAGGCGAAAATGACGGGTCAGCATGCCCAGGATGCCGAGAGCCTCCTCCCCCTGCTCCAAGAGGCAGCGCACCGCCTTCAGGGCTTCATCCGCTTTGCCATGGCCCAGGGCATTCGTTACCTCGAAGATGTGATGCACCCTCTTCCCCGCCTGGGCCGATACATCCTCTATCCGAATCTCCTCTCGCTCTCCCACCAAGAGAACGATCTTTTCTAACTCCCCTACCAGAAGGTTTGGGTCCTCTCCCATCAGATCGCATAGCGCCCCCGCCGCGGCAGGAGATAGCCTCTTGCCTTTTTGCCTTGCTCGCGCCTGAAGCCATTCCTTGACCTCCTGCGCACCAGTAAGATCACTGGAGATCGCCTTTCCCAAGCTCTGCAGGGCACGGACGAAGGAACTCCTTCGGTCGATCTGGGCCATCAGGAAGATCAAACAGGCATGGGGCAAAGGATGCATCTGGAGGTAATCGACGATTCTTTCCTTGTCGGATGAGGAAAGGCGTTCCGCCTCCCTGACCACCACCACCCGGCAGGAAGCGAGGAAGGGGAGCGTCTCCGCTCGCGAGAGGATCTCTTCTGCCCCGGATTCTGCCCCGCTCACCACCTCCAGATTCAAGCTCCAGCGATCTGGCGGCAGCATCTCCGTCAACAGTCCCTTCAGGGCCTCGTCCTTGAACGGTCCATCCTCTCCGTAGAGCAGATAAAGGGAAGGGGACTGCTTTGTGCTTTCTTCCCTCTCCTTGTCTTGTGCTGAATGGAAGATTTAAAAGACCTCCATCATCCGAGTGGCTACCATTTGCGAAAGCTCTTCTATGGCCCGGATGCAGGCGTGGTTTTCCGCAATTTCCGTGGCAGCCACATCAGGACCAGTATAATAGTAAGAGGAAGCGGTCAGGGATTCCTCCCATAAGGCCCTTTGGCCTTCCTTTTCTTGAAAGACGAAGTTGATGGTAATCACCAGCCGATATTGCCGGCTGATATCTCGTGCATCGAAGGCGACCGCTTCAGTGGAATAGCGGGTAACCGTTCCTTTTAAGGTCCACGCTGCGCCTTGAGAATCAGTCGCCAGAGGGACTCTCTGCGCAGCCAACCTCTGCAACAGGATGTCCCTCGCCGAGACTTCCAGCCCGGGCTTGAAGGTCTCATTTGAAAAGGCGTATAACGCCACTTTTTCTGCGTGCCCTGATGGTGGGCCGAGGGTATAACCACACCCCCACAAAAAACACATCATTAGAATATAGGCTAAGACAATTCGGTGGTTGAGCAAGTCTGCTTTTGAGTTGGCTGCCGTTGTAGGTTGAGAAAATGAAGGAAAAGTGGGGGAAGCCAAGGAAGCTCAGGGGGCTTCAGCCCAACTGCGGACGTCTCTGAGCTGGTGAAAGGGGTTTTCCAATCGCAGCCGGCAAACCCCCACGGCCAATTGGCATCCCAGCCTCTGAGGTACATGCCCCTCATCGGAGAACAATGTTGACCAATTTGTTGGGAACCAGCACAATTCTTTTCACTTCCTGTCCCGACAAAAGACTCTTCACTCGGTCATCGGAGAGCACCGTGCCTTTGATCTCTTCTTCGGTCGAAGAAGCCGCCAAGTAGAGCCGATGCCGCACGCGGCCATTGATCTGCACCACTATCAGCGCCACCTCCTCGGCAATCGCCCTTTCATCATAGACGGGCCATGGTTCCTCAAAGACACTACGGGGATGGCCCATCCTTCTCCACAGTTCTTCGCAGATGTGGGGGGAAAAGGGAGAAAGCAAGAGGAGGACTGTCTCCAGCGCCTTTTTGAGGACCCTATCCCTTTCATTCCGCTCTGCTTCTGTGCCACTGAGATCGAATTGGCTCACCTCATTAACCAGTTCCATGAGGGCACTGATAGCAGTGTTAAAATGAAATTTGTCTTCAATATCTTCCGTCACCTTCTTAATGGTCTGATGGACACAGCGGAAGAGGTCCTTCCCCACCGTGAGTTCTTCAAGGTGAGGTTCTCCGTCCACGGACCTTGATGAGGGCTGATACGTCTCGACCATGCGCCAGATTCGGTTGAGAAAGCGGAAGGAGCCCTCGACCCCCTGATCCGACCAATCCAGATCCTTCTCCGGAGGCGAAGCGAAAAGGGAGAAGAGCCTCGCTGTATCCGCCCCATATCGCTCCAAGAGCTCATTTGGATCCACCACATTTCCCTTGGACTTGGACATCTTGGATCCATCTTTAATGACCATCCCCTGGGTGAGAAGGTTTGTGAAGGGCTCGTCCACCTGGATGAGGTTCAGGTCGTGGAGAAACTTGGTGAAGAACCGCGCGTAAAGCAGATGCATCACTGCGTGCTCAATCCCCCCAATGTATTGATCAACCGGCATCCAGTAGCGGGCCGCATCCTCCTCCACCGGCACGAGGTCGTTATGGGGAGAGAGAAATCGGAGAAAATACCAGGAGGAGTCGACAAAGGTATCCATAGTGTCCGTCTCCCGGCGTGCGGGTGCGGAACACTTGGGACAACCGCTCTGAACAAAGCCATCTACTTTGCCCAGAGGAGACTCCCCTTTGCCCACAATCTGGACATCGGACGGAAGCACCACGGGCAGGTCTTGGTACGGGACAGGGACGGTGCCGCACCGGTCGCAGTAGATGATAGGAATGGGAGTGCCCCAATAGCGCTGTCGCGAGATGCCCCAATCGCGAAATCGGAAGGCCACCTGCCTCTTCCCGTTGCCATTTCCCTCCAAGTGCTTTGCGATGGCCTCGCGCGCCCGGTCGCTCGGGAGGCCGTTGAAGCGGCCAGAATTGATCAGGAGTCCTTCTTCCACATAGGCCTCGGCGGAAGTCTCCTCTCCCGGACCCCCATCCAGACCTTTGACGACCACTCGAATTGGGAGGTCGTACTTCCTCGCGAACTCCAAGTCCCGCTGATCGTGGGCCGGCACTGCCATGACCGCCCCGGTTCCATACTCCAGCAACACATAATTGGCGACCCAGATTGGGATTTTCTCCCCGGTGGCAGGGTTGATGGCGTAAGACCCGGTGAAGCATCCTTCCTTCTCCGCATCGAGGGCAGTTCGGGATATCTTGTCTGCTCGGCTCATTCGTTCCAGGAAAAGGGAAATCGACTGGGCCTGGGGGGTTTCCTCGCTCACCTTTTGTACCATAGGATGCTCCGGGGACAAAAGGATGAAGGTCGCTCCGAAGAGGGTATCGACTCGCGTAGTAAATGCAGGGATGGACGCGTCCCCGGAGGCCAAAGGAAATCGAACCTCCACCCCCACGCTTTTGCCGATCCAATTGCGCTGCATGACCTTCACTCGCTCCGGCCACCCGGGGAGTTTGTCAAGGCCGGCAAGCAGTTCTTCAGCATAGTGGGTAATTCGCAAGAACCACTGTTCGAGCTGCTTTTGGCGGACCGGCGTCTCGCATCGCCAGCAGAGACCTCCCTCCACTTGCTCATTGGCCAATACGGTCTGGCAGGAATCGCACCAATTCACCGATGAGGCCCTCTTGTAGGCAAGGCCCCGTTCGTACATCTTGAGGAAAAACCATTGATTCCACTTGTAATAATCCCGATAACAGGAGGCAGTCTCCCGATCCCAATCATAGGAGAAGCCCATCCGTTTCAACTGCTTCCGCATATAGCGGATATTATCCTCGGTCCAAATTGCGGGATGGATGTTGTTCTCGATGGCCGCATTCTCCGCAGGGAGCCCGAATGCGTCCCAACCCATGGGATGAAGCACATTATAACCTCGCATCCGTTTATAACGGGCCACCACATCTCCTATGGAGTAGTTTCTCACATGCCCCATATGAATCCTGCCTGAAGGATAAGGATACATCTCCAATAGATAATACTTGGGCCGTGAGGGGTCCTCGGTGACCCTAAATTGCTTCCTTTCCTCCCAGCATAGCTGCCACTTCTCCTCAATCTCTTTGAAGTCGTACCCCTTAGCCATTCCCTGCAGTTGCTTTCCTTTCTTTCCCATTAATCCTGATGGACATGGACGCGGTTTCCGCCTTTATTCTTGGCGGTGTACATCGCCCGGTCCGCATAGCGGACCATGCCTACAATGTCGAAGTCATCTCTATACTCGACCAGACCCATGCTCACCGTGACCCGGCCTTGGTTCACCTTCTCTACTTGGGATCGGATCCTCTCCGCCACCGCTAAAGCCTCTTCTTCCATGATTTCCGGAAGGATAACCGTAAACTCATCCCCCCCGTAGCGGAAGCCGGAGTCGACGTGGTCGCGGATATTCCGCAGTACAATCTCGCTCGTCTGCTTCAAGACCTTATCTCCCTCCAGGTGGCCCTCCGCGTCATTATAGGCCTTGAAGTTATCCAGATCGAAGAGCAAGACGCACAAGGGCCTCTTCTGGCGACGGGCGCGGGTGAACTCCGCCTTCAACCTTTCGTTAAAATACCTCTTGTTAAAGAGACCGGTGAGGTCATCCCGGATGGAAAGTTCTTGGAGCTTTCTGCCCTGTGCCTTGACCTGTTCAAATAGCTTTCCCTTCTCGATGGCCAGCGCGGCTTGGGTGCCTATCGCCTCAAGCAGATTCACATCTGTCTGCGAGAAAGGCTGATCGCCTATTCGGTTGATCACCTGAATCACCCCCATGGTCTTATCCTTCACCTTGAGGGGAACGCAGATCATGGACTTGGTGACAAAGCCGGTGGACTCATCCACCTTGCGGTAGAAGCGGGGATCGGAGGCTACATCGGTGATGAGCACCGACTCTGCTTGCTGGAAGACCCAGCCGGCGATGCCCTGATCCGGCGGGAGGTGAACCCCCTTCAGCTGGGCGGAGGAGGGACCCAGGGCCACCTCGAAGACCAACTCCTTGGAGCTCTCGTCCCAGAGGAG
>JAZDMQ010000059.1:0-2094 GCA_043800755.1 bacterium | reverse complement strand
CCCTCGGCAAAGGTCATGGTCACCGGCGAGGATAGCCGGCCGATTTGGGTGATCGCTCCATCCACCACTGCCTTTCCGGAGACGCCGCCCAGCTTGGGCACGCTGAGGAAGAGCCCGGGCGGGAAGAAATCGATCTCGCCGGGCTTCTGGCACAGGCCGTCGATGGGCGTCACGGGGTGGCCCAGCTCCAGGGAGACATCCGTCCCCAGCGAGGTGGTAATCCGGGCCGACTTGGCCCGGCCCACCCGCTCCGAGAGACTGTTGGTGAGGCTGGCCAGGGCCTCGATGTCTATGGAGAGGGTGCGCAGGAATCCATCCTCGGTGACCCCGGGCATGGAGAGGATCCGGGCCCCTGCCTTCTGGGCTTGCACCCTCGCGCTGGAATGGGAGAGGGAATAGGTCGTGTAAAGGAAGGTGATATCGGTGGCCTGCATGGCCGCCGCGACGCAGGCCGGCGGCTCTTGCGGCGCCATCCGGCGGGTGGGAATGACGATCAGCACCGCCTCTGATCCCGCGGCCATCGCCGCCCCGACCAGGGCATGGGCCACGCTCTGATCCCGCATCGTATCCGTCACCACCAGCACCCGTTCGCCCGCGCGGAGCGCCACGCACTTCTCCATGGCCACCCGCGCACATCGCTGCAACTCGACTCTTTTCATTCGATTACCTCCCATGCCGGATCATCCAAACCACTGCCATCGAAGCCCCCCGCAGTAGGGCTGCGAGGATCGCGCCCGCGATGCGCCTGTTCCATCTGCCATCTGTCACGCCTCCATCCTGAATCGACATATTTGTCGTCATCTTTGTCGACATCGCTTGCCCCGCGAATGGCAGACAAACCATTCTTCGCTAAAGCTGCCCTCTGCCGATCCTATCCCTATCCTTTAACTCCCTACCTGTCAAGGAGGATGTGAAGGCCTTCCCTTGCCCTCACTCAGCCACTCTGGCCGTTCCGGGGTACTCCATATCGGAGGGGAAACCTGGTTCCCGACAGCCAAGATCCTTGGGCAAGGACCCTCCTCCCGGATCGGGGGGAAAGGAGTGGTCCCGGAATTGCACCATCCAGTTCTTGAAATTCGGCCCTTGGAGCAATCATATAGGATCGAACTCAACAGAAAGAGGAGCAAGGCCAATGAAAAAGCATAAGTTTAATCAGATAGGTTCTCTATGGGGACTGGTGCTCATTCTTCTATTCGCTGCCGCCCCCATCGCCTCCTCCCAGCCGGACCCACCCAGAGAGGAGGAATCGCAACAAAAGCCGGTCCTGGTAGGTCGTATCTCCCATGTGGAAGGACAGCTGCTCCGCTACATCCCGAGCGAGAAGGACTGGGTTGCCACCCGCGAGGATGCCCCATTCGGGTTGGAGGATGCGCTCTATTCGAACGAGAAGGGCAAGGCAGAGTTCATCATGCCCAATAACACCTGGGTGAGGATCGATGGGGGCACCCAGATCCAAATGATCCGGCTGGAAGAGGATTTGACGGAGATGGATCTTGCCTCCGGCACGGCCCGCTTTTACAACAAGAGCTCGACGGGCCTGATCAAGGCAACTATCCCCTTCGGCTATGTCGTCGCAGGTCCCCAAACCACCTTTGACCTATGTGTGGGTGACAAGTCCGCAGAAGTGATTGCCCTGAATGGAAAGGTGGATTTCGTCCATCCCAGCGGGGAGGCCAAATATGAAGTGGCGGCCGGATCCTCCTCCATCCTGGCAGATATCCAGCAAATCTCCTCGGGCGAGGGAAGACCGGATGCGGAATGGGATGAGTGGAATTCCACCCGACAAAGCCTATGGGCGAAGCGGCTGCAAGCACCCGGACCTTCGAAAAAATATCTTCCCCCCAGTCTCGAGGACGAGGCATGGGCCCTGGAGGAGAGCGGCACATGGGAGAGAGTCTATTATGAGGGTTCCTATCGCCACTTCTGGCGTCCCATTCATGTCGCACCTGGTTGGGCGCCGTTCACCGTGGGTAGGTGGACCGATTGGTACGGCGATCAATGCTGGATTCCGGACGAGCCGTTCGGCTACCTGACCCACCACTACGGCAACTGGGTATTTGCAGGTGGCCTTTGGTATTGGGCTCCCCCGGTGGT
>JAZDMQ010000050.1:0-7910 GCA_043800755.1 bacterium | reverse complement strand
AATGCTTCCAACTGAGCCCGCTACGATCCTTGTGCGACAGTGTGGACCTTGGTTGGGGGGAGGCGCGTTAGGGACACACAATCCGCCTGGGGGTGAGCAATAGGCTTTTCCGGGTGAGGGGTTTGGCCGAGAACAGCCCTGGTATTATCGAGCTCTCTGGATCTCCTCCAGCGACTGGAGGAATGGTTCACCGAGGCTCTCCTCGAACTGCTTCAGCCAATGGCGGACATATTCGAGATCCACTTCTTTCTGCTTGGCCAGCACGATTCGGGCGTCTTCCAGATCTCGCGGGCGCCCGGCGATGATCTTGTGGAGGGTGAGGTCGATATCCTTCGTCAGCCGTGGCTCCCCATGGAGAAGCACCGCCTGCCCCCCGATGACCATGTAGGGGATGGATCGTCCCTCAAGGCCGAGTGCGATTTTCTCCAGGAGCTGTTGGAACATTGATCGCCTTTGCTATTCGAATCTTCACCTCCAGCCCTTCCCAGGGATCGTGGAGGGGAAAGATGCCCAGGGAACGGGCTTCCTCGTACAGGCCTTCGAGCAAGCGGAGGTTCTGAAGGAAATCCACGGCTTCCTTCCTGCGATATTCGGACTCCCACTTCTCCCACAATTTCCTATTCCGGATCATATTGTCCCATCCAGAGCCAGTTGTGTCTGCCCATCCCATCCAAAGGATAGTGACCTGGACTGCGACTGGCAAGCGAAATCTTCGATTCCTGAGCTTCATTCCAGGGACACGATATTGAAAATGTTCAGCGGGCGCATTTCCCGCAGCGAAGCTGCGAAGATCGAGTTCGCTACGCATTCTCGGGCTGAGGATGGATGCCGATGAAATCGCGGTAGGTCTTGTAGCCCCCGGTCAGGTTGCGGCATCGGAAGCCATTCTGGCTCAGGATCCGACAGGCAAGATAACCCCGGAGGCCGACCTGGCAAGTCACCAACAGCTCTTTATCGTGGGGGAGCTCATTCAGGCGCCCCCGTAATTCATCAATGGGGATGTTGATGGCCCCGGGGATTCCGCCGGCCTCCACCTCTGCCGGGGTGCGCACATCCAGGAGTTGCTGATCTTCCCTCGGATGGATGACCTCTTCGAAATGACAGAGCCCCACATCGCCCCGCAGCGCATTGGCGGCCACGAAACCGGCATAGTTGATCGGGTCCTTGGCCGAGCCGTAAGGTGGGGCATAGGAGAGCTCCATCTCCTCCAGGTCGTAGACCGTGAGATTTGCCCGTATGGCCACCGCCAGCACATCGATCCTCTTATCCACGCCATTCGCCCCGACGGCCTGGGCCCCGAGGATCTTTCCGCTTTGCGGATGGAAGAGGAGCTTGAGGGCGATGGGATGGGCCCCGGGATAGTAGCTGGCGTGGCTGGCCGGATGGACATAGACCTTCTCGTAGGGCATGCCGGCCCGCTTCAGGGCCTTCTCGCTCATGCCGGTCATGCCGAAGGCCAGATCGAAGACCTTGCAGATGGCCGTCCCTTGGGTCTTCTTATAGATGCTGTTGCCACCCAGGGCATTGTCCGCTGCGATCCGGCCCTGGCGATTGGCCGGCCCGGCCAACGGGATGACGGTGGGGAAACCGCCGACGAAGTCGGTGACCTCGATGGCGTCCCCCACGGCATAGATATCTGGATCGGCCGTGCGCAGATGGTCATCCACCAGGATGCCCCCGCTTGGGCCGACGGCGAGACCTGCCTCCCGGGCCAGCTTCACCTCGGGCTTGACCCCGACGGCCAGGATGGCCAGCCCGCAGGGGAGAGATTCCCCGGTGCTGAGCTGGACATGGAGCGTCTCTTGGTCTTCCACGAAACTGGTGACCGAGGTCCCGAGGCGGAGATCCAAGCCCTGCAGCTTCAGTTGCTGGTGTAGGGAGGTGACCATCTCCGGATCCGCCGGGGCCATCACCTGATTGGCGACCTCGATGAGGGTCACGGAAATCTCCCTCTTCCGCAGGGCCTCCGCCATCTCCAGGCCAATGTAGCCCCCGCCGATCACGATCGCCCGTTGTGGCTTTTCCCGGTCCACCGCGTCCTTGATCGCATCCATGTCCGCAAGGCTGCGGAGGGTGAAGACCCGTTTGGCGTCAACCCCAGGAATGGCAGGGCGCACCGGCTCGGCGCCAGGGCTGAGGATGAGGACATCGTAGGATTCCGTCTGCTCCACTCCCGTCGCCAGGTTGCGGGCCCGCACCTCCTTGCGTGCACGGTCGATGTGAACCACCTCGGTCCGGGTTCGCACCTCGATGCGGAAGCGTCTGCGCATCGCCTCCGGGGTCTGGACTAAGAGTCGCTTGCGGTCGGGGATGTCTCCCCCAATATGGTAAGGCAGGCCACAGTTGGCAAAGGAGATATAGTCCCCCCGCTCAAAGAGGATGATCTCCGCCTCCTCGGAGAGGCGCCGCGCCCGTGCCGCGGCCGAGGCCCCTCCCGCCACCCCACCCACGATCAGAATTCGTTTTCCTTTGGCCATTTCTCTCTCCTCTATCGGCGAAGAGGCCAGGTGGGTCGAGGGGACAGAAAGCGCTCTTTCAACCCCTCCACGGTGAACTCCTTGGACTTACACCAGTCGATCACCGGCCGCTCCCAATCCTCCATCATCTGGGCGGCCTTGGGCACATCCCTGGCGATCTCGAAGGGAATGGAGATGATCCCGTGCTGGTCTCCCATGATCAAGTCGCCCGACCTGACCATCAGCCCGCCCACCCTGACCGGGACACCCACCTCCACCAGATGCACATAGGCATGGGAGACGGTGACGCATTTGGAGAAGAACTGAAATCCCATCTCCCTCACCTCATCCAGGTCCCGCACCGAGCCATCGGTCACGGTCCCCACGCACCCCAAGGCCCGGTGGATGTTGGCATTCACCTCCCCCCAGAAGGAGCCCACCACCGGATCGTCCAGGTCGTGGATCACCGCCACCCTCGGCTCGGGGATCTTCTGGATCTCCGCCCACCATTCCGGCGGCTGAGCCCGGGGACCCTCGGGAGAGGAGGCGCTGATGACGGCGGTGACGGCATAGCCAATCATCGGCGGCATTTCGGGAAAGGCGCACCGGATCTCGGGAAGCATAAATCCCTCGCTCCGGGGGCGGATGTTAAACAGCTCGATGGCATTGGCAACAGAGGGGGAGGACCATTTGCGCAGGGCCTCCAGCTCCTCGGGACGGAGATAGTCGGGCATCATTTCCTCCCTCTTGGATTTGTGCTAAGAATTGCAGAAAAAAAACGAGCGCAATCCTCGAAGCTTCCTACGAGGATGGCGCTCGAGGCGCGTAAGTGGCAGGTCCGGGGGTGAAGTGAAAAAGGCAGGCGCCGTCAAGGCGCCTGCCTTCCTTGCTTATTCCGGCGATACAGTGACATAGAGGCTGCCTCCGCCCCGCCGAATCAAGAAGAGGATGCTCTCCTGGCCGCGAGCGTTTTCCAGTGCGCGGCCGAAGTCCTCCGCATTCTCAATCGCCTGGCGGTTCATCTCCTGGATGACATCCCCCCTCTGGATCTCGGCTTTCGCAGCAGGGCTATCCGGCTCCACCCTCGTCACCACTACCCCCACCGCCTCTTCCAATCCCAGGCTGCGGGCGATCTCCGGCGTGATGTCTTGGACGCTCAGGCCCAGGGGTTTCGGGGCGAGGGTCCGGGTGGCCTCCGCCTTTTCCTGCAATTCAGCCACCACGGTCTGGAGGGTGAGATCCTTTCCTTCCCTGAAGATCTTGACCTCCACCGGCTTCCCTACCGGGGTGGAGGCGACTGTTCGGGAGAGGCCTCCCACCTCCTGGATTTCCTTTCCGTCAAATTCGAGGATGATGTCCCCCTGCTTGATTCCTGCCCGCTCGGCAGGCGATTCTTTGAAGACCTGGGAGACCAGGACCCCCTTCTTTTCCTCCAGGCCGAAGGACTTGGCCAACTGGGAGGTCATTATCTGAATCCCAACGCCCAACCAGCCCCGGGTGACCCGCCCCTTCTCTTTGAGCTGGGGGAGGATCTCCTTTGCCATGTTGATGGGGATGGCAAATCCGATCCCCTGGCCCGTTGCCACGATGGCCGTGTTGATGCCGATGACCTCTCCCCAGAAGTTGAAGAGGGGCCCCCCGCTATTGCCGGGGTTGATGGAGGCGTCGGTCTGGATGAAATCGTCGTAGGGGCCGGCGCCGATGACCCTTCCCTTGGCACTGACGATCCCGGCGGTCACCGTCTCGGAAAGGCCAAAGGGGTTACCGATGGCCATGACCCATTCCCCCACCTTGAGCCTGCCCGAGTCGCCGAGGGGGGCCACCGGAAGCTCTTCTTTCGCGTCGATCTTGATCAAAGCCAGATCGGTCTTGCTGTCCCGGCCGACCACCGCTGCGGGATAGTCCTTTTCGCTTTGCAGGGTGACGGTGATCTCCTTGGCATCCTCCACCACATGGTTGTTGGTCAGGATATAACCTTCCTTGTTGATGATGAACCCGGAGCCCAGCGACTTGGTCTCGAATTCCCGGGGCACCTCGCCGCCGAAGAATTTCTCCCAGAAATCGCGAAAGGGGTCCTTCCCCTCGAAGGGTGAGGGGCGGCCTTTGACCACGGGGCCCCCTTTGATCACCTTGGTGGTGCTGATATTGACCACCGCGGGCTTGAGCTTCTCCGCCAGCTTGGCAAAGGTTTCATTGGTGATGGTCACCGCCTGGGAGCGGTCCTTTTCCTCGATGGTGTTCCAGAGGTCCTGGCCCCATCCCGCAGAGGAGAAGAGGAGCAGGGCCATCGCTGCCATCAGGGCTGCAACCGACTTGATTCGGTGGTAACTCAGAATCTTTCTTTTCATCGGAGCTCTCCTTTTCCATACATCTCGGGCAACCTCTTGGTTGCCCTTCTTTCCTGGTCTAATGATTAGATGCGGTAATCAGGCACCTGGAATCAGATCTCGGACTCCGTCTCATCATAGCAGAAAACAGGGCCCGAAGCGAGTTCATTTCTCTGCCCTCAACTTTGCCCTTATTTCCCAGTTGACAGGAAGGAGGCATCGGGGATAAGGAGAGTCCTGGAGGAGGAAGCATAGGCGGGCAGAAGATCCCCCAATCAAATGGAAAAGGGAGGAGGGTCAAGAATGAGGATCAGCCAGGTAGAGAGCATGGTGCTCGCGATTCCCACCAGGAGGGAGATTGCCGATTCCCACAATGTGCTACGTCAATTTGAGTTGGTGATGGCCCTGGTCCACTCGGATGAAGGGATCACGGGGACTGGATATACGTTAACCGTGGGCTCAGGAGGGGGGGTAATCCGGGAGGCGATAGAGGCCCATCTCAAGAAGGCCCTGATAGGGCAAGACCCCTTTGATGTCAGGAAGATATGGAATGAGATGTATTGGGGTGAGACCCATTGGATCGGTCGGGCGGGAGTGACCACCATGGCCATGGCGGCCCTCGATATCGCGGTCTGGGATCTGATGGCAAAGGCCTGCGAAAAACCCCTCTGGAAGCTGCTGGGCGGGTGCCGGGAGGAGATTCCGGCCTATAATACCGATGGGGGATGGCTCTCCTGGTCGGAGGGGGAATTAGTCGCCGACATGTCCCGGATGATTGATCAGGGTTTCCAGGGGGTAAAGATGAAGGTGGGCCAGAAGGACCCCTGGGCCGACTTGAAACGGGTGGAGGCGGTGCGGAAGGCGCTGGGGAGCCATGTCCGTCTGATGGTGGATGTCAATCAGAAATGGGATCTGCACACCGCCATGGCCTTTGGAAAGAAGTTGGAGGATTACGATATCTTCTGGTTGGAAGAGCCCCTGCACCCGGACGACATTAAGGGCCATGCCAAGCTGGCCCAGGAGCTGAATCCCCCCATCGCCCTGGGGGAACATGTTTACACCAAATATGCCTTTCGGGATTACATGGAGCAGTCTGCGGTGGAGATTGTCCAGGTGGATGTAACGAGGGTAGGAGGGGTCACCGAATTCATGACCGTCGCGGCCCTGGCGGATTCCCATAATCTGCCGATCAGCCCCCATGCCGGGGACCTGATGCAGGTCCATCAGCATCTGGTGTGTGCAGCCCCTAACGCCCTTTTTCTGGAGTATATCCCCTGGGGTCTGGAACTATTTGTGGAGCCGGTAGTGGTAAAGGAAGGCTATTTAGAAGCTCCACAGGCCCCCGGTGCCTCCACCGAGATCAAGGAGGAGATGATACGGAAGTATCGGGTGACGTAAAGGCAGGGGCCGGGGGACGGGGGCCAGTAGGCAGTAGGCAGAAGGCAGCAAGCAGAAAGCAGAAGGCAGGGAATCATGGGGCCAGGGGCCAGAAGGCAGTAGGCAGTAGGCAGGACGGAGAATTATCGCTGATTCTGCCCGCTGCCTCCTACTGTTTAGTGAACTTTTCTGGGTTGGCGATCATGCTGCCCAACATTCTCCCTATCTCCTCGTAACCGCTTGCCAATTCATTGTATCGTTCCTTCGCCTACGATATCCCTCTGCGATGTTGGCCGCCACACTCCGGGAGGACCGACGGATTTGGTCCGTCAGAGAATACCGTTCCTCCTTGGGGAACGTCTTGGACTCATCGAAAATCTCCATCGCCAGCTGATAGGCCGACTGATAGACTTTCAGGTCTTTATATCCTCGGAGCATGTCCCTCTCACGATATATGAAGGCAGCCGTTCTGCCTTCTGCCTTCTGCCTCCTGCCTACTATCCTTTCAGCACCTCCGCCAGCTTCCGCAGCAGCCTGTCCGCGGTGAAGGGCTTTTGCAGGAAGGCCTTCACCGCTGCTCTACTGGCCTCTGCCAGCATTCTCTCTTCATCCATCCCCGAGGTGGCGATGACCTTGATTTCCGGATTAATCTTCTGCAGGGCCCGGATGGTGGCGGCCCCATCCATGATGGGCATGGCCATGTCGGTGATCACCACCTTGATCTCCCCGGGATGCTGGGCATAGAGGGAGACCGCCTCGGTCCCATCGCAGGCCGTCATCACTTGATAGCCATAGGCCTCCAGGGCGACCTGGATGATCTCCCGGATGGAGGCCTCATCCTCCACCACCAGGATGAGCTCCCCCTGGCCCGAGGGCAGGGGGGCTCTCTCCTTTTCGGCCTTGGCCATCTCTGCCGAGGGAGAGGCGGGCAGGTAGACACGGAACTTGGTCCCCCTCCCGAGCTCGGAATAGGTATTGATGAATCCCCCGTGGCCCTTCACGATCCCGTGCACGGTAGAAAGGCCCAATCCGGTCCCCTGCCCCCGCTCCTTGGTGGTGAAGAAGGGATCGAAGATCCGATCCAGGTGCTCGGGGGGGATCCCCTTGCCGGTGTCGGCCACGGTGAAGAGGAGATAGGGCCCGGCCTGGGCCGAGGGATGCATCCCGGCATAGGCCTCATCCAGGGAGAGATTCTCCGCGGAGAGGGTGAGCTTTCCCCCCTTCTCCATGGCATCTTTGGCATTGAGGCAGAGGTTCATCAGCACCTGGTGCAATTGGGTGGGGTCGCCTTGCAGGGACCAGAGGTCCTTTCGGATCTCGGTCTCGATGGTGATGGACTTGGGAAAGGTCTCCTGGAGGAGGTGCTCCATCTCCTGGAGCAGGTATTTGGGGGAGAGGAAGAGACGCTCCCCTTCCATCCCCCGGGAGAAGGTGAGGATTTGTCTTACGATGTCGGCTCCCCGCTGGGCCGAGGAGGCGATGGAGGAGAGGAGCTTGTGGTCGGAAAGCTCCCTCTGCAGGAGCTCCACATTCATCAGAATGGGGGCCAGGATATTATTGAGGTCGTGGGCGATGCCCCCGGCCAAGAGGCCGATGGACTCCATGCGCTGGGCGCGGAGGAACTGGGCCTCCATCGCCTTCTTCTCGGTGAGGTCGCGGACCAGGGTAGAGACGACTTTCTTTTCTCCAAAGAAGATGAGGTTCGCGCTGAGCCAGACCGGCAGGAGAGAGCCGTCCTTTCGGCGGAATT
>JAZDMQ010000011.1:0-2183 GCA_043800755.1 bacterium | reverse complement strand
GCCCAGCCCCCGGCTGGCCCCCGTAACCACTGCCACTTTCCCCGTGAGGTCGAACAATGACTGGCTCATGTCCTCTCCTTAAGGTTGCAGAATCACTTTCATGAAACTCCCTTCCTTGTGGTACAAGCGGTGAAACCAGCTTGGGCCCTCGGAAAGAGGGGCCCTGGCGCTGATCAGGGGCTCCACTTGAATGGCCCCGCGCGCAAGGAGATCGATGCAAGCCGGATACTCGCCTGCGGACGAACAGGAGCCAAGCACCTCGATCTCGCGCGTCACCACCGATTGAAGCGGCAATTCCACTGTGGGAGAGATGTTGCCCACCAGGGTGAGGGTACCGCCTTTGCGAACGCTGGCCAGAGCTGTCTTCAGCGGATCGGTGGCTCCCACCACTTCCACTCCGATATCGACTCCCCGCCCGCCGGTCCACTGACGAACGCAGGCAGGAACATCACACGCTTTCGGATTCAGGACTTCGTCCGCACCCAATTGTGCCGCCAGCTTCAACCTCGCATCGTCGACATCCACGGCAAAGACCCGCATGCAGCCAGCCAGGCGCAGGGCCTGAATGACCAGCAATCCAATCATCCCGCTGCCCACCACTACGGCCGTCTCGCCCAGCCTTACCGGCCTCAGCCCCACGGCGTGGACGGCTATGGATAAGGCCTCGATCATGGCGGCGTGCTCGAAAGGAAGGGAGTCCGGGATGGGATAGACGATGTGTTGCGGCACGGCGATGTGTTCCGCAAAAGCCCCATGTCGGCGATACTCTCCGCAGGAAACGCCGAGCACCCGGCGATTGTCACACAGATTGACCCTGCCGCGCCGGCAATAGAAGCAGTGACCGCAGTAGACCGTCGAATCGAAGGTCACTCGATCACCTTCGCCAATATCTTTTACTTCCGAGCCGATCTCCGCCACTACCCCCGCGGCCTCATGCCCCATCACCAAAGGGGGGATGCGACGTCCCGTGCTGCCGTCGAATCCATGGATGTCGCTTCCACAGATACCGCAAGCCTTCACCCGAATCAGCACTTCGTCCGGGTTGATCGCGGGCTTGGGCATATCTACTAACTCCATCTCCATGTACTGTTTGAGCAACAATGCTTTCATGGGTTCTCTCTCCAATTCGTTTGTTGTATCGCTCCTCTCCCTCCACCTGCTTGAAGTTCAATTGCTATTTACTCTGACCGGTTTTTGCTGTCAATTGCTTTTTTGACCGGGCGCCATCGGTTCCGAGACATTCTTCGAAACGCAGAGGGAGACCAGGCAGAACTCAAAGCCTTGCAGCGGGGTGGGTTGCTCTTACACCAAAACGGGGGGAGGCGCTATGGGCTGGCGCCCATGAGGAGAACGGCGGAAGGAGGAGGCAGCGAGAGCCCTTGCTGACTGCGAAGACAGACGGAAAACGCAGGCCAGACGAGGAATTCACCGACAGAGGACAAAGCCAATATCAGGCCGTGACCGGAGCAAAGAAGAGGAAAAGGAAATGTGATAAAGCAAGGCCTCGCGGTTGTGCATGCCGCTCTTTTTGTCCTAAATGACTTATGAAGATGTGACCCTACTGACCTCCCTTCGAAACCTGGCTGGTGCCCAAAAGGCACGACTGCTGCTTTACCCACATCACCAAGGAGGAGACGGTGGACCTGGCGCGGGTTCTCAAGACAATCCTGACGGCCCTCTCGCAGACCCTGGGGGACCCGGCCTACAACTTCCTCCTCCACATCGCCCCGAATGCTCCGATGAACGGGGAGGAGCCCGGATGGATAGAGGAGGTCTTCCATTGGCACCTGGAGATTATGCCCTGCCTGATCCGGGTTGCGGGGTTTGAATGGGGATCCGGCCTCTACCTCAATCCCAGCGCCCCCGAAGAGGCCGCGGCCAGGCTCCGGGAGGTCCTGGCTTAATCCGACAGCAGGAGAGATTTTTCTCTCCCTGCCGGCCCGCATCCCACGCTGCGGGCCGGGATGAGGCCTCACCCTACGGCCTTCCTGATTCTTTTCTATGGTTAGGTCCATTTCCTCCGTATCGGGGG
This sequence comes from bacterium, assembly GCA_043800755.1. GTDB lineage: Bacteria > Methylomirabilota > Methylomirabilia > CAVQYV01 > CAVQYV01 > JAZDMQ01. The sequence continues at coordinate 151 of JAZDMQ010000011.1, read as the reverse complement.
GGGATGGGGAGAAATGGTACGGAATCGAGGTGGCTTCACCCTGGTGGAGCTGTTGATCGTAGTGGCCGTGATCGCCATCCTGGCAGCCATTGCGATCCCTGCCCTGATGGGCGCGAAGGAGAGGGCTTTGTATGCCCAGTTTCAAGCCAAT
>JAZDMQ010000164.1:0-31507 GCA_043800755.1 bacterium | reverse complement strand
ACAGGGACCACCGTATCCGATGCGCCTGAAGTCATTGATCCCCTGCTTGGCCCCGCTCGGCAGGGTCTCGGTGGTGGGGAGCCCCTCGGGCAGCTCGGTGACCGAGGCCGGTAGGCCATAGATCACCCAGTGCACCCAGGTGCCGACCGGGGCGTCCGGGTCATCGCAGATCAGGGCCAGGCCCTTGGTTCCTGGTGGCACCTTGCCCCACTTCAGGGGCGGGGAGCGGTCTGCCCCATCGCAGGTGTGCTTGGCTGGAATCGACGCCCCTTCCACGAAGGCAGGACTGGTGAACTGGAGGGCCACCGGTTTTCCCTTGTCGGGCGCCGTCTTGGGATTACTCTGGGCCGAGGAGGCAAAGAACAAGAAGGACAATACAAGGGCCAGATAGGAGATCAGCAGGAGATCAGGTTTCCGAAACATGGCGATACCTCCGTGCAGAAGAGAAGTTAAAAGGATTCCGTATCACGCGTCCTGGGTAAAGACGGAGCATTTCGGCGACGAAGGTGTTCTACTAAGTTATCGCGCAGCTCATTATACCTCGCCCCCGGCGAAAAGGCCAGGGGCGACAAAAGGGATATGGCACGGAAAGGCAACGAAGGGTCAGGAGGAAATGGGGCGACGCGACTGGCGCCTTCCTATGAAACAGGGCGGTTCGCCGGGGGCTCCTCCAGATCTTCCTTATCGTACCAATCATCGAAATAGGACCGGGTCAACTTCCGCCCCGACTCGATCAGTGCCTCCTTCTTCTTCTTGGAGAGCTTGAAGTCCGTCGTCTTCACCCCCAGGGTATCGATGTAGATCGTCCGCTGCCAGTCGTCGCTGTGGAGATGCTCGTTGGCCTGCCCCTCGAAGATGGTCTGAACAAGCCCCCACAAATAGGAGAAGAAGTCGCCGATCTCCTCTCGGGGAGGCTCTGCCTGATCTCTGAAGACCGCGATCTCTCGGGCCGAATCGAGCCTGAATCCCAGGGTTTCCATATTGTAGATGTATGGGCTCGCCGTGATCCGCTGCCTCTTCAGGCTCGCATTGTGTTTCTTATAGTAATCGGGAACCCGACCGTGCAAGGACAGGGTCTCCTCTTTCAAATACTTCTCCCGGTCAAACAACTTAATGGGATAGTTACTTAATAGTCCGCCGTCCACATAAACATCTCCCCGCAGGCTCCGCTTGGCGGCAAAGAACAGGGGAATGGACATCGAGATGCGCACCGCGTCTGCCAACGGCATGCGGGGCGTGTGCTCATTGGAAAAGACCTCCCCAAAGTGGGTGGAGAGGTTGGTGCCGACCATGTGGATGTCCCGAAATCCCTTCTTGCTCCGCAGATCATAGACCTCCTTGAAGGTGGCTTCCCCATTGCCGGCCTTCTCCTTGATGCGCTGGGCAATCCATTTTCGAAAGTAATCCCCCTTGTACCAACCGAACTCTTTCAGCAGACGCTCGGTATCGCGGACCACCCCCCAGGTGTCGTCAAGGAAGTTGGTAAAATCCAGCTCCATGAGGAGGTCTTTGGTCTCCGCCGGAGAGTAGTTCAGTCCGAACAGCAGCGCGTTGATCGCCCCGGCGGAGGCCCCTCCGGCCCGCTCGATCTTTTCCAGGATGCCCTTCTCCTTCAGCACCTCCATGGCGCCCACATAGGCGATTCCTTTGACACCGCCCCCCTCAAATATGAGGTTACGAAACGGATAGTCCATCGCACTCTCCTTTCTCCCATAGAGACGAACCTGAAATACCCTCAGGCGGTGATTCCAGGGGCCCGCCCAGCCCGCTGGAGATAGCGCGAGTGGACCCAGCCTTGCATGTCCATGACGCCGCCGACCACGCTGAGCACATCGACCAGGGCCCAGCTTCCCTCACGCTGCAGGATCTCTACGCGGGTGGCCGGCGGGAGAGGGCTGCCAGGGATGGGAGGATGCTGCGTGCCAGGACCCGTGCGGATGTTCAGCTCGCTGGTGGTCTGATACTGCACCTCCTCTTCCTCCTGGCGGCCCAGGAGGCGGGCGCGAAAGCTCAGCAGGGGGAAGGCCGGTCCGGGGTCGGACTTTCGGCCGGGCGCAATGTCCTCATGGCCCAGCACCTCGCGCAGGTTATAATGGCTGACCAGCAGGCTCCCCACCTCCATAGCCGCCTCGATCTGGACCGGGGGATAGAGACGCCAGCCTCTGGGCTTGGTCTCGTTCTTATGGGTCGCCTCGATGGCCTCGCTGTTCCGGTATTCGGTGCCAAACCAGGCGCGCCATTTGTTGTCGTGCCGCGTGAGGGGCCCCGCGTTGTCCAGCTCAATGCCGACGGAGAAGCTGTTAAAGCCGGTGCGGCCCTCCCAGGTGCTGACGCCCGCGTGCCAGGCCTTGGTAGCGAAGGGCACGAGCTGGGTGAGGCTTCCATCTCGTCCGATCACCAGATGGGCCGAGGCCTTGGCTCGGGGGTTGGTGAGCCATTGCACGGATTCCTTCGCGCTCCCCCCCGCCGTGTAGTGCATGATTAGGTATTCCGGCTTCATCTGCCCGCCCGTGTTGGGGCTCTCCTGAAAGGGATAAGGGGTATCATCATCTTTGAACAAGCGGTGATTGCTGATCTTCATGACGGCCTCCTCCAGATGCGTGGATGATCTGATCTCACTCTTTTTCAGGTAGGGTGCCTCCTCTGCATTGGCCAACGGGACAATCGCGGGTCTCTTGCCTCTGCCAGCCCGCAAATAGAAAAGCACCGTGATCTCAGGAGACAAGACCTATCCGGTGCCTATCATTATTTGTCCACCTCCTGCCGAAGGGCGGCAACCACTGTGCGCTCGACCAGGAAATGGAGCCTTCAAGCCTTACCTAAGTTGTCGAATTAGCTCCGTGACAATTCGCTATCTACTCCTTTGCCTTCCCCCTGTCAACAATTTTTTTGACCCAATTTTTTTGACCCCTCCTCCGGTGAAGGCATCGACGGGGCCGGCCTTCTGCGATCACTTCGCATCCATGGCGCAGCGGAAACCAATGGAGGAGTTGCGGGCAGTGGGAGGCTCCTTCCTCCGATCCGTCACCTGGCAGTGTTCGGACTTGCACCACCAGCCCCCTCCCCGGACCACCCTCCAGGTCCCCTGGTCCGGGCCCTTCGGGTTCTCCCTAGGGGCTTTGCTATAATAGTCCACAGCATACCAGTCCCCCACCCACTCTGCCGCATTCCCCGCCATGTGGAGGACCCCGAAGGGGCTCGCCCCCTCCGGAAGCTCCTTCACCCTAACCGTCCTCCCCAGGGCCGTCTCGGCGGAATTGGCCTTCTTCTCATCCCACTGGGATCCCCAGGGATAGAGGTTGAATCCGGACCCCTTTCCATCTCCCCGGGCGGCCTTCTCCCACTCGGCCTCGGTGGGAAGCCGCTTGCCCGCCCATTTAGCAAAGGCGGCCGCCTCCTCCCAGGTTACCCCCACCACCGGCTGATCCAGATCGCTCAGCTTGGGAATATTCCAGGAGGCGGGGGGAGGGCAATGGGTCTCCGCCATGAACCTCATATACTGCCCATGGGTCACCTCATAGCGATCGATCCAGTAGGCATCCAGAACGACCTTGTGGGCCGGCCTCTCGTCAGGATCTGCTTTATCGTCGCCCATGATGAACTCCCCGGCAGGGATCAATACCATTTCGGATTGATCCTTCCCCATGCGGCCTATCTTAGGAGGGGGGGCGTGGGAGGGATCTTGCCGCTGGGGCTCGGCGTGGGCCAGGCCAGGCCCCATCAGATAGATCGGCCCTGGATACGGGGCCCAGAGGACCAACCCGAGACTAAAGAGCAGGGCCGCAATCGCCCAAATCTTCCTGATCTCCCGGTCCAATCCCGCCCGCTGACGCTTCAGGATCGCGGACTGCTCAGGACTGAAGAGGCTCATACCTCCATCCCTATCATTCTTCCGATCTTCACATAGGCATCGCGCAGCTTGTATTCGGTCAGCATCAGGTGGGGCATAGGGAGGCCCTCCCCGATCTCTTTGAAATGGGAGAGCCCTGCCACGAGCTCCTCCAACAATTCGATGGGCCCGGAGAAGATGTTCTCCTCGTCGGAGGCCAATCCCCTCCGGCGATCTCCGAAGCAAGGCACCGCAATCTGAAATTGTCGGTCCTGCAGCACCGGTACCATGGCATACACGCACGCCGCATGTCCGGACAGGGTGGAGGTGATATCCCGGCCATCCATCCAGTTCTTGGCGAGGAGCAACTGCGTCAGCTGCGAGCCATCGGTGTAAAGCATGAAGAGATCCGGCAGAAAATTGGCGGTGGCCAGGGGAGCCACCGAGACCCCGATATACCTTCCGGCCTCCAGGTGGGGAAAGGATTGGGCCCAGGTGCGGCCTGCCTCCAGGGTCCGGGCAGACCCAGGATAACGGTTATATCCTTCCAGGAAGTATTCCGGGATCTCGGCCATCCCCAACCCGAGGACCGGCTCAAAGCACCACATGTCCTCCTTCAGCAAGGCGATCGACCTGCCCTGCCGGCGGGCTTGAGAGATTGCCTGACAGAGGGCGAGATGGTACCCTAAGTCCTTGGCCGGCTGCTTGGCCCCGACCGGGATATCCTCCTTCTTTTGCAGCATCTTGACGGCAATGGGATAGGTTTTCAGGCGCAGCAGCCGATCGATCTCGACGCCCTGCTGGTTAAGGTCTTCCACATTCAGCATTATGCTGTCTCCTTTGTCTGGTGGCCGTAGAAAGCCCTCTTCGAGGCCGCGGGCAAAAATCCTTCAGAAGCAGAAATGGATCTCTCCTTTCAGGCCTGCTCTCTGCGCGAATCGCAGTATCCGTTCCCGGATGGCCTGCTGGTAGAGATCTCTCGCTCTTTGATTATAGAGGATTCGGCCCGTGGATGCAACCTGTTCGGGGAAATGTTTTTCCAGGAGGCCTTTAAGGGAGGACCAGACCTGAGGCCGAGGATTCAAGATATCGGCATAGCAATAGGCGACGCCGATCCTGGCGATTCGCTCGATGAGATGAGAGAGGTTTTCATCGGTATCGGAGAGGCCCGGAAGGAAGGGGCCCAGAAAGGCGTAAATCTGGATCCCCTTCGCCTTCGCCTGCTCAAGGAGTGCCAGGCGCTCTTCGGTGGGGGAGGCCCCCGGCTCGATCAGGCGACGCAGGCCCTCGTCGGCCGTGGTCACTGTGACCCCCAATTCCAGGTCCGGAGAAGAAGCCATGAGGTCGAGATCTCGCGAGGCCAGCGCCGACTTGGTGAGGAAGATGATTGGGTAGCCATGGGCGAGGAGGATCTGAAGGCAGGCCCGCGTCAGGCCATACCTTAATTCCAGGGGCTGATAGGGATCGCAGACCGAGCTGATGAAGACCCGGCCCTTGGGCGCCCGCTTGACCTGTCGCTCCAGGATGGCCGGGGCATTGACCTTCACATCCACGAAGTCCCCCCAGGCCTCTCGATGGGGATTGAAGCGGGTCATGAAGCGGGCGTAGCAGTAGCGGCACCCGTGCTGACAGCCCAAATAACAATTGACCGTGAAGTCCGAGATACCCGACTTGTTGAGAATGGATCTGGCCTGGGTCTCTCGCACCTGGAGGGGATTACCCATTGAGCATCTGTTGCAGTCGTTCTGCATCCTGGGCCATAGAAAGGTTGTTGAACATCAGGTAGGTCATCTTGCCCGAATCGATCTCATCTTTCAGCCACGCCAGATCGGCGTCGGTATAGCGATACCGGTAGCCGTCTTTCCCGTGCAGGCGGAAATAGCGGATCGAGCCCGCCAGTGGGCGATCCCGGAAGGGGTCCACGCCGTGGATCAGGTCCAGTTCCCGGCAGAGGTCCTCGACCTCCTGCTCGGGCCACCCCCCCCTCGGCTCCCAGACCAGCAGATAATCGCGCCGGTCGATCCTGCGAAAGAAGGAACGCATCATCTCCTGGTTGTTAGGGCTGAGATCAAAGCTGGCCGGGGTTTGGAAGAGGATGACCCGCGCCCTTAGGGCCCGGGCGATCTCCTCGGTGACCGCCCAGGCCTCCAGGACCTCGTCGCTGAGCCGAAAAGAGCCGTAGCGCCCCCTTTGGTTCGCAGGGATGGGGTGCCTCAGTCGGCGATAGGTGGGGGAGGAGGGTTCATGGGTGATGAGCTGCCAGGCCTTTAGGCTGAATTCGAAGCTCAAAGGCGCCTCCTGCCGCCATCTGAGCGCCGTCTGCAAGCGAGGGGGTTGATAGAAGGTCTGCTGGACCTCTACCACCGAGAATTGCTCGTAATATTCGTACCTTTGGTTTGCAGGACCGCAGGTACCGATCTTGACCCATGGGGAAGGCATAAGCCCTGCCTGATAGAGGCATCGACTACCGATAGATCTCGGAGCCGCAATAGGAGCAGCGGACCAGGCCCTTGCCCACAATCTGCAGCTCCCCGCCGCAGTGGGGACACTTGGCCTGGGTAAAGGACTTGGCCTCGACGCTGACCAGTATCCCCTCTTGCCAATTGATGGAGCCGGCAAAGAGCCCTTTTCCCACCAGGTCGCGCAGCAGGGCCTCTACCGTGGGCCGATCGAGATGCAGATCGAGGCAGAGATCGGCGATCTTGACCCGGCCCTTCACCTCGATCATGGAGAGGATCTCCTTTTCCCTGGCGACCCTCTGGCCCTCCCTGGCCTCCTGGGAGGACTTCCAAAGCAGATAGATCCCTCCGGCGAAGAAAGGAATGACGAAGAGGATCGCCCCCAACATGAAGCCGGAGGCCTGCAACTTCCCCTCGAACAGGCCCGCTGCCAGAAATCCCGCCGCCGCGAGCCCCACCAAGAAGAGGATGGCCCCTGCCACCTTACCAGCCACCGCCGCCTCCTCCGCCTCCACCTCCTCCGCCCCCGCCCCCTCCGCTGCCGCTGCCGCCACTGCCGCTGCTGGAGGGAGAGGAGCAAAGGGCCGAGGATAAAGAGTTCAGAGAACTAAACAGGCTGTCGCTCATGCCCTGGAGGGTGGACACATGAACGCCCTCTCCCGAGCCCGACCCCCCGTGTCCGGTGCGAAAGGTCGGAGAGTCGGTCCAGTCTCGATCCCCGTAATAGTGGGAGTGATACCAGGCCGGGGGCGCCACCTCCAGGGCGGCGAAGCGGGAGGTCCACTCCTTCTCCACCCCGAAGGCAATGGCGTAGGGGAGGTAGCGCTCGTAGATCTCCGCCCCGGTGGCCTGGTCGCGGAATTCCTTCACCTCCTTGAGGTAGCGGAGGAAAGCGGCCCATCTGGCCTTTTTTTCCCTCGATCCCTTGATCGTCCTGCGGGGCATGGCCGGGGCGAAGGCGAAGAACAGGGGGACGGAGAGGAGGAGGCCCAGGCCGACCCTTCCCGTCCATCCGAGCTCAGATTCCATCAGCAGGAGGGGGATGGCGGTAAGGGCTACTGACGAGCCGATCAAGACAAAGACGGAGAGGAAGATGACCTTTCCCCAACTGCCCTCCCTCGCGCTCTTGAAGAGGGCAAAGGCAGGGATCCCGGTGAATCCCATGGCCCAGAAGGCGATGAAGGCCACGGGCGGGTTGTCGAGCCCGACCAGGATCAGGCCCGGGATCATGAGGAGGATGCCCACCAGCACATACCTGCGGACCACCTTGCGGGGGTCCTTCTCGAAGAAGCCCTCGCTCAAGGCCGTCCCGTAGATCTGATCTTTGAGGGAGGGGAGGTGTCGATAGAAGGCGTTCTTCAGGTCCGACAGGCTGATCTTGCTCCCCTCCCGGCCCTCGGAGAAGAGGTAGCCCAGCAGTTCCCGCTCGAAGGGGAGCAGGGCCTGATCCGGGGCCTTGCGCAGGGTCAGCTCCAGATCCGACTTGGAGAAGAGCCATTGGCCGGCCTTTTTGTCCGTCATCTCCAGGTATCCCCGCCGGCCCAGATCCGCAATGGTGGCCAGAATCTCCTTCATGTCCGCCTTCTCGTCGACCAGCGCCCCGGCCAGGGCCGGCGGCAGCTGGGAGGGTGGCTCTCTCAGGTAGCTGGCCACCTCCTCCACCCGATAGTCCCGGCCCTTCTGCCAGAAGAGAAGAAAAAGGGCCAGGAAGGCGGTCAGGGGCAAGAAGAGCGGCAGGATGGGGCCCACCCTCTCCTTGAGGAAGCGTCCCCAATAGAAATGCCGCTCCACCAGGCCGGCCGGGAACTGAAGCAGGACCTCGAAGAGCGCATGGGGAGGGATATCTTCTCCCTCGAAGGCCACGGTCTGATCATCGAGACGGAAGAGGCGGGAGGATTGAGATCCGGTGAACAGATCCCCTCGCAGTCGCTCCTTCTCCACTGGGGCCGGAAGATGGACCCGGACCCTCCCGTGCCGCACGATCGCATCCCGATCCTCGAAGATCGCCTTCCAACGAAGCTCATCGAAGTCCCGACGGTAATTCAGGCCCCCCTGGACCCGGTAGCGCAGCCAGAAGGTCCTGCGGGCATTGGAGAAAGGCGGCTCATCGTCATCCCGGCAGCGCCATTTCACCTCCAGTCCCTTTTTCACCTTGCTCAGCTGGTATTGGTACTTGGCGAGCCCACCGGCTTGATAGCGCTGCTCTCCCTCCCCCATCTCGATGTCCGAGATGGAATCCAGCTTGTCCAAAGACAGGACCCGATAGCCTCCTCGCCAGGCCCCGTCAAAGACATATTCGAGTCGCTCGGCGATGGCGAGAGATCCATCTTTAAGGACCTCGAACTCCACCTCGATCCTCTCCCAGTAGAGAGGGATCTCTCCCCGGGGACAGCCTGCGCTGAGGCAATGGAAGGAAGGAATAGAAGGAGTGCCGAAACCAACAGGGCAAAAACTTTTGCCATTGTGCTCATCTCCTCTCTCCTTGGCGAGGATCAGTACCCAAGGCAGCCGCCAGCGACTCCTGGCAACGCCGGCAGAACTGACGACTCTTGCGATCGGTATCGGATAAGCTATTGGAGAAATGCATCACGCAGCGATAATGGGCACAGTGCATCAGGGAAAAGGTGTGGCCCAGCTCGTGGATCGCCTCCTTCAAGGCCCTCTCCTGCAAGAGCCTGGGGTCGGCGGATTGGCCATAGTTCTCCGGGCGCAGCCGAAATAGAGAGATGACCGCCACCTTATGGATGAGGTCGGCTTCCCCAAAGACGAAATTCAACGAAGGGATGAAAAGATCTACCTCGGTGATGCCCAGGGTCCGGTCATAGACCCCCCCGCAGGCCCGCCACAGCCGGGTGAGAATGGCAGTGGAGCCATATTGCCCCCTCCTTTCATCCAGGGCATACCGGGGCGAGGGGAAAGCGGGCGGGATTTCCACCTGGCGGCCATAGGTCTCTGCCAGCCCGAGGGCGAGAGAATCCATCAGGGCCTTCTCCTGGATCTTACCTAAGGGGACCAGCCCGATCTGCCTCTTGCTTCGCATCATTCGGCTCCAGGCCCTTGCCTCTCACCCCTCCGCTCTCGCCAGGGATATCCAGATGGCCCTCCAGTTCCTGCAAAATGACCTCCACGAGCTGGTCGCGATTCTCAAGGGTCACCGGGATGATCTTCGTATCCTGCCTCCGCTTGATCCTTTGGGAGAGGGGAGAGGCGCGCTCCTGCAACACACCCAGGACCGGCTTGGGGGATTCCAGGGCCAAGAGAATCGCCTCCAGAAAGGCCGGACAAAAAAGCTCCATTCGCCCGATCTCATCGATGACCACCAGATCCTTGCCGGCAATGGCCTTGCGCAGGGCAGGGAGGGCGATCTCTTCCATGGTCTCGATCTGCACCCCGTATCGCCCTACCCGGTGGGGGCTTGCGAGGGAGGTGTGGGCCAGAAGGCCCTCCTTTCCCCCCAACTCACAGAGCTGAAAACCAACCCGCTGGCCCTCCTCCCGGATCTCCTGGGTGAAGAAGCCCCCTGCCTCCACTTTCAGTGAGCTCAGGACGGCCCGCACAATGGTGGTCTTTCCCACCCCGGGCTTGCCGGTCAGCAATAGATTCTTCACCCCCACGGCTCAATCGACCTCAATCACCATGCAGGTCAAGGTGCGGATCACCCCCTTGACCCCCCGGATCTGAGAGAGAACCACCTCGCCCAGGCTTTTCAAGTCCTCTCCCTCCACCATGGCGATGAGGTCGTGAGGGCCAGTGACCGCATCGACCGACTTGACCCCCCCCATGCCGACCAGGGCCTTCAAGACCTCCTTGGTTCGGCCCACCATCACATCGATCAAGATATAGGCCTTCGTGGACACAATCGCACCTCCCTCCTTTTTGGGGACAGGCACCTGCGGCCTTCCCATCGCCCATCCCATGCCCGATCCCTTCTCACCGCACGGCCCGGCTTCCCCTTCACGTCCTTCTCCTCCCATTCCTCTTGGCCCACAGGCGGGGGAGCAGATCGTCCCGGCTCATCGTATTCAGCAGATCATTCCTCTCCAGCCACCCCCTCCTCGCCACCGCCAGCCCCAGGGCCATGGTCTCCATCTGACTGTTGGTGTGGGCATCGGTTCCGATGGCCATCATCACCCCCAGCTCCCTGGCCCGCTTGCAGTGGATATCATCGAGGTCCAGGCGCTGGGGGAAGGCGTTGATCTCCAGACAGGTCCCGGTGTCGCGCGCCGCCCTGATCACCTGATCCAGGTCGATCTCATAGGCCTCCCGCTCACCTAAGAGCCTGCCGGTGGGGTGTCCCAGGATGGTCACATAGGGATTCTGCATGGCCCGGATGATGCGGGCGGTCATGGTCTCCCGGCCCTGCTTGAAAGAGGAATGCACCGAGGCCACCACCACCTCCAAGCGAGAGAGGATCTCATCCGGAAGATCCAGGGAGCCATCCTTGCGGATATCGACCTCGGTGCCGGAGAGGATGTAGAAACCCTTCACCTGCTGATTCAGGAGGGCAATCTCCCGCAACTGCTTCTCCAAGGACTCCGGGGAAAGCCCCCGGGCAATACCCAGAGACTGGGAATGGTCGGTGATGGCAAGATAGGCGTATCCCCTTTTGCGGGCGGCCTCCGCCACCTCTTTAATGGGGTGGCCCCCGTCGCTCCATTGGCTGTGGCAGTGAAGATCCCCCCGTATCTCTGTCAGCTCCACCAGATGAGGAAGTCGGCCCGCCAGGGCCGCCTCGATCTCCCCTCGATCTTCCCGCAACTCCGGCGGGATGTAGGGCAGACCGAGGGTTCGATAGACCTCCTCTTCCGTCCTCCCCGCCACCCGCGCCTGATCCTTCTCCCGGAAGACCCCGTATTCGGAAACCTTTAACCCTGCCCGATTGGCCATCTCCCGCAAGCGGATGTTGTGAGCCTTGGATCCGGTAAAATAGGCCAGGGCCGCCCCGTAGGTATCCGGCTCCACCACCCGCAGATCCACCTGGATCCCCTCGTGGGTGCGCACTGAGGCCTTGGTGCTCCCTCTGGCCAGGACCTCCTCCACCGGCGACAACGAGGTAAAGGCCTCCATCACCCTCTCGGGATCGGAAGAGGTGATGAGGAGGTCAATGTCCCGGATGGTCTCCCGCCGCCGCCGCAGGCTCCCTGCCTCGCTGATCTGGTCCACCTCGGGCATCGCCTTGAGGCCGGTCATCATCGCCTGGGCGAGGGGGAGGGCCCTGCCCAGCAGCATCCGTTCCCGGCCCCTGCGCACCAATTCGATGCCCGCCAGCAGGTTCTGCTCGGTCTTCAATCCGAACCCGGGCAAATCTCTGAGCCGATCCCCCCTCGCCGCCTCCTCCAGCCCCTGGATGCTCTTGATCCCCATCTGGTCGTAGAGCACCTTGGTCTTCTTGGGGCCCAATCCAGGGATGCTCACCAGCTCCAGGAGGCCCTCCGGGATCTCCTGTTTGAGAACCTCAAAGGCCTCCAATCGATTGGTCTGAATCATCTCGGAGATCTTCTGGGCCAGGTCCTTCCCGATGCCGGGGATCCCCTCCAGCTCCCCCCGATCTGCGATCTCCGACAGCTCTTCGGCCAGGCTTTCGATGTTCTGCGCCGCCCTTTGATAGGCCCTGACCTTGAAGGGGTTTTCCCCCTTGATCTCCAAGAGGTCGGCCATCTCGTAAAAGGTCTTGGTGATCTCCGAATTCCTCAAAATCCAACCCCTCCCCTTCCCGCCTCCCCGCCCCTGAGAGCAGGTTGGGCCTGGTCGATCTCCCGAATGAAAGAAAGGGCCAACTCTCCCGCCTCCCTCAGCCCCCCCTCTTCCAGCAGATCAGACCGATCCTTGGGCGTGTGGATGTAGAAGCTTTTGAAGGAGAGGCAGAAGAGAGTAGCCGCCTGCAGCCCCTGCCAGCGGAAGGGGAGATGATCCATCAGCACCCCGGGCAGGAAAGGACATGGCCGCAGCGGGATGCCCCGTCCCTTTGCCAGCCGGAGGATTCGGGCGGCCAACTCTGACCCCCACTTCCCCAGGAACAGGAGCCTCCCCTCCAACCCGATCCCCTCCAGATTTAGGATGTAGGTATCACTGAGGGAAAGCTCTCCGGGATGGGACTTCAGGTAGGACCAGGCCCCCAGCAGCCCTTCTTCCTCGGCGTCGGTGAAGAGGAAGGTTACCCTGGTCCGCGTGGGGGGCTCCTCTTTCATGGCCTCGGCTAAGGTTAGCAGTACCCCTACCCCTGAGGCATCATCGAGGGCCCCGGGGGAGGTGTCGAAGGTCTTGTTCCGATAGATCATCAAGGCGCACAGGGCAGCCACTGCAGAGAGGAAGGCCATCTGCTTGCGAGAGGGCGGGGGAAAGGGCGCCAGTCCTACATGCGAGGCCGAGAGGTAGAGCAGGGCCACGATCAGGCAGAGGAGGACCAGGCAGAGGAGGAGGAGGGATCGCTCGGGCAGGGAGAGGCTTTGGCCCTTCGAATCGTAATGGGCCACCAGGAGGACCCGGCCCTGGCTTTCACCCTGGGGCGGCAGATCGGCCACCAAATTGACGCCGGGAAAGGCCCGGGGCTTGAGTCGTAGCTTTCCCGAGGAAATCCAGGCATTCCAAGCCAGGCTGGCAGTGGCGACGGCAAAGGGGGGGAGGAACATCAGTAGGGCAGCCAGCAAAGGGGAGCCCTTGCTGACCAGGTAAGAAACCACCAGGAGGAGCAGGGTGAAGGTGATGAGCCCTCTGTTGAAAAGCGAGGGATCTGCCTGGATGGGAAATTTCTCCCCCAATACGGCATATCCCAGTTTCTGCAACTCGGCCACGATGTAGTCTCGGGACTTGTGCCAGCCCGCACTTCCAGTCTTGCGGGGAAAGGAGAGAGACCGCGCGTGGTGCAAGGCGCTTTGCCCAGGGAAAGATGCCATCCCCTTTCTCCTATCAGCAGGTTAGGTGCAAGGCCGCTACCACTCGTCTCTCTGGAGCAAGCCGGTCGAGAGTCCGGCAGGCCCTGTCCGTGTCCTCCGCGATCAGCTCAATGCCTAAGGAGGACAGATAGTCTCTGGTTTCCTGGGGGATGCGCATCATCCCAAATCGGCCAGTCCCCACCACCAGGACCTCGGGCTGGGCAGCCACCACCTCCGCCAGGTCTTCAACTTGCAGGGAATGCCCTTCTTTCCTCCACCAATGGTCATCGATGCGGTCAGGATAGATGATCAGATCTGAGCGATAGGCCTTCCCTTCGATCTCGACCTGGCCGAAGCGATAGGAAGCGATTTTCTTCATGATCTCAGAACCCCTGGTGCAGTCCCTCCTGAAGGGCGGTGGCAATCGCTTCTTCAAACTCGGCAGGGGCGGTGCGACGGTTGACCCTTGAATCATAAGGGGCCTTGAAGGCAGGGCGATACTGATCCATGATGTTCACATAGGTGTCGGGCGAGATCTCCTGGGCCAAGAAGCGCATGATCTCTCGGGTCCCTGCCAGGCCATGAGGCAGCACCAGATGTCGCACCAGAAGACCCTTTACCGCCACCCCCCGGGCGTCGCAGCGCAGATCTCCCACCTGGCGGTGCATCTCTTTCAAGGCCTCCCTCATGACGCGTGGATAATCGGGGGCGTCCGACAGCTCCTGCGCAACCTCCTCGGAGGCGTATTTGGCGTCGGGCATGTAGATATCGATGACCCCCGCCAAGATCTCCAAGGTGAGCAGGGATTCATAGCCACCGCAGTTGTAAACCAGGGGCAGGCGAAGGCCCCTCTCTCTTGCCAGGGTAAGCGCTCCCAGGATTTGAGGGACGACGTGAGTGGGGGTGACCAAGTTGATATTATGGCACCCTCCGGCTTGGAGGGACAGCATCATCGCTGCTAGGTCCTCTTCCTCAACCGTCTCACCCTCTCCGCGCTGGCTGATCTCGTAGTTTTGGCAGAAAAGGCAACCCAAGTTGCAGCGGGCGAAGAAGATGGTGCCGGACCCATAGCGCCCCACCAACGGGGGTTCTTCACCAAAATGGGGCCCGTAACTGGAGACCTTGGCCTTGCTTCCGATCTGGCAGTACCCGAGCTCTCCCTCCAGACGATTGACCCGGCAATGCCGAGGGCAGAGGGTGCAATCCTGCAAAGACCTCAGGGCTTTTGCAGCCCTCTCCTGCAAGAGATCGCGGGGTATGTCCATGGTGAGTAAAAGAGGGGTGACCTTGGGCAGCCGAGGGAGAGAGCCTCAATTCCTCTCGGAGGAGAAGCCCATGCGCTCTCTTAGCACCCTCCTAAAGCGCGATCCATAGATCAGCTCGTAAGTCTCTTCCTTGTCCGGAAACCGACTCAAAGCGAATCTCTTCGCCGCCTTCAGGAGCAGCAAGCATTCGTAGAGGGTGAAGTTGCTTCCGATGAGGAGGCTCACCACCAGATCGGACAGGACCTGGACCTCCCTCACCTTCCTCTCCTCGGCCCGGAGCTCCTCGGAAGATCCGCCTTCTCTCTCCATCGTCCTACCCGGTTACCTTGAACACCGCATCCTTCTCCCTGACCCGATCCCTCACCTTGATCCCTACCAGCTGACCGGGCGTTGCCTTCTCGATCGCCTGATTTTCGAGCTGGATCGAGTCCACCACCTGGGTGAAGTCGGTGGTGTGGCCCACGACGTGGATCGTCTCTCCCCGGCTCAAGGATCCCTGCTCAATCTGGATGCCCGCGACCCCCACCTTTGCGAAGTATTTGGAGATCTCGCCAATCCTCTCCTCGCTCATCCTCTTCACCTCCTCCCTCAGAGGACCCATTAGATCTTGGGAGTTTGGAGATAATGTAACCCTTTTCTTCCAAATGGACAACGATTTTTTAGGGCGCTCTTGAACAGGAAGGAAGGAAGGAAGGAAGGAAGGAAGGAAGGAAGGAAGGAAGGAAGGAAGGAAGGAAGGAAGGAGTATGGTCGGCGGGTCCAACTCCAGATCAAAAACAAAAATGCCTTCCCCGAGGGCTCTTGGACCCCTGAGGAAGGCATGGTTCAGAAACCGACGCTCAGATTCCGAGGGTTAGGTGGAGGATGGCCCTGCCTCACTGGGGGAAGATCCCCCCCCGGAAACGGCCTGCCTCATTTTCCCCTTCGCTGGGATCGCCTTCTTCCTTCCCTTAGGGGATCTCTCCTTCGCCTCTTTTCCCTTCGCCTCTTTTCCCTTCGCCTCTGGCTCTTGCTGCTTGCCCTCTCGCTTTGCGCCCGGCCTTCGCAGGGCTTTCTTGACCTTTGCCTTGATCGAAGACTCTTCCTTCTCCTTCACCTGGTCCAGCAATTCGATGACCGCGAGTGGCGCCCCATCCCCAGCCCGATAGGCGAGCTTAGTGATGCGGGTGTAGCCGCCCGCTCGCTGGGAGAATCTCGCCCCCAGGCTGTCGAATAGCTTCCTCAAGACGTTTTCATCCATAATGATCTGGGAGGCCTGGCGCCGCGCGTGCAGATCCTCCCTCTTGGCCAGGGTGATCATTCGCTCTGCAATCCTCCGCAGCTCTTTCGCCTTGGCTTCGGTGGTAATGATCCTCTCATGCAATAGCAAGGCCGTCACCAGGTTGCGGAGCAGGGCCTGCCGATGAGAACTCGTCCTGCCCAGTTTCCTTCCTGCCTTCTGATGGCGCATAATCCATATTCTCCTTAGCTTCCGGCCCGATGCGCAGGGGGACAGGGGGAAAAGGGATTACTTCTCCCCTTTACCTTTGGGAGCCAGGGCCGGACCCAAATCCTCTAATTTCATTCCCAGCGACAGATTCATCTTGGCCAGGATCTCTTTTATCTCCATCAAGGACTTGCGGCCAAAGTTCTTGGTCTTGAGCATCTCCGCTTCGGTCTTGACCACCAGATCCCTGATATAGCGGATATTGGAATTCTTGAGGCAATTGGCCGACCGCACGGATAGCTCCAACTCATCCACGCTCCGATTCAGGTTCTCCCAGATCTGGTCCAGAGCGGTATCAGCGACTTCCTCCTGCGCCTCCGGCTCCTCTTCAAAATTGATGAAGATCGTCAAATGGTCCTTAAGGATCTTGGCGGCATAGGCGACTGCGTCCTGGGGCAGGATGCTGCCGTCGGTCCAGACCTCCAGGATGAGTCGATTATAATCAGTGGCCTGCCCCACTCGGGTATCCTCGATCTGATAATTCACCTTCCTGACCGGCGAGAAGAGCGAATCGATGGGTATGACATCGATGGCCTGGCCCTCTTTCTTGTTCCTTTCCGCCGATACATATCCCCGCCCGCGGCCCGCCTCCAGCTCGATCTCCAATTTGGCATGGTGGTCCAGGGTGGCAATATGCAGTTCCGGATTCATAATCTCAACATCGGCATCAGGAACGATATCGCCCGCCTTTACCGGCCCCGCCTTAGTAGCCTTCAGGTAAAGGGTCTTGGGATGATTCACCTTCATCTTTAACCGGAGCCCCTTGACATTGAGGATGATATCCGTCACATCCTCTTTGAGTCCGGGGATAGTGGAGAATTCATGGAGCACCCCCGGGATACGGATGGAAGTGACGGCGGCCCCCTCGATCGACGAAAGGAGAACCCTGCGCAGGGAGTTCCCGATCGTCAACCCGAACCCCCTCTCGAAGGGTTCGGCAAAGAACCTCCCGTAAGTGGGAGTCAGGGTCTCCGTCTCGTACTCTAACCTCTTCGGCTTTTGAAATCCTTTAAAATTCTGGAACATAGAGCCCTCAACACTACTTGGAGTAAATGGCCACAATCAACTGATCCTGGATAGGCAGGGAGACCTCCTCGCGGTTGGGCAGCGACTTCACCTTTCCCACAAGCTGTGAGGCGTCGAATTCAAGCCAGCTTGGAAGGGTGCGACGCTTCGCCGATTCCAGGGCGCCTTTAATCACCAGAAGTTCCCGGCTCGCCTCCTTGACTGCCACCGCGTCTCCCGCTCGCAACAGGATGGAGGGGATGTTGACCGGGCGGCCGTTTAAGGTGAAGTGCCCATGCCGCACCATCTGCCTAGCCTCAGCCCGAGAGGTGGCAAAGCCCAAACGGTAGGCGATGTTGTCGAGGCGGCGCTCGACGAGGCAAATCAGGTTCTCTCCCGGCAATCCCCGAAGCCGCTCGGCCTTTTGGAAGTAGCCACGAAATTGCTTTTCCATTATCCCATAGGACCTTTTCATCTTCTGCTTTTCGCGAAGCTGAATAGAGTAATTGGTCGCTTTGGTCCTCCGCTGACGCTGACCATGCTCCCCGGGGGCGTAGGCCCGTTTCTCGATGGCACATTTGCTGCTCAGACAGCGATCCCCCTTCAGGAAGAGCTTGCTTCCTTCCCTACGACATATCTTGCAGACTGAATTCAAGTATCTAGCCACTTATTTCGCTCCCAGAGTTAAAGCCTTCATTTCCCTCTCCCCTCTTCTGCAGCCATAAAGGAGGATCAGACTTCCCCCAGACCATCAAACCCTTCTACGCTTGGGCGGCCGGCAGCCATTATGAGGGATCGGCGTCACATCTTTAATGGCCGCTATCTCCAGCCCCACCGCTTGCAGCGACCGTATGGCAGCCTCTCTGCCCGATCCCGGTCCTTTCACCATCACCTTCACTTCTTTCATGCCGTAGGAGATTGCCTTCCGGGCACACTGCTCGGCTGCCATTTGGGCCGCAAAGGGTGTGCTCTTCCGAGAACCCTTAAATCCCAGGCTACCGGCGCTCGCCCAGGTTATCACATTGCCATTGAGGTCCGCGATGGTAACGATGGTATTATTGAAGGTGGATTGAATGCAGGCAACCCCATGGGTGATATTCTTGAATTCCTTTTTCCCTCTCCCCCTGGTGGCCTTCTTCTTTGTCTGTGCCATAGAATCAGTCTCCTCGGTTTAGGTCTTCTTTCTCTTGGCCCCTACCGTCCTGCGGGGACCCTTTCTGGTTCGCGCATTGGTGCTGGTCCGCTGCCCTCGAACTGGAAGGGAACGACGGTGCCTCAATCCCCGATAGACCCCAATGTCCATCAGCCTCTTGATGTTTCCGGAGATCTCACGCTTCAGATCCCCTTCCACCGTGAACTGTCCCTCCAGCACGCCCCTGATGTGGGCTACTTCCTCCTCGGTCATGTCCTTCACCCGGACATCCGGGGAAACCTTCGCCTCTGACAAGATCTTCTTGGAGCTGGGCAGTCCTATCCCATAGATATAGGTGAGGGCTACCTCCAATCTCTTTTCCCTCGGCAAATCTACTCCCGCTATCCTAGCCAATCCGCACCCCTTCCCTGTTTGCCCCTCCCCGGGGAGAGGACGCGCCCACCCTCCGTTGTGGAGGACCGGGGCTTGCGACCACCAAACGAGTCACTTTGCCGTCTAATGAATTATCCCTGTCGCTGTTTATGGCGAGGGTTTTCACACACGACCCGCAGTATCCGCTTGCGACGAATCAGTTTGCACTTCTCACACCTGACCTTCACCGATGCCCGTACTTTCATATTCTCTATGCCTCCCTTGTGAGGCTCTATTTGTAACGGTAAATGATGCGGCCCCGGGTCAGATCGTAAGGGGAAAGCTCCACGGTCACCTTGTCCCCTGGCAAGATACGGATAAAATGCATCCTCATTTTCCCGGAAATATGAGCCAATACCCTGTGGCCGTTCTCCAACTCCACCCGAAACATGGCGTTGGGTAAGGGTTCAATGACCGTTCCCTCTACTTCAATGCCCTCTTCCTTTGCCATCCCTATCCTTCCTGCCTCACGGGCCATCCAGGGAGGTCAAGACCTCGTTACCCTCTTCCGTTATCGCCACCGTATGCTCGAAATGCGCCGAAAGGGAACGATCTTTGCTGATCGCCGTCCACTTATCTTCTAAGAGCACCACCTCTGAGGTCCCCAGGTTGACCATGGGTTCAAGCGCAAGCACCATTCCAGGTCTCAAAATGGGGCCTTTCCCGGGACTGCCAAAGTTGGGAATTTGAGGTTCTTCATGCAAGGCCTTCCCGATTCCGTGGCCCACGAAGGCCTTTACCACGCACATATCATGATCTTCGACGTACTCTTGAATGGCGTGGGAAATGTCCGACAACCGATTGCCCGGCTTCGCCTTGGAGATAGCCAAGTCGAGGGCAGCGTGCGTCACCTGCAACAGCCTTTCCGCCTCCCGGGAGACCCTTCCCACCGGAAGGGTGACTGCCGCATCCCCATAGTATCCGGCAAAGATGGTACCGATGTCCAAGCTGATAATGTCCCCTTCCCGTAATTCCCGGGCTGAGGGAATGCCGTGAACGACAGCCTCATTGATGGAAGTACACAGGGTATTGGGATAGTCATTGTATCCTTTAAAGGCCGGCTTCGCTCCCTTTCCCCTCACCAAGGCCTCGGCAAACCGATCGAGTTCGGAAGTTTTCACCCCGGGCTGGATCAGCTTCTTCAGCTCCGCCAGTGCCTCTGCCGCAATGCGATTACTGACCCGAAGCTGGTCTATCTCCCAAGGGGATTTGAGAAAAATCATACCCTAAGTCCTAAGTCCCGAACCGTTCCTTTAGGGCCTGATCAATCCTCCGCTTCACCGTGGGGATCGCTCCGCTTCCAGAAACCTCCTGCAATCTTCCCCCTCGCCGATAATAGCTAATTAGAGGGGCCGTCTCTGCCCGGTAAACCGACAGGCGTCTCCGGATGGTCTCCTCGCGGTCGTCGTCTCGTTGAACCAATGGGCCACCACAGGAATCGCACTGGCCCGGGATGCGGGGGGGGTGGAACCGAAGATGAAAGACCTCTCCACACCTCTCGCAGACTCTCCGCTCCGCCATCCGCTGCACCAACTCCTCCTCGTCCAACTCCAGACTCAACACCAAATCGATCCCCGACCCCTCGAGCGCAAGGGACCGATCTAAGGCCTCCGCCTGGGCCACCGTTCGGGGGAACCCATCCAAAATGTAACCTGATGCGTATTCCGGACCGGAGAGCCGCTCCTTGACGATCTCGATCATGACCTCATCGGGGACCAATGATCCCTGTCCCATAAAGGATTTCGCCGCTCTACCCAGGAGGGTATCCACCGCCACTTCCTCCCGCAGGATGTCTCCGGTGGAAATCTGCGGAATCCGATACTCCCTTTCGATCATTCGTGCCTGAGTCCCCTTGCCAGCCCCTGGAGGCCCTAACAAGATCAGACGCATGCCCGATCCCCATTGAAGTTCCCGCCCAGCAAGCTGGAGGAAATCTTCAATTGCCAGGATTTCCTGGATCACGATGTGGTTTGCTCACCCCCATGCTTGCCAAGGGGATTGGCGCCGGCGAGACTTCTATCTTAGGTAAAGCGGCCCTTCACTCTCCCCTTCTTTAAAAAACCTTCGTAGTGCCTCATCAGGAGATGGGATTCGATCTGTTGCACCGTGTCCAGGGCGACCCCAACCACGATCAGGAGGGAGGTCCCTCCGAAGTAGAAGGGGACATTCATCCATTTGATCATGAACTCCGGAAACACGGAGATCGCTGCCAGAAAGATGGAGCCGGCCAGCGTAAGGCGGGTCAGGACCCTGTCGATATATTCGGCGGTCTTGGCCCCGGGGCGGATTCCCGGGATAAACCCCCCATACTTCTTCAAATTATCGGCCACATCCACCGGATTGAACACAATCGCCGTATAAAAATAGGTAAAGAAGATGATCGAGGCCACATAGAGAATGGTGTAAATCGGCATCGCGGGAGACAGGGCATCGGCAGCATACTGCATCCAGGGATGGTGAATAAATTTGGCAATGGTCGCGGGAAACATGATGATCGAGGAGGCAAAGATGACCGGAATGACCCCGGCGGTGTTAACCCGGAGCGGAAGATGGGTGGTCTGCCCTCCGTAAACGCGTCTTCCTACCACCCTCTTTGCATACTGGACTGGGATCTTCCTTTGGCCCAGGGTCATGACGATCGTGCCTGCCACCACCAGCACCATGACCACGATCAGTCCGAGGAAGATCAACAGATTTAACTCCCCGGAAGAGATCAGCCTCCAGGAGTTGATGATCGCCTCGGGCAAGCGCACCACAATCCCCACGAAGATGATCAGCGAGATGCCGTTTCCAATCCCCCTCTCCGTGATCTGCTCACCCAGCCACATGATGAAGGCAGTCCCCGCAGTGAGCGTGATGAGGGTCATCAAACGGAAAGGCCAACCCGGATTGAGAACCACCACATCCCCAGCCGGGCTTCTCATACTCTCCAGGCCAATTGCGATGCCCGTCGCCTGAACGGCGCTCAGCACCACGGTTCCGTAACGGGTATACTGGACGATCTTCTTCCTTCCTTGCTCCCCTTCTTTGCTGAGGCGTTCCAGGTAAGGAACTACTACGGCCAGGAGCTGAAGGATAATGGAGGCACTGATGTAGGGCATGATCCCCAGGGCAAAGATGGAGAGACGACGCAAGGCCCCGCCCGAGAAGAGGTCGAAGAAGCCAAGGAGGGTCCCTCCCACCTGATTGAAGAAAGAGGCCAGGGCATTGGCGTCAATCCCCGGGGTAGGAACATGGGCCCCCACCCGGTAGACCACCAGGAGCAAGGCGGTAAAGATGATCCGCTTCTTCAGCTCCGGAACCTTAAAGATATTGGCAAAGCTCTCTATCATCCTTGGATTACCTCTGCCTTGCCGCCAGCGGCTTCAATCTTCTGCCGCGCAGAGCGAGAGAATTTGTGCGCGGAGATGTGCAGTGCTCCAGAGATCTCCCCTTCGCCCAGGATCTTAACCAGGTCGTGCGGATGTTTGATCATCCCTTGTTCCCAGAGAAGCTCCGGTGAGAGGGAGGCCCCCGCCGCAAAGCGGGAAAGGTCCTTTAAGTTGATGATGGCGTATTCCACGCGAAAGATATTGGTGAAACCCCGCTTGGGGACGCGGCGATGCAAGGGGAGCTGGCCCCCCTCAAACCAAGGCTGGATATGTCCTCCGGATCTGGACTTTTGGCCCTTGTCCCCGCGGCCCGAGGTCTGGCCGTGGCCCGATCCAGGCCCTCTTCCTCTCCTTTTCCTTTCCCTTCTCGCGCCCTTTGCGGACTTCAACTCATGGATCTTGACCATTGCTCTCTTTCCTATTCCTATCGACTCACAGAGTACCTTAGGATGGATCCACCTCCACCAGGTGGGAGACCTTAAAGATCATCCCCCTTGTTTCCGGCCGATCCTCTCTGACCACCACTTGATTGACCCGATGCAATCCCAGGCCATCCAGGACTCTCAGTTGCTTTTCCTTCACTCCAATACGGCTCCGACGAAGCCTGATCTTCAAACGACCCTGTTCCACAGTCTACTCCCCTCTTTCTTTTCCCTGGCCCACCTTCTCACTGCTCCCTTTGCCGCCGCGGAGCTGGGCCACCTCGGAGGGAACCCTGAGGCTCAACAGCCCCTGCAGGGTGGCTTTGACTACATTATGCGGGTTGTTGGAGCCCAAGACTTTGGAGAGGACATCCCTCACCCCTACCGATTCCAAGACGGCTCGAACCGGTCCCCCGGCAACCACTCCCGTCCCTTCTGATGCAGGCCTCAGCACCACCTTCCCTGACCCGAACTTGCCGAGGACCGGGTGGGGGATAGTGTTATCCGCCAGGGAAACCCGGACCAGATTCTTCTTGGCGATTTCGATGCCCTTCCGAATGGCTTCCGGAACCTCGGTGGCCTTACCCAGGCCACTCCCCACGATTCCGTTCTTGTCCCCTACCACCACCAGCGCACTAAAACTGAAACGCCGGCCTCCCTTTACTACCTTCGCCACGCGGTTGATATAAACAACGCGATCTACCAGCTCGAGACCATTGGGGTTTATTCTCTCCAACCGCAACCTCCGCTTAAAGGTGTCTTCCTCAAAATTCCAGTCCCGCCTCACGAGCACTATCGGCCAGGGCCTTCACCCGGCCATGGTACCGATAACCTCCGCGATCCAAGACCACTTTCCTGGCATCCGCCTTCATTGCGGCCTCTGCCACCATCTTGCCCACCGCCTTCGCCCTCTCCTTCTTATTCCCCACCTTGCCCCCCTGCAGCATTTGGAGAGAGAGGCTGGAGGCAGCAGCCAGGGTGCGGCCGGCTTCATCATCAATAACCTGGGCATAGATATGACGAGCGCTCTTGAATAGGCTGAGCCTCGGGCGCTCCTGGGTGCCCTTGACCTTCTTCCTGACCCGCAGGTGCCGCTTAAGCCTTGCTTCCCTTTTTAGCTCGACTCTCTTCAATCCTTCTCCTCAGCTTTCCCGCCCGGTTCTCCCCGAAAATCAGGCCCCGGTCTTGCCCGCCTTGCGACGGATGTGTTCGCCTTGGTATTTGACCCCTTTGCCTTTATAAGGCTCCGGTTTCCTGTAGCCCCGAATCTGCGCCGCCACTTGCCCCACCCTTTGTTTGTCGATGCCCGAGACAATCAGAGAAGTAGGGCTCTCCGCCTCGATCTTCACGTCAGGAGGCACGGGGTATTCGATGGGATGAGAGAATCCCAGGCTCAGGGTCAGCATTTGCCCCTGCACCTGAGCGCGGAAGCCCAGGCCTATCAGCTCCAGTCGCTTTTCAAATCCCTTGGTAACTCCATGCACCATGTTGGCCAAAAGCGCACGAGACAGCCCATGAAGAGCCTTGTACATCTTCTCATCCGAAGGTCGGGTAACCCAAATCTTGCCTTCCTCCACCTTGATCCCGATCCCGGGATAAAGTTGCAGGTGGAGTTCTCCCTTGATGCCCGCCACGGATACCGTACTGTTGGCGACCTCCACCTTTGTCTGGGGGGGGATGACGATGGGTGCTTTTCCTATTCTGGACACTTTTTCCGATCCCCTTTGCTTTGGCTACTGAATATGGCAGATGATTTCCCCGCCCACGCCCATCTCCTCAGCCTGCTTGTCGGTCATCACGCCCTTAGAGGTAGAGAGGATCCTGACGCCCAATCCTCTTCTGGTCCTGGCCATTCTCCTCTTGTTGGCATAGACGCGCAATCCGGGGCGGGAAACCCTGTCCAAGTTCATGAGGATCCTCTGATTGCCCGGTCCATACTTCAGGTAAATGCGTAGGATGTCCTGTTTCTTATCGTCGATCAACTTGAAGTTCTTGAGAAAGCCCTCCTCCTTCAAAATCTTGGCAATCTCCAGCTTCAGCTTGGAAGAGGGCATGTCCACCTTATCATGGAGGGCCTGGTTGGCATTCCGCACCCGGGTCAGCATATCGGCAATCGGATCGGTCATCGACATTTTATCTACCTCTTTGAGAATCCATAAGAAGCGCCTCTTCCGCCGCCTTGAGCGGAATTAGCGAGCGAACAAATCGCCCCAACGTCCTTTCCCTTGCAGGGCCCGCAGAAGGCAACCTCCCCTTCCCTGCCTGTTTCCCCTACCAGCTCGCCTTGATAACCCCCGGGATCTCCCCTCGAAGCGCCAGCATGCGAAAGCAGATCCGACACATCTCGAATTTACGGAGATAGCCCCGCGGCCTACCGCACAAGCGGCAGCGATGAATTCGGCGAGTGGAATACTTCAGCGGCCCCTGATTCCTGAGCACCAACGCTTTACGAGCCATTTCCCTTTGCCCCTTTATTTCCTGAATGGAAAGCCCAGGGATTCGAGCAGCTTCTGGGCCTCCTCGTCTGATCTGGCAGTCGTTTCAATGCAAATGTCCATCCCCCGCACCATATCGACCTTGTCGTAGCGAATCTCAGGAAATATGAGCTGTTCCCGGATGCCCAATGAATAGTTGCCACGGCCATCGAAGGATTTGGCGGGTATCCCCCTGAAATCCCGAATTCGGGGCAGCGCGACATTCAGTAGGCGATCCAGGAATTCATACATTCGATCTCCTCTGAGCGTCACCTTGCAGCCGATCGGCATGCCCGTCCGCAGTTTGAAACCCGCCTCTGACTTCTTGGCGCGGGTCACTACAGGACGTTGCCCCGTGATGTCTGCCAATTCGGCGACTGCACCATCGATCACTTTGATGTTGGAGACAGCCTCTCCCAAGCCCATATTGATCACGACCTTCCTCAGCTTGGGCGCCTCCAGCAAATTCTGATAAGCGAACTGCTTCATCAACGCCGGAACGATTTCCTTCTTGTACTTGTCCTTGAGTCTGGGCATCTAAATCGCTCCAATTTTCCTCAATCCAAAGACTCCCCGCACTTCCTGCAAACTCGGACCCGGCTGCCATCCTGAAGCTTGAGTTTTCCCACGCGCACCGGACGGTCGCATTTGCTGCACAAAACCATCAAATTTGAGGTGTGGAGGGGAGACTCCCTCTCCACGATACCTCCCTTATGCGACTGTCCCCGGGGTCGAGTATGGCGTTTGATTAAATTGATCTTTTCGACTAAGACACGGTCCTTCTTGGGAAAGACGGAGATTACCCTTCCGCTCTTGCCTTTGTCCTTGCCCGCGATCACCATCACCATATCATTCTTCTTTATGGCTGGCTTCTTCCGATCCATTCCTATTGACATCCCCGATCTGCCCTCTCGCTAAATCACCTCAGGGGCTAACGAGATGATTTTCATGAATTGATTCTCCCGAAGCTCGCGCGCCACGGGGCCAAATACCCGAGTTCCGATGGGGTTATTCTGGTCATTAATCAGCACTGCCGCGTTGCGATCGAACTTGATGTAAGACCCATCTTTTCGCCTTTGTTCCTTCGCCGTCCTCACCACTACTGCTCGCACCACATCTCCCTTCTTCACGGCTCCTTCAGGGATGGCCTCCTTCACATTGGCCACGATGACATCGCCCACCCGGGCATACCTCTTGCCCGATCCCCCAATGACCTTGATGCAGGAGACTTTCTTGGCCCCTGAATTGTCTGCCACCTCTAATATGGTCCTTACCCCTATCATGGATGATCACCTTCAATTGAATAGAACGATCTGTCTCGCTCCCCGGGTATCTTCCTCAAATGGCGGCCCGTCCTATGACCTCCACCACCCTCCACTGCTTTTCCTTGCTCAGGGGACGCGTCTCCATTAATCTCACCTTGTCTCCCACTCGGCATTCGTTCTTCTCGTCGTGCGCCTTCACCTTGGTGATTCTCTTGACCAACTTATTGTACCTCTGGTGCTTGGTCAGGCGAGTGATCTCCACCACCACCGTCTGCTGCATCTTGTCACTCAAGACTCTTCCCACTACAATCCTGCGGTAAACCCTCTCGCCCGTCATTTCCTCGCCTCCATTTGAGTCCCTTCGCCCGCCGTTTCCTTCTTCTTCAGCGCTTGGAGCTCCTTCATCACGGTCTGCAGGCGAGCGATTTCTCGTCTCCCCTCCCGAATCTTTATGGGATTCTCCAATTTGGCGATGGAGTGGCGAATCTGAAGCTTAAAGAGATCGTCCTTGAGGTCGGAGAGCTTCTGCCCCAACTCCTCTTCCGTCAATTCTCGGAACTGGCTTGCCTTCATCGCTATTCCCCTGTCTTCTTACGGACCACGATCTTCGTGGCGATGGGCAGTTTGCTCGAGGCAAGCCGCATTGCCTCTTTGGCATCCGTCTCGGTGACCCCTTCCATCTCGTAAAGGATCCTCCCCGGTTTCACCACGGCTACCCATCCCTCCGGGGCTCCCTTCCCCTTGCCCATGCGCGTCTCGGCAGGCTTGGCAGTGATCGGCTTGTCAGGGAAAATCCGGATCCAGACCTTCCCTCCCCTTTTTACATAATGGGTAATGGCCCTTCGGCCCGCCTCAATCTGCCGATCCGTGATCCAGGCCGATTCCAGGGCTTGAAGTCCGAAGTCTCCGAAGCTCAACGAAGCCCCTCGGTGGGCAATCCCTCTCCTCTTCCCTCGCTGCTGTTTCCGATACTTTACTCGTTTTGGCTGTAGCATTTACAAGCCCCCATCGCCTCTCATATTCTTCCGGTGGGACGTCCTTCTTGGCCCTTTCGGCTTCTGCTCTTTGCCTCCTGCAACTCCCTCGCCCCGCTGGCCGTGGGTTCCTGGCTGATGCCGGTCTCGGGCAGGATATCTCCATGGTAAATCCAGGTCTTAACGCCAATGATCCCATAGGTGGTTGAGGACTCCGCGTACCCAAAGCAGATATCGGCCCGGAGAGTATGCAGGGGCACTCGTCCCTCTCGATACCATTCCCTCCGAGCAATTTCGGCCCCGGCCAAGCGCCCGGCACATGCAATGCGCACCCCTTTCGCCCCCAACCTCAAGGCAGAGGTGACCGCCTTTCGCATGACCCTCCGAAAGGCGACCCTCCTCTCCAATTGAGAGGCAACCTGCTCCGCCACCAATTGCGCGTCCATCTCGGGCTTCCTGACCTCCACGATCTCCAATTGGATCTCTTTGCTGGTCATTCCCTGGAGCTCGGCCTTCAGTTTGTCAACCTCCGCTCCCTTTTTTCCAATGATGATCCCAGGGCGGGCGGTATGGATAAAAACCCTCACTCGTTCTGCTGTCCGCTCGATCTCGATGCGGGCGATCCCTGCATGAAAGAGCCTCTGTTTGATGAACTTCTTGAAGCGCAAATCCTCGTGCAGCAGTTGTCCGTAGGTCTTATCCGCGTACCACCTGGAGCTCCAAGTCTTATTGACTCCCAACCTGAAACCCAAGGGATGAACTTTCTGGCCCAAGTCTTACCTCCGGGTAATGGATGAAATGACTGGTCTACCGCTGGCGTCCCTTCGCAGGGGCCGAACTCCCCTTCGCCTCTTCCTTCTCCCCTAGGACAATGGTGAGGTGGCTGGTCCGCTTCTTGATAGGGGTAGCCCGTCCCATTGCCCTCGGCCGAAACCTCTTCATAGTTGGCCCATTATCGACATAGGCCTTCTTGACGAAGAGGACATCGATGTCCTTCACCCCATGATTCTGTTGCGCATTCGCCATGGCCGATCGGAGCACCTTCTCCACCACACGCGCCGCGTGCTTTGGGGTATACTTCAGGGCATAGAGGGCCTCATTGATGCCTCTCCCCCGCACCATATCGATCACTAACCTGGCCTTGCGCGGGGCGATCCGAATGAATCTCCCTATTGCTCTTGCCTCTGCCATCCCATTGCCTCTTTAATCTCTCATCGATGGATGATATAGATTTTGCCCTTCTCTGATCGGGTTCGCTCTAACTTCCAGCGGGAAGCCGCAACCATTGGGGGCGAGTGGAAAGCCCTCCCGCCTATTTGAGGGCCGTGGCCCTTGCCGTGTGGGTGCCGTGGCCGCGGAAAGTCCGGGTGGGGGCGAATTCTCCCAGCCGGTGTCCCACCATATTCTCGGTGATGAAAATGGGGATGAATTTCTTTCCGTTATGGATCGCCAAGGTGTAGCCCACCCAATCCGGCACGATGGTCGATGACCTCGCCCAGGTCTTGACTACCCTCTTCTTGAGCGAGGAATTCATCTCCTCGATCACCTTTGCCAGCTTGGCGTCCACATGGGGACCCTTTTTTAGAGAACGGGACAAAGTCGCCTCCTATTTTCTCCGCTTCACAATATATGAGTCAGAAGGGAGCTGCTTCTTCCTGGTCTTAAATCCCTTTGTAGGCTTTCCCCAAGGGGTGCAGGGGTGTCTTCCCCCTGAGGATTTGCCCTCTCCCCCGCCCAAAGGGTGGTCATGGGGATTCATCGCCACTCCCCGGACGCTCGGCCGAATGCCCAACCAGCGAGACTTACCCGCTTTTCCCAGCGAGATATTCTCATGGTCCAGATTCCCGACTTGGCCGATCGTCGCCATGCAATCCAGATCGATCTTCCTTACCTCTCCTGAGGGGAGTTTCACCAGGCCAAAATCGCCTTCCTTGGCGAGGAATTGAGCCGAGCCCCCCGCGCCTCGCACCAGTTGCCCACCCTTACCTTTCTTCAGCTCCAGATTATGCAGCATTAGACCGAGCGGAATATTTCGCAAGGGCAAGGCGTTTCCCGTCTTGATTTCCGCCTCGGCACCCGACATCACCTCATCACCTACGGCCAATCCCAGCGGAGCGAGGATGTATCTCTTCTCCCCATCTCGATACTGAAGCAGGCCGATCCTTGCAGAACGATTCGGGTCATATTCAATCTGCAGCACCTTGGCCGGGACTCCCATTTTTTCACGGCGGAAATCGATCAGCCGATACATCCGCTTGTGGCCCCCTCCATGATGGCGACAGGTGATGCGACCGAGGGAATTTCTCCCTCCGCTCTTGGGGAGAGCGGCCAAAAGGCTTTTTTCTGGAGTATGACGGGTGATCTCCTCGAAGGTAGACACGCTCTGGAACCTTCTCCCTGGAGATGTCGGATTCAATTTCTTGATTGCCACCGCTTTACCTCACTCTCCTAAACGGCGATTACGCTCCTTCAACGAATTCAATGGAGTCACCGGGCTTCAGGGTAACCACCGCCTTTTTCCAGTCGGGGGCTCTGCCCACGAACCGGCCCACCTTCTTTTCTTTTCCCTTGAGGGAAATGGTGTGGACGGATGCCACATGAACGTGAAAAAGCGACTCGACCGCCCTCTTTATCTCCACCTTGTTAGCTGATCTTGCCACCTCGAAGAAGTACTTGTTCTGTTGATCTTTGAGATGGGTCCCTCTCTCGGTAATCAAGGGCCGCTTGATGATGCGATAGATGTCTCTCATCTCTGGGCACTCTCCTCCAGGAAACCGAGGGCATCCCGGGTCATGATCAAGGTATCATAGAGGCAGAGATCAAAGGTATTTATTCCCTCCACCGGAACGACCTTGACCCCTGGGATATTGTTGGCCGCTTTGAGTACGGTCGGGGAAGGATCTTTCATGGCCACCAGGGCCTTCCCCTTGACCCCCAACGCCTCCAACATCTTGAGAAATGCCTTGGCGTTGGGCTTCTCAAATTCCAAAGACTCCACCACCAAGAGTCCATTCTCCCTTACTTTCTCCGAGAGAACGGAGGCCAGGGCGTGTCTGCGAACCTTCTTAGGGATACGATAGGCATAACTGCGCGGTGCGGGGCCAAAAACAGTGCCCCCTCCCACCCAGAGCGGAGAGCGAATGGAGCCTGCCCGCGCTCTTCCCGTGCCCTTTTGACGCCACGGCTTTCGCCCCCCCCCTCTGGCTACCCCCTTATTCTTGGTGGACGCGGTTCCCGCCCTACGATTCGCCAGGAACTGCAGGATCGCATCGTGCACGAGATGATCCTTCATTTCCACCCCGAACAGGGAATTGGACAGGTCTACCTCGCCTATCTTTTCATTCTCCATGTTGACAACTGCGACTTGTGGCATAACTCTTCCCCGCAAGGTCTCCTATCCGCTTTTTCTAATGATCATGATTCCGCCGTTCGCCCCTGGGACCGCCCCGGTCACCAGGAGGAGGTTATGCTTGGGAAATATCTTGAGAACCTTCAGCCCTTTGACAGTGACCCTCTCCGCCCCCATGTGTCCTGGCATATGATGGCCCTTGAACACCCGGGAGGGAAAGGAGGACGCGCCGATAGAACCAGGGGCCCGGTGAAACATCGAACCATGGGTCTGGGGGCCACCCTTGTACCCCCAGCGCTTCACCCCTCCCTGAAATCCCTTCCCCTTAGAGATTCCGGTGACCTCGACCGCGTCTCCCTCTTGAAATACTTCAACGGTCAAGGTCTGCCCCACCGAATAATTTTCGCCTCGGTCTGTCCGTATCTCCTGAAGGTGCCGGGTGCAAGGAACCTTCACCTTGTCGAAATGGCCGCGCAGGGGACGGGACAGCTTCTTGGACCTCGCCTCTTTCAAGGCCTCGAAGCCCAGCTGCAAAGCCTCATAGCCATCCTTTTCCCTCGTCTTCTTCTGCACCACGGGACAGGGTCCCGCTTCCACCACCGTGACTGGCCAGGCCCTTCCTCCCTCATCGAAGATCTGGGTCATACCGACTTTCTTGCCAACGAGTCCAATAGCCATCTTTCGTTTATCCCTGAGGGCAAGCTGCCCTCATCCTCTCTCCCTAACTACAGCTTGATTTCTACGTCGACCCCCGCAGGAAGATTCAGTTTCATGAGATCGTCCACGGTCTGGTTGGTCGGTTGCAGGATATCGATCAGCCGCGTATGAGTCCTGATCTCGAATTGCTCTCGAGATTTCTTGTCGATGTGAGGCGACCGCAACACGGTCATTCGACGAATCTTGGTGGGGAGCGGGATTGGACCCGAGACCTGAGCCCCGGTGCGCTGGGCCGTGTTCACGATCTCCCGCGCCGATTGGTCCAAGATTCGATGATCGTAAGCCTTTAGCCGAATTCTTATCTTTTGGTCTGCCATCGCCTCACTCCAATATCTCGTTGATGACCCCAGCTCCCACGGTGTGGCCTCCCTCACGGATGGCAAAGCGAAGTTCCTTCTCCATGGCGATCGGGGTGATGAGCTCAATGGTCAGGTTGACATTATCCCCGGGCATCA
>JAZDMQ010000152.1:0-8169 GCA_043800755.1 bacterium | reverse complement strand
CCTTGTTAGTCCTGTGCCAGGCATGTGCCTCAGTGGTCCCCTCCGAGGTGCGAAAAAGGGTTGATAAATCCATCACCTTGGAGGACTTGCTCAAAAACCCAGATGCCTATTTGGGCCGAAAGGTCCTGTGGGGAGGGAAAGTTATTAAGGTGAACAAGCCTGGAGACGGAATTCAGTTCGAGGTGGCGGCGAAGGAGTTGGAGCGCAGCGGTATTCCAATTGAGAAGTGGTACGGACCTATTCAGGTAGACGGGTTGAGGGATCGTTTCCTGCTCAGTCATGCGGGGCCATTGGACGAGGCTTCTTACCGAGAAGCCCGCTATCTCACAACTGTGGGGGAGGTTATAGGGAGCGAGGCCATCAGCTTCGGGCAAAAGGAATTTCGTTACCCGGTAATCCGATCCGAATTCCTTTTCTTCCATGTAAAGCCCCGTACAGAGCGCGTTGAAAAATGGTCTCTCGACCATTTGGTGGGACAGGCCAATAAGGAGGACTTCATCTTGAATCTCGGTCTTCCAACCAAGAAAGGTCACACTGATGGTTTGGAGGTATGGGAGTACTTTATCTCATATGGAAGGGGCGGGCGCGCTGATATTCTACAGAAAGTTCGTAAACGTGAAGCTTATGACGATTTAATATTGTTCTTCGACCAAGATGGATTCTTGAGTAGATGGGGGGTCCGCATTCAGCGGTGAGCGCCTGGCGTAGTCGCGGCGATCGGCGGAAAGAAGGCCTCTATCTCCAGTTGAGCATCCTGAACAAGGGGATCGGCCTGGTCTCCCCCCAGGAGTGGATCAAGGTCCGGCAGAGGTGGATAGGCAAATAGCCACATAGATGAAATGGTTAAAGACCTTCTGCTCTACGCTGGCTCGATTGTCGTCATCCTTTGGGGCATAGCCCATATCGTCCCGACCAGACCGGTGGTGAAGGGCTTTGGGCCAATCTCAGAGGATAACAGGCGGATCATCACCATGGAGTGGATTGCGGAGGGCCTGACCCTTTGCTTCATCGGCGCCCTGGTGTTATGCGTCAGCATTTGGGCAGGACGCCAGAATCCGATCTCCATTCTTGTATATCGATTGTGTGCTCTCATGCTCCTCCTGATGGCAGGATTGACGGCCTTGACCGGCGCCAGGACCGCCATGCTGCCCATTAGGATCTGTCCCTTGGTGAAGGCCTCGGTGGCCGTCCTGTTTTTTCTGGGGAACCTATTGTAAATGAGCGAAGAAGACGGAGGGATTCTTTGAGGACTCATGGTGGGAATCTGCGGGAAGCAGCGGAACGGTATGGGGTGCCGGAGCAGGAGATACTTGACTTCTCCGCCAATATCAATCCGCTCGGGCCTCCCCCTGGCGCCCTGGCGGAGATCAAAAGGTGCCTGTCGCAGGTACGTCATTACCCGGATTCAGAGTGCTGGCACCTCCGGCAGGCCCTGGCCAGCTACGAAGGGGTGGCCCCCGAAGAAGTCCTTCCAGCTAACGGAGTCGCCGAGCTGATCTTTCTGATCCCTCGGGCCTTGCCCATCGAATCGGCCCTCATCCCCAGCCCCACCTTCTCTGAATATGAGGTGGGCCTTCGAGCGGCCGGGGGGCGCCCTCGGTTCTTGATCTTGAAAGAGGAGAAAGAATTTCGGCCCTCGACCGCCCAGATCCTTCACCGCGCAAAGGGGGTGCAGGCGGTCTTTCTCTGCAACCCCAACAACCCCACGGGGGTCCAGGTCCCCCAGGAGGAACTGAAGGATCTGGCACAATCGCTTCAGAAGAGGCGTATCCTCCTGATCCTGGATGAGGCCTTTTCCGACTTTCGGGGAAGAGGCCAATCCCTGGCCTCCGCCGCCCCGGGCCTGTCCAACCTCCTGGTGCTTCGCTCTTTGACCAAGTTCTTTGCTGTCCCAGGGCTGCGACTGGGCTATGCGATCGGACCTCCCCGGCTCCTGGCCCGTCTGCAGGCAGCCAAGGACCCCTGGTCGGTGAACCTTTTGGCTCAGCGGGCGGGCATTTCCTGCGTACTGGATGAGACCTACCAGCAGAGGAGCCGGGAGGTCATCGCCAAGGAGAGTGACTTCCTATTCCAAGCCCTGGGCAAGCTTCCGGGACTCAAGCTCTTTCCCTCGGCCGCCAATTTTCTTTTGCTGAAGGTGGAGAGAGGGCCAGAGGTGAAGGAGCTGCAGGAGCTCTTGGGCAGGAAGGGGATACTGATCCGCAACCGGGAGGGCTTTCGGTTCCTGGGACCCAGGTTCTTTCGCGTGGCCGTCCGGGCCCATCCGGAGAATGAGCGGCTGATTCAGGCCCTGCGCCAGGCCCTGGGGCAGGATTGAGCCGTGATAGCTCGGGAGGCAGAGATCGCAGTCGCCTTCCTGCTCGATCTCCTGTTCGGGGATCCCCTTCTGCTGCCTCACCCGGTGATGGGCATGGGGAAGGCAATCTCCAGGGGGGAGGCCTGGCTTCGCCGCAGAATCTCCAACCAGAGGCTGGCGGGCGGACTGCTGGCCCTGATCCTTCCCACGGGGGTCTATCTGCTGAGCTGGGGAATCTTGGAAGGGGCTGGCCGGCTCCACCCGCTTCTAAAACCCCTTCTCGGCACCTACCTGATCTTTACCTGTATCTCCTTGCGTGGCCTGATCAAAGAGGCGAGGGATGTCTATGAGGCCCTGGCTGTCAACGATTTAGGCCGGGCCCGGGTCGAGCTGGCCCAGATCGTGGGAAGGGACACTCAGGACCTCCCGGAGGGGGAGGTGGTCCGGGGGGCGGTGGAGACGGTGGCGGAGAATAGCGTGGACGGCATCCTCTCCCCCCTCCTCTTCGCCCTCCTGGGAGGGGCGCCGCTGGCCCTGGCCTACAAGGCGGTCAATACCCTGGACTCCATGGTGGGCTATAAGAACGAGCGCTATCTTGATTTCGGGTGGGCCTCGGCCCGATTGGATGATCTGGCCAATTGGATCCCGGCCCGCCTGGCCGGCCTGTTCATCCCCCTTTCCGCCGCCCTCTGGGGAATGAAGGGTAAAGCCTCCTGGAAGATCCGCTGGCGGGACGGCCACCTGCACCCCAGCCCGAACAGCGGGATACCGGAGGCCGCTATGGCAGGGGCCTTAGAGGTGCAATTGGGAGGGGAGAGCCATTATCGGGGAAGGCTGAGCCAGAAGCCCTTGCTGGGCGATCCGGCAAGACCCCTGGAGCGAGAGGATATCCTGCGGGCGAATCGGATCGTGAAGCTGGCCTCCTTTCTCTTTCTGCTGGTCGGGCTTGCTCTATCCCTGATCATCGGTTCGTCTTAGTCCATTAATTCATAAGAGGAGTCATCATGAGGAAGTTAGAAGAGGTGTTGCAGGGGATTCAGCCGATTGACCAGGCCCTGGCCTTGCAGGCCCAGGAGCGGCTGGACCATCTCACCAAGCCCAAGGGATCCCTGGGCCGGCTGGAGGAGCTGGCCCGCCGCGTCGTGGCCATCACCGGGAATCTGAGGCCGAAGATCGAGAAGAAGCAGATATTGCTCTTCGCCGCGGATCATGGGGTGGTGGAGGAGGGCGTCACCCTCTATCCCCAGGAGGTGACCGCCCAGATGGTCTTCAATTTCCTCAAGGGTGGGGCGGCGATCAATGTCCTTGCCCGCCAGGCCGGGGCGGAGGTGGAAGTGTTCGACCTGGGTGTGGCCTTTGAATTCCCGGAACTGCCCGGCCTAAAGCAGGCCAAGCTGGCCCATGGCACGAGCAACATGGCGAAGGGGCCCGCCATGTCCCGCGATTTGGCCGTCTCTGCCCTGGAGGCCGGGATCGAGGCGGCAGAGGCCGCCATCGCACAAGGGGCGGACCTTTTGGCGACGGGCGACATGGGGATCGGCAATACCACGGCGAGCAGTGCCATCCTGGCGGCCTTCTCCGGCCTTCCGGTGGCCGAGGTGACCGGCAGGGGCACGGGCATTCCGGATGGAATCTGGGAGCGAAAGGTCAAGGTTATTGAACAGGCCTTGCGAGTCAATTCTCCGGATCCGAACGACCCCCTCGATGTCCTCTCCAAGGTGGGAGGTTTGGAGATCGCGGGCATCGCCGGGGCCGCCCTGGGCGGGGCCTTCCATCGAGTCCCGGTGATTCTCGATGGTTTCATCTCCGGGGCCGGAGGGCTCGTCGCCACCCGCCTTCAGCCCTTGGTAGGCGAATACCTCTTTGCCTCTCATCTTTCCCAGGAGCCTGGCCACAAGGAATTACTGAAATTGATGAGCCAGCGGCCACTCCTCAATCTGGATCTGCGCCTGGGGGAGGGGACAGGCGCGGCCCTGGCCATGGCCCTGGTGGAGGCCGGGGTTCGCATCCTCACCGAGATGGCCACCTTCAAAGAGGCGGGCGTCTCCCAGGAGGCGTCGTGAAATCAGTCATTAGGACCTTTCTCGTTGCGCTCCAGTTCCTGACCATCTTCCCCTATCCCAAGACCCTCTCTCCTCAGGCGGGCGATCTGGGCAGGTCAATGGGCCATTTTCCCCTGGTGGGGGCGCTCCTCGGATTGTTGCTCTATCTGCTCGACCGGCTGCTCTTTAGATACCTGCCCCCGGACCTAATCAATATCCTCCTCCTGGCGACCCTGACGATCCTCACCGGGGGCCTGCATCTGGATGGCTTCGCCGATACCATGGACGGCCTGGGCGGGAGCCGGAAGCGGGAGGAGCGACTGGCGATCATGAAAGATAGCCGGCTGGGGACCTTTGGCGCCCTTGGTCTCATCTTCTTACTGCTTTCCGACCTGGTGGCGCTTCATCATTTGGCCAATCTTCGAGGTGTCTACCTGGCTCTGGCGCCACTCCTCTCCCGCTTCTCCATGGTGCTCCTGGCCCTGACCCAGACCTATGCCCGCCGGGAGGAGGGCCTGGGAAGGTCCTTCGTGGAGGAAGTCAGCCTGCAGGAGCTGGCCCTGGCCGGGGGGATCGCCCTGATCGCTTGTCTGGTGCTGTTGCGGGGGAAGGGGATTGTCCTGCTCTGCCTGATTGGAGGCGCCACCCTGCTCGTAGGGAGCTACTTCCGCCGCCGATTGGGGGGGATTACCGGGGATACCCTGGGCGCCACCAATGAGTTGATGACGGCCCTGGTCTGGATCTTCGGATGCATCCCTTAGGGGCCCAATAGGGACGTTGGGCGGATCGCTTGATCGGAAAGGGGAGGGGATAGATGGCGATCAAGCTTTATCTCATTCGGCACGGGGAGAATCTCTCGGCCTACGATGGCAGGTATTATGGGCAGACCGACCTGGCACTCTCTGAGCAGGGGAGGGGACAGATGGCCTTCTTGGCGAAGAGGCTTGGAGGGATACCGCCCTCGGCCATCTATTGCAGCGATCTGGCCCGGTCCCGAGAGAGCGCCCAGGTGCTGGGCCGCAAGTGGGGCCTCTCCCCCATCGTCTGGCCCGAGCTGCGGGAGATCAACATGGGACGCTGGGAGGGCATGAGCTATGAGGAGATCAACCAGCTATTCCCCAAGCAGTCTGAGGAGTGGGCAAAGGGATCGCTCGACTTCCGCTTTCCCAAAGGGGAGAGCCTGAATGACCTGAAGGCCCGGGTGCTGCCCGCCCACCGGAGGCTGATCGCGGAGAATTCGGAAGATGCGGTCCTGGCCATCGTGGGCCATGCAGGCCCCAGCCGCCTCATCCTCTGCCGCGCCCTGGGGATTTCTCTGACCCATTTTTGGCGGCTGGGACAGGATTTCGGGGGCCTCAGCATCATCGATTACCACGGCGCCTCCGCCCTGGTCTCCCTCCTCAACTTCCGGGAGGAGATCCTGGGAAAGTGAACCGAACGGGCAAGGATAAAGAAACTAAAGGAATAAAAGGCTGGCCCAAATCGGAGCGGCCCCGGGAGCTAATATTCGAGAAGGGGCCTGAATTCGTTTCTGATGCGGGCCTGTTGGCCATCCTTCTGCGTACCGGAGTGCGGGGCAAGGATGCGGTCACATTGGGTCGCGAACTGCTCGCGCACTTCGGCAGCCTGGGAGGAGTACTCAGTGCGAATAGAGAAGACCTAAAGAGGGTTCGAGGCTTAGGGCCAGCAAAGATCTCCCAGCTCCTTGCGGCCACTGAGATTGCCAAAAGACAGTTCAAGGAGCGAATCTTGCGGGGGGCCGTGATCAATGGGCCGGAAGACGTCATCGAATACCTCTCTCTGTCCATGGCGAACTTGAAATAGGAGGTCTTCAAGGTCATATTTCTCAATAGCGCCAATATGATCCTGGCGATTGAAGATCTCTCCAGGGGCACCGTGGATCAATCAGCCGTCTACCCGAGAGAGATCATCAAGAGAGCCTTGGAGCTGAATGCCTCAGGCCTCATTTTTGTCCACAATCATCCCTCCGGTGACTTGAAACCAAGCCAACACGACCTCTCCTTGAACCAGAAGTTAGTCAAAGCCTGCCTCTCCGTAGATTTGACGCCTTTGGATCACCTAATTATTGGCCCAAGTGGATACCTGTCAATGAAAAGAATTTGATGTCTATGTCATATAAGTAGTTTAACCTCCTTATTACTGAGGATAAACTATAATAAAGAGGATGTCCAAAAGGAGATGCGCAAAGAGGTGAAAAGGCTTCTGCGAGCCAAGGGATGTCTCGACGAGAGAATTGTAGAACCATTGGCGCGCGAAATCATGGGCCTGGCGCGGGTCCATTTCAAAGAGACCTAAGATGCACAGTATTCAATACGGGAACAAACGGATCGACTACGAGATCAAGCGGGGCAAGCGGAAGAAGACGGTGGCCATCCATGTCAACCCCATGGCCGCTGTAACGGTCTTGGCTCCCCGACGCCTGAATGAAGAGAGAATCCGGGCAATTGTTCAGAAGAAGGCCCGTTGGATCCTTGAAAAGCAAGAGTTCCTGAAAAGGAATGAACACCTTACCTCGCCGAAGGAATTTGTGAGCGGAGAGTCCTTCCCCTACCTGGGGAGGCAATATCGGTTGAAAGTCCTGCGAACGGGAGACGGAACGGGGGGCACTTGCAAGCTGATCCAGGGTCGCTTTCAGGTGGAGATTGAGGGAGACTTGGGTGCCGAAGAAGAGAAGAGGTCGGTAAGGAAGGCCCTCACCGCCTGGTATCTGAGACATGCCGGAGAGAAGGTCAAGGAACGGATAGACCAGTTGGCCAAACAGTTAGGGAAATATCCCCAAAGGATCGAAATTAAGGAACAGAAGAGGCGATGGGGAAGCTGTTCCCGGTCTGGGGTCATTCGGCTGAACTGGAAGATCATCATGACCCCTATATCGATTCTGGATTATGTGATCGTCCATGAGCTCTGCCACCTCATTCACCCTCACCATTCCCCTCAATTTTGGAACAAGGTCCAATCTATTCTGCCAGATCACAAAAAGAGGCGAGATCTGTTACGGCAGCACAGCCTTCAAATAGACGCCCTTCTGGGATCAAAGGAATCTCGATGAGTTACACATCCCCAAATTGATGAGCCTGCTCCATATCGCTATTTGTGGTAATTCTTTGGGAGAGCCAATTCCAATGGGAAGATCAGCTATATTCCGGTAAGCAAGGTGAGGACGGAGGCCTTCAACCAATTGGAGATCCCGCGGACGGTCCTCTTTTGCAGGGAAGATGCCTCGTTGCCGCCCGGGGCCTATCTGGGAATGGCCCAGGGTTTAGGGAAGTTCGACCTGATCGAGCTGGAGGGAGGGCATGAAACCCTGTTCGCCAGGCCGGAGATCGTGGCCGAGGGCCTGATGAAGGCAGCTTCTTGAAGTGAGCGTAAGGATCGCACCCCGGCGGAGGCGGGAGGCGGGCCTCAGTCAGGCCTCTTCTCCTCGGCAAAGGGATCCAGGACGGGGCCGGCCTCCCAGACCACCGGGGGATTCGGCCGCTCGTTGACGAAGAGCCGAAAGAGGTCGGGCCTCGCGTAATGGCCCACCACATCCAGGTCGTATTTGCCGCGGGCAACCTCGCCGAGATCGATCTCCGCGGTGAGGATGCATTCTCCCTCGTAATCGGGTCCGGCCAGGATCTGGCCGAGGGGGTCGATGATGCAACTTCCGCCGCGGATCAGGACGACCGCTGGGTCATCGCCCTGGATGGCGGGATAGTCGGGGGGGTAGTCGCCCCGTCTGCTGTATTGGCAACTGGATAAGACGAAGCAGCGCCCCTCCAGCGCGATATGCCGCACCGTCGGGATCCAGGTCTCCCGGTCGTCCACAGT
>JAZDMQ010000134.1:0-6388 GCA_043800755.1 bacterium | reverse complement strand
CGGCTCGATGAGCACAGCCGCTTCGGCACCCAGACGACCTGGCGCCTGGCCCCTGCCTTCCTCATCAAGCCGAGCGGGACCAAGATCAAAGGGAGCTACGGGACGGGGTTCAAGGCCCCCACTCTGTATCAGCTCTATTCTGAATATGGGGATCGAGACCTGCACCCCGAGAAGAGCAAAGGATGGGATGTGGGGATGGAGCAGGATCTCTTCGGGGAGCGCCTGGGCCTGGGAGCCACCTTTTTTCACAACAGCTTTGAAGACCTGATCGATTTCGATCCGGGGAGCAACCGCTATATCAATGTGGCCGAGGTGGAGACCAAGGGTGTGGAGCTCTTTGCCACCCTCCGGCCGCTAAAAGATCTCTTGATCCGCGCGACCTACACCCGGACCGATGCCGAGGACCAAAAGACCCACTTGACCCTCGCCCGGAGGCCGAGGAACAAGTGGAGTGCGGAGGTGAACTACCGTTTCCTGGGCCAGGGGAACGTCAACCTCACCTATCTTTATATCGGGGGGAGGTTCGATGACGATTACTCCACCTTCCCCCCGACCCGAGTCAAGCTGTCCAAATACACCCTGGTCAATCTGGCGGCCTCCTATGATCTCACCCCCCACCTCCAGGCCTTCGGGCGCCTGGACAACCTGCTCAATGAGGACTACGAGGAGATAAGGGGCTACGGGACCCCGGGCAGATCGGTTTTTGCGGGTCTGAAGCTCTCCCTCTAAGGACAAGGCGGGAAAAACAGAGGGGAGGATAAGCATGGGCTTGGTTTCAAATCGCAAGGGTTTTTTTGATGCCTAAGATGGGCCCGCTCTGGCCGAGACAGAAGCGCTGGATCCCCTGGGCCCTGATGCTCCTCGTCTTTGGGCTTAGCGCCCTCGGCCAGACCCTCCTCCCTCATCGAGGAGGTGGCCAGGGCGGCTCCGCAGTCTCTCCCTCCGGGCGGGCCGCGGCGGGACCGCCCCAGCGGATTATCTCCCTGGCCCCCTCGGTGACCGAGGTGTTCTTTGCCCTGGGGCTGGGGGATCGGGTGGTGGGGGTGACGAACCATTGCCGCTACCCGCCCTCGGCCCTGAGCAAAGAGAAGGTGGGGGACTATTACAATCCGGATATTGAGGCCGTCCTGGCCCTGCGGCCGGACCTGGTCATCCTGCTGCCCGAGCATGAGCAGTCAGGGGACTACCTGGCCCGCCTGGGCGTCAATGCCCTAATGGTGAACCATTTCACGATTCAAGGGGTCCTGGATTCAATCCTTCTCATCGGGAGGACCTGCGGTCGGGCAGAGGTGGCAGAGGAGATGGTGCAGGAGATCCGGGGGAGGATGGAGACGATTCGCAGAAGGACGATGAGCCTCCCTGCCCCGTGGGTGATGGTCTCGGTGGGCCGGAATATGGGCTCGGGGATGATCAAGGATATCTATATCTGCGGCCAGGACGGCTTTTATGATCAGATGATCGAGCTGGCTGGCGGCCGGAACGCCTTGCAGGGAGGGGGAGTGAAATTCCCCATCGTTTCCGGGGAGGGCATCCTCTACCTCAATCCCCAGGTGATCCTGGATGTGATCCCGGATCTGGCGGAGTCCGGGTGGAAGGAAGCAGATGTGCTGCGGCAATGGGATCTCCTCCCCCAGTTGGATGCGGTCGCGAAGGGTCGGGTCCATGTGCTCTCCCACAATTATGCGGTCGTCCCCGGGCCCAGATTCATCCTTATCCTGGAGGACATGGCACGGCTGATCCATCCTGAAGTCCACTGGAGGTCGCCTTGACGGATCCGATCATCAGGATTTGTGATTATTCCTTCTGCCTCGGGGGGAAGGCCATCTTGCAGCACATCTCCCTCACTTTGGAGCGGGGGGAGTA
Source organism: bacterium (assembly GCA_043800755.1). Lineage (GTDB taxonomy): Bacteria > Methylomirabilota > Methylomirabilia > CAVQYV01 > CAVQYV01 > JAZDMQ01. Next base: position 4,525 of record JAZDMQ010000134.1, on the reverse strand, counting down.
TCTCTCCATCATCGGTCCCAATGGCGCCGGGAAGACCACCCTGCTCAAGTGCCTGGATGGGATTTACCAGAAGGGCAGCGGGGCCATCGAGATCAAGGGAAGGCCATTGGAGGGCTATTCCCGGAGGGACCTGGCCAAGCTGGTGAGCTATGTGCCCCAGGCGGATGGGGGCTCCTTTCCCTTCACGGTGAAGGAGTTCGTCCTGATGGGCCGCTACCCTTACCTGAGCCCCTTCTCCTCGGTGAGCCGGCAGGATAAGGAGGCGGTCTTCTCGGCCCTGGACTTGACCGGGACCGCAGAGCTTGCGGACCGCTATCTCGACACCCTGAGTGGGGGGGAGCGGCAGAAGGTCTTCATTGCCGCCGCCCTGGCCCAGGGGGCGGAGATCATCCTTCTGGATGAGCCGACTGCCTTTTTGGATCCCAAGCATGAAGAGGCGATCTATCGCATCCTGGGCAGGGTCAATCGAGACTCGGACGCCACCGTGATCTCCGTCACCCACGACATCAATCATGCGGTGCTGGTGAGCCGACGCATCTTGGCCCTGAAGGGCGGAAGGGTCGTCTTCTGTGGCCCCTCTGGAGACGTCATCCAGCAGGGGGTCCTCCAGGAGATCTATGAGAAATCATTCCAATTCCTGAGGCACCCGGAGACGGGCAGGCCTTTCGTGGTGCCGGAGCTGATCCTATGAGGGAAAGAAAGAGGATCTCCCGAGGAAAGATCCTGGCCTTGATGGCCCTGTTTGCTCTGGTGGCCGGGGCCATCGTCCCCTTTGTGGGCATGAGGACGATCGGCCTCCAATCCATCCTCTGTCCTAACAATGGCAGCCCTGACTCCTTCATCTTCTGGAACATCCGCATCCCTCGGCTGTTGGCCTCCTCCTTGGCCGGAGCGGCGCTGGCCATCAGCGGAATGGCCTTTCAGGCCATGTTTCGCAATCCTTTGGCCACCCCATTCACCTTGGGAGTGGCCAGCGGGGCCTCCTTGGGGGCGGCCATCTATGTTCGTCTCGGGCTGTCCTTTTCCCTGTTAGGGGTCTCCGGCCTCTCCTTCTCCGCCTTCTTGGGCGCTCTCCTCTCCATCGCCCTGGTCTATGGGCTCACCCAAATCAGGAGGAACTTCACCACGGCCACGATGCTCCTGGCCGGGGTCGCCATGAGCTTCCTGTTCTCCAGCCTTATCCTCTTCATTCAGTATATGAGCGGTTTCATCCATTCCTTTCGCATCCTGCGGTGGCTCATGGGCAGCCTGGAGAATGTGGGCTACCAATCGGTCTTAGAGATGCTCCCCTTCGTGGTCGGTGGAGGCCTGATGATCCTCTTTCTGAGTCAGGAGTTGAATCTGCTGCTCACCGGGGAGGAGATCGCCCGCAGTCGGGGGGTGGAGGTGAGGTGGGTCAAGCAGGGTCTCTTCTTTGCCACCTCTTTGATGGTGGGCGGGGTAGTCGCCATTTGCGGCCCCATCGGGTTTGTGGGGATGATGATCCCCCACATCTGCCGCCTGATGATCGGGGCGGACCATCGCTGGCTGGCCCCGGCCACCCTCCTCTTTGGCGCGGCCTTTCTGGCCATCTGCGATACGATTTCCCGCACCCTCATCGCCCCGGTGGAGATACCGGTGGGCGTCATTACCGCCCTGTTGGGGGGACCCTTCTTTTTGTGGCTGCTCTTGCGGAGGGAAAGCGAGAAGAGCCTGCTGTAGCCCTCATCGGGGCTCTCGCCTGATTTCTCATTTTCTGCTTGACAGGGGGGGGATGATATGGTAGGTGCTTCCTCACTGGAAGAAAAGGGTTCCCTCATGAAGGGGGAGCGACAAGAAGGAAGAAATACAAAGCAAGGCAGTGAGTTTTTCGCAAACAGGTTAGGCCCCACGAAGGGTAAGCCCTGCCGGATCTGGCAGCGGCAAGTCTTTTCTGAAGAATTGTTAGTGCCAAGAAGCCACGAAGGCTGTTTCATGGATCAGGAGATCCAGCAGCAGGCGTGGCTTTTTGTTTTTGATCGTCTGCGTCGGGGGATTTTCCCCGATATGGGGGTTGAGAGATGGGCCTGATCAAGCTTCTCATCAAGGGAGGGGTAATGATGATCCCCCTCCTCATCTGTTCCGTGGTTTCGCTGACAGTGATCATTGAGCGCTTCCTCTTCTGGCATCGGATTCGATCCAAGGATTTGCCAGAGAGGGTGCTCCAGCTGGTGGAGGGGGATCAGTTCGAAGAAGCGCTGAATTTGGCCCGCCAGGAGAGGAATCCGATCCTCCAAGTGTTGGCCGCCGGGATTGAGCATAGGAACCCCTCTCCGACCGAGGCGATGGAGGTGTCCGCCCTGTCGGAGATCCCTGCCATGAAGCGGTACCTCCCGGCGCTCGATACCATCGTCACCCTGGCTCCCCTCTTGGGCCTCTTGGGCACCATCACCGGTATGATCTCCTCCTTCGGCATCATGTCCCTTGCTGGGATCGGCCAGCCTCATGCCATTACCGGTGGGATTGCGGAGGCCCTCATTGCCACCGCAACGGGCCTTTCCGTGGCTATTTTCACCCTCATTCCTTACAACTATTTCCACAGCAAGAGCGAGCGGAGAATGGAGGAGATCGAGCGGTATGCCTCCCGGCTGGAGCTGTTGCTCAAGGGGCGAAAAGAGGTATCCAGCCATGCAGATTAGCCGCCGCATTCCCAGGAAGGCCCGCATCGAGATCGTCCCCATGATCGACACCATTTTCTTCCTCCTGGTCTTCTTCATGGTCGCCACCTTGTCCATGACCAAGCAGCAGGGCCTTCCGGTGAGCCTCCCCCGGGCCGCCACCGGCGAGAGGGAGATCCGGGAGAATGTGACCCTGACCCTCACCAAGGAGGGAAGGCTTTACTACAATAAGAAAGAGATCCTCCTCCAGCAGCTGGGCCCCCAGCTCAAGACCGATCTCTTCGGAAATCCCAAGCTCCTGGTCATCGTTAATGCGGATACCGATGTGCTCCATGGGCGCGTGGTGGAGGTGATGGATGAGGTGAAGGCATTGGGGGCCGCCCGAATGGCCATCGCCACCAAGTTGAAGGATCAGAGATGACCAGGAAAAATCCCTTGACCTATTCTTTCGGTATTTCCCTGGTTCTTCACATGGGGATGGTGGGGGCGATCTCTCTCTGGATGACCACCTTGAATCCCCTGGACCTTTCGGTGAAAAGCTATATTGAATTGACCTCCGAAAAGCCTCCGGCGGAGAAAATAGCAGCTCAGCCCAAGCAGGAGAAGGTCGCCCCCAGAACGATTGCGCCCCCCAGAATAATCGAGAAAGGGCTGGAGGCCCCCGTTTCTACCCCACCTGAGCCATCTTCCGTGCTGGCACCGATCGAAGACCTGGAAAAGATCCTTCCCCCGCTGCCTGAGCGACTGAAGGTGGAGCGGGGCACCCCCTTTGCCTTCATCGCCCCGTCCCCAACCCGGACTGAGAAGGCGACCGAGGTGGGGTTTGGCCCCTCAGAGATCAAAGCCTTTGGCCAGCCTGTGGCGGGAGAAGACAGCTCCCAGGGAGGGAAAGCAAAGGAAACTCGGGGAAGCGAGGCCGGGGCGGGTGTCCTCTCGGCGGGCGGGGACCTGGCCGTCATCCCCGGAGGCGGCACCCAGGGGGGAGGCGGCGGCACAGCGGAGAGGGGACTGGGCATGGGCCACAAAGGATTGTCCACCCTGACCCCTGGAGGGGGCGGCCTGCCTGGCTCCTCGGAAGCGACCTCGTCTAATGGCGCTTTCTCCCCTGCCCGCCCCATGGGGATCCGGAAGGTCATGCCCTCTTACCCCCGGAGCGCCCGCCTGGCAGGCATCGAGGGGGTCAGCCTGCTCAAGGTGGAGGTGCTCGCTGACGGGAGCGTAGGAAGGATCGTGCTGCAGGCCTCTTCCGGGAATCAGGAGCTCGACCGGGCAGCCCAGGCGGCGGTCTCCCAGTGGCACTTCGCCCCGGCCCGCCGGGGAGATCGGCGCATCAAGGCCTGGGTCGTGGTTCCGATTCGCTTTCGCCTGACCGGAGGATAAGGAAGGGCAAATCCCTTGAGGCTACCGTCGAGGCAGATGGGTGAGAAGCAATGGAAATGTATCGGAGTGAAGTAAGCGGATGAATGGCTTCTCATGTATTAGGCCGGGATAAGGAGGTAAAGCCATGGTGAGCAAGGAGAGTGTCCCCTTTGATTCAGGAATGGTTTTTCAGATCGGCATCGTAGTTAAGAACGTAGTTAAGAACATAGAACAGACCATAAAGTTCTATATGGGCTGAAAATTACTCAATCTTATGTGGGGAAAGACGGCTTTGGTTTTGCCTATCTGAATTCAGACAAGATTGGAGGTGCGATCTTCGAGTTGATCCAGTGGGCCCCCAAAAGGGATGGAATCGATGAGAAAAATACCAAGTAGGGCGTAGGCCGTCTGCATTCGAGCGCAAAGGAGTGAGAGGAAATGAAGAATTGGAGTCAGATCAGTATCTGTATCGTCATCGGCCTTCTCGTTGCCGCGGGGACGGCGATTGGATTGCAGAAGTCCTGGGCGGC